>CABMIB010000081.1 GCA_902386135.1 uncultured archaeon
AGATGAAGTTCTTGGATCTACACTACCGCAATCCTTGGAAGACCTCAAGAGACAGACTACAAAATATTACCGAACAAAGAGATTCAAACTTGATTTGTATAAATATTTATGTCACTGAGGATAGATACAGCAGTGTATCTTTAACGAGTGAGAGAGTGGAGGAAAATTATGGCATATTTAATGTTTCGAGGTAAAGTCAAAGACTATGAAACGTGGAAACCTATGTTCGATGGGTTAGCTGATATCCGCAAAGAGTATGGTGCTAAAGGGGGACGTCTCTTCCGTATTGCTGATAACCCGAATGAGCTTGTGGTTCTCATGGAATGGGAAAGCATTGAAAAAGCGAGAAAATACACCCAGTCCGAGCATATAAAAAAAGCATTTGAGCGTGGGGGTGTCATTGGTAAGCCTGAGTCTTTGTTCTCCTTCTTAGAAGAAGTTGAACAGGTGTCCGTATAATTAACGGACACTGAACACATCGTAATGGACTAATAGTTACGGATAGGTTAAAAGCCATCTGTAACTTTTACAGAATGCCATTATTGACTATTCAGACAGGCTCTTAGGGATATTCCACGGAAAATTCGCAGTTCACTGGTTTTCCGATTATTTAAGAGCCTGGCTATAAGGTAAGAGTTCCCCATCTCAGGAAGTGGCGATCACCTGTGGGCGCCGGGCTGCTTCAATGGTTCTGTGGGGAATGGACGGGAGGTGGTCGGCAAGTGTATTGGAATACAGGTATTAATGTGAAAAAGGCTATGTGTGGATATCGTACATTTATACGGGGTTATGGTAAATTGTAGTCACGTTTATTGTTAAAATAACGATGCTGTTAACTTAATGTTAATATTCGGCAGCATATTAGGTAAATCACGATCTCTCACCGCAAAGAACGCAAAGTTCGCAAAGAGTTATTATTGCTATCCTTTGCGCTCTTTGCGAACTTTGCGGTGTTTTATCTGTTCCTCTTTCCGATAAAACACAAAAAGGTTGTACAATATTAATCTTAAGTTAACACCATCAAAATAACTTACGATACACATTTATATCCGCTCATCAATTTATAAGTGGGTCTAAACATCAAAGGAGAATTCAATGTGACAAAAGATATTGAAGAAATTACTCTTGCATTAACTTTATTGGGTGTCGTAACAGCAGTTGTATTAAAAATTAATGATTTTTTCAATAATAATGTTATTATATTGAATGCTAACCTATATGGTTTTGTTAATGGTTTGATAACTTTTTTGTTAGTAGAATTTTTGATAATTTTTTTGTTTTTTATTTTCAAAGGGATTTCAATATATATAGAGCCTCAAAAAAGGAATGATGACTTTAAAAAAAATACACGAATGTTATTTAAACTCAGCTTTATTTACGCTTTTGTCTGGTTTATTGATTCAATTTTTATTTTTATTTTTATTTTTATTACGACTGTATATTACAATTATTTGCCACCATGGTATAATAAAATCGCCTATTTGTATGGTTTTTCTATTATCCTTATAAGTCTTTGGTTATTTTTTGATTTATTGGGTAGTGGAATAACCGAAAAAATCAAAGAAATTCATAGAAATTTAATTGAGCAAAACTATAGACTGCCAATTCTTTTTATTATCATAGGTATTTTGCTTATAATTTTCCAAGATTTATATTCTCGCTTATTATTAGACATCGTGATATTACCTTCATATCTTTTAGCAGGTTCTTATTCGATAGAAGAATTTCCACAATCAATTGATAATGCTGATAATTTAACCTTTACAATCAAAGAAACAGGTATTCCGTACAATTTTAATTATATAAGGTTAGATAAAATAAACTCCAATAGCAACCTTACACAGTATGTTGATAACATTAAAATAAACAGAACTCAAGAAACTCAATCCAATGAGACATTCATGTTGGGAGAAAACTATTATGGTATATGGTATTTGGTCATCAATACTTCCAGATTACAGTGTAAATTCCATTCTGGAACTTACATGTTACATGCTGAAGTTACAGATGAACCATCAGAAAATTCTACATTTGGGGTAATTCAAAAACGAGCTGACAAACTGTTCTATATAGCACCAAAAAATGCAAATTGCTCTTTTAATTCAACATAGCATTAAGAAACATACCTTTTTACACTGTTGCCTGAGTATAGCGGTAACTTTATAATAACTAATTATTCTATATGTTCCAAGCAAAAAACTGCATATAATTTTTTTGTAATACGCATATTTAATAAAGACAAACAAGCCATCACCGCTTCCTCATCCTCTTCTCAATAACCCCCGGCCATATCGACGCCGCCACTATCATCGAAAGTATGAACACGAACACCATTCCTCCGTAAACATCCACGGTCGTGTACATCATATTATTGTGCATTATACTCTCCCGCACCTTCTGCATGGCAAGAGTATAGAACAGGAGCTCAACAATAACAGATGTGGCAAGGCTTGCAAATAAACTGTAGAGCCCAAGATTTTTTTCCATAGATTCACCCCTTCAATTTAGCGCGTTTCATCAGGAGCGTGTTCGTCGTTACGGTAACGGAGCTTGCAGCCATCGCAGCAGCAGCAAGCGCCGGATTTATCAGGTACGGCGGATGAGTGAAAGGATACAGGATACCCATTGCTATCGGGATGCCCACAGAGTTATAGAAGAAAGCCCAGAAGAGGTTCTGCTTTATCTTATTGAGCGTGAGTTTGCTAAGCTTGATCGCTTTCGCCACGTCCCGCACATCGTTCCTTATCAGGACTATCTGTGCAGATTCTATTGCCACGTCGGTACCGCTGCCTATTGCGATCCCCACGTCCGACTGCATCAGCGCCGGGGCATCGTTTATGCCATCGCCCACCATCGCTACCTTTTTGCCTTCAGCCTGGAGTTTCTTGACCTCTGAAGCTTTGTCTTCCGGAAGCACCTCTGCCAGCACGGTATCAATGCCGACCTGCTTTCCGATTGCGTCCGCAGTCCTCCTGTTATCGCCTGTTATCATCGCCACACTGTATCCCATTTTTCGCAGCTCATGTACAGCATCTTTAGAGTTCTCCTTCAGGGTATCCGCAACTGCGACTATCCCCATTAGCTCGCTGTCCAGTGATACCAGCATTGCAGTCTTCCCGTCGTGTTCGAGTTTCTCCATCCTGCTGTCTGCGGGCAGTATGTCTATGCCATTCTCCATCATCAGCTTGCGTGTGCCGATCATGAGCCTCTTTCCGCCGTATTTCACTTCCACGCCCCTTCCCGGTATCGCCCTGAACGCCTCCGCATCCGGGACATCAATGCCGCGCGCCTTTGCGCCTTTGAGTATAGCCTCACCGAGCGGGTGCTCAGACCCCTTCTCGGCGATTGCCGCAAGCTTGAGCACTTCGCTCTCAGTACCTCTGGTCGCTACAATGTCGGTAAGCGCAGGTTCTCCTTTTGTCAGGGTGCCCGTCTTATCAAATACTATGGTATCCAACTTCTGCGCTCTCTCAAGCGCCTCGCCACCTTTGATGAGAATTCCGTTCTCAGCGCCTTTACCAGTCCCGACCATGATAGCTGTCGGCGTCGCAAGTCCCACTGCGCAGGGGCAGGAAATGATCAACACGGTTATGGATATCAGCAGCGAGAACAGGAAAGGAGAAATTGTTCCCATCCCGTAAGTAACTGGCACATTGAAATATTCAAACCCGATGAAGAACCAGAAAAAGAACGTAAGCAGAGCCAGAGCATGTACTGCAAGGATGAAATGCCCTGCGACTATATCAGCAAGCTTCTGGATAGGCGCTTTTTGTGTCTGTGCGTTCTCAACAAGCTGGATTATCTGTGCCAGAGCAGTATCTGCGCCGACCTTGGTGGCTGTGAATTTTATCATGCCTGTCTTGTTCATGGTAGCGCCGATAACTTCCGAGCCTGCGGTCTTCTCCACGGGTATGCTCTCACCTGTTATCATGGACTCATCCACAGCAGTAAGACCTTCAACCACCTTACCATCAACAGGTATCTTCTCACCCGGACGGACGACCACGGTATCGCCTACCTTCACGCTCTCAACAGGTATTTCTTTCTCCTCCCCGTTCACAATGATTCGGGCGGTCTTTGCCTGCAATCCCATGAGTTTGCGGATAGCTTCGGAAGTCTTTCCTTTGGTGAGTGCCTCAAGGTAGCGTCCGAGAACTATGAACATAATGAGCAGGGCTGCGGTATCGTAGTATGTATGCTTGTATGCCTCGCCAAGATTAAAGAAGGTCCCGGCTACGCTGATGACATAGGCTGCTCCCGTTCCCGTTGCGATAAGCAGGTTCATATCCGTCACGCCGTGCTTCAGTCCTTTGTACGTACCTTCGAAGAACTGGCGCCCCGGGAATAACATTACGATAGTAGCAAGAATGAAAAGCACTATATCATTTTGGAAAAATTTAGGAGAGTAAGGTGCAAGCCATGCTATGTTGCGTCCCATATCGCCGAGTGATATCGGGACCGCGAGGATCAGGGCGATTATAAAATTTATCTTCTGCTTTTTTATCTCCGTCTCCCTGGCTCTCTGCTCCCTGTCCGCATCTCCCTTCACCAATTTCTCTGACGCTGTATAACCCACATCCTCCACAGCTTTTTTGATGCCAGAGACCGGGATGATCTCAGGGTCGTATGTTATCTTTGCCTGTTCAAGAGGGAAACTCACGTTAGCTGAGACGATGCCTTCTGTCTTCAGAAGAGCTTTCTCGATGTTGATGGCACACGATGCACAGTGCATTCCGCCAATCTTGAGCGTGATATCGCGCTTTACCACCCCGTATCCAATGTCGGTTACGGCTTTCTCCAGAGTTTTCGGGTTCACCTGTGCAGGGTCGTATTCCACCATCGCCCGCTCAAGCGAGAAATTGACCGAGACTTTCTTAACTCCATTTACCTTGTTAAGCGCCCGCTCGATGTTCTGGGCGCACGAGGCGCAGCTCATACCCGTAATGCCCAGGGTTAATTTTCTTAACTCGCTCGCTCCGGCTGTTTCTGCCCCGGTTACCTCTTTTACCTCAGGCGGGATAGCAGACTGTTCGGCCGGTAATGGAACCGGACATGCCTGTGGCTCTTCAAGGACCAGGTATCCTGTGTCTGCAATAGCCCTTTTTATTGTTTCAAGGTCTGTTATGGAAGTATCGAATGAGACTTTTACTTCGCCTTTTTTAAAATCGGCTTTTGCTTTTTTGACTCCTTTAACGCTAACGGCAGCGTCATGGATCACTTTTTCGCAGTGCTCACACATCATGCCTTTGATTTTTATGATAACGTCTTCCAATGTATTTCTCCGGACTTTATTTTACAATGTTATAGTATATATTTAGTTATGTCCTTTATGGTTTAAAAAATAAAAAAAATCATGGATGGAACCTTAATTTATTAAAAATCAACCCCTGTTTTCTAATACAAAGCATTTAACCATGAAAGACGATATTATGGCTATACGATGAGAACTCGCAGTATTTTTGTTCAAATAATCGCAGGCGTATTAATAATTGCTTTTATTTTAAGTAAACTCGATATAAAAGAAATAGTTTCCGTTCTTATAAAAACCAATTATTTATTTTTCATTTTGGCCTGTATATCATATTTATTCTTGAATATCATCCTTGCAGGCCGCCTTAACTACCTGTTAATACGGATCGGATATGAAATCAGGTTTCCTACCGTATTCCTCTCACATATGGGCGGGATGATCGTAGGCGATATAACTCCCGGACGGAGCGGGTATTTTTTGACTCCACCCATACTGAAAAAAAATGCTGGAACCAGGATAACCGACGGGATGGCATGCATTTTCGCACCGCAGGGCATTGAATTTATACTCAAGGTGGCAGGGGCTGTCGCGGCTGTATTCTACATTTCCTCACGTACACCTATCAGTAAAGACCTGCTTATTTCGGTAAGTATAGGCGCTGTTCTCCTGCTTGTTGCGGGAATTTTAATGTTGATGATATCATGGCATAGTGAGAGCATGACTTCAAAATTTATCGGTAAGCTGCCTTTTTTCAAAAGATTCACGGAAAAACTTTCGTTTTTTAAAGAACGCAGTATCCAGATAAAAGGCAGCATCAACGCTATTTTAATATTATATATGATCGGATGGGTTTTTGCAGGTTTGCAGTGGTTTTACCTGGGAAAAGCCCTTGGGATCCAGCTTCCGTTCTTTGCTTTCTTTTTACTTCACCCTCTGATAACCATACTGATGTTCGTGCCCATATCTCCGGCGGGCCTGGGTTTAATGGAAGGCGGGATGATCCTGGTCTTTTCATTGTTCGGGATTCTTCCCGCGACGGCACTTGCGTTCTCGGTTCTGGTGAGAATAAGTATACTTCTGGTCGATCTGATAGGTTTAAAAACAGTACTGTCTTCCCTTCATTATTCCGACTTTATTACCTGACGCCTACACCTTGATCGGCAGTATGATAAAAGGGATCCCCTGGGAATACAACTCTTTTTGCGAGGCAAAAACGGTGTAGTTATGAAGCCACCGCGAGAGCAATGAACCATTCGGGAAAACGATCTGCCCGCCAAAGAAGACAGCATTCGGAAAACGCTCTAAGATCCTCGGTGCCATCTTTACTATCTCATCAACAACATCAGTGCCTATCGAAGTGAAACCTTCACCATAATAACCATGCTGCTGAATGAAGGTTACATAGCGACTTATTTCATCTTTTACCTGGGTCTGGAGGCTCTCGATCTCTTCCGTCCCTTTGAAAACACCGGCATCGATCACACCGATATGGACAAAGATAAAATTTTTGTATATCCCTCCGAATAACCTGAATATACTTGAGAGTGCCTGGAGTCCTAACCCGTTAAAACCATTCACAAGCAAGACCGCAGTTTTAGCCTGTGGATCAAATTCATGTATCTGTTTCCCGTTTTTAATTATACCGAGAATATCTCCTGAATGTGAAGAATTAACCGCCGGTACAAGGTTATTCAGTTTTTTAATAAGTTTAGCAGTATTATCGTAATGGCTTCTTATGACGATTACTACCCCGACAAATGCAGCGATAATAAGCAGGGTTATCCAGCCGCCTTCATTAAATTTGACTATGATCACCGAAACAAGTATGAAAACCGTCATAACCAGCCCGATGCCATTGATCAGGAGTTTCTTCTTCCACTGTTTAACTCTCTCCCTAAATTTCCACCAGTAGCGCACCATTCCGGCCTGGGAGAGGATAAATGTGATAAAGACCGCGATGCTGTAAAGCACGACGAGGAATATAACCGAACCCTGCGTGAGAAGTATCATTGCCAGTGCAGCTACACCCATTATCAGAACTCCGTTCTGTGTCACAAAACGGTCGCTCAGTGTGGCGAACTTCGTCGGGACCCAGCGATCCAGAGCCATATTTGCCAGCACCCTCGGGCCGTCCAGGAATCCTGTCTGGGCTGCCACGAAAAGCAATACGGCTTCCGAAATGAGCGTCACGAGCACAAAGTAATATCCGGGATTCCCCCAACCTTTCGCAATACTTTCGAATAGAACGGCATTCAAGGTCTTGCCGGACTGCGGCCCAACGCTGTAAAAGATATATGCGAACATCAATCCGATTACCATGAATGCTAAGGAAATTGCCATAAAGCGCATGGTACGTTTGGCGGTCTGCACCCTGGGTTCCCTGAGTATCGGCATTGCATTGCTGACAGCTTCAATTCCCGTATACGTTCCCGCACCCATACTATAGGAGTGCAGGATAAGGAAGAGCATCCCAGCGAACCCGATTTCAAGACTGACGTTATTAACATCAGCCGCAGTACTATTCATCACTACATGCAGGTTCGTCAGGTGCGTGCCGAATGCGTATATTATCACAAAAACATGTGTGATTATAAAGAGCATGAAGATAGGTACCAAGGAAAGCACGGATTCTTTTGCTCCCCGCAGGTTCAATAGTATGAGCATGAAAATTACCATTATTGCGAACTCGAGTTTGAACGAATGCCAGCCTATAGGGAAAAAGCTGAAAATCGCATCCACACCGCTTGCAATAGAAATGGCGATAGTAAGTACATAGTCAATGAGCAGCGCGCAGCCGGATAGCATCCCGAAACCCGGAGATAGTAATTTGCTGGCAACGAGATATCCGCCGCCGCCTGTGGGAAAAAGTTCGACTATTTGAGAGTAGCTCGTACTGATTACAAAGATGGTCAGTGTTATGGCAAGAGCCACAAAGATGGCCAGGTATGTATGCTGCCCCAGTGCCAGGAAGGCTTCTTCAGGACCATAGGAGGAGGAGGAGAGGGCATCTGACCCCAACCCGACCCAGGCAAAAAGCGCTATCAGTGAAAGTTTATGAAAAATTTTTGAATCAAAAGGATTGCGCGCCTCACCTATAATCAGAGTCTTCAATCGCTTAGCCAGGGGAGGCTTCGATTGCATTTGCATAATATCTCTGGGTATTCATAACAATCTTATATAAGGGTTTGGCAGAAAAGTGAAGGTCTACCTAAAAAATAACAAAGTGTGCGTGCGATCATAAACCGCCCGCACTCTCGAATGGATTTTTGGGTTATTTATGTGGAACGAAGCCGTCAGAGAGCGTATTCAAGAACGCTACGATGTCCTCCTCCTCTTCATCGGTCAGTCCTAGGTGACCAACCTTTGGATTTGCATTCAATGCTACCTCAGGTAATGGCCAACAATTTTTACCGATCTCACTGCCACTAAAGCCACAAACAGGCAAGACGTCTCTGGTATTATAGAAATGGACTACATCTTGTAAGCTGCTGAAGAAACCGTTATGCATATATCTTTTTACAAATGTTTCATTTGGTCTTTTATCTACATTTCTCAAAGTTGGCACTTTAAATTTGCCATAATTTATCCTTTGATATTTCAACAAGTTCGGATCATTTTGTATATGGCCGGCAAGACCTGGATCTATATATGCAGCTCCTAACGGATTAAACTCTGTTTCATTATAGAAAGGATTTTGCGGATTTCTAGGAGTTCCTGGATCTCCGTAGATGAAGTTTGTAAACAATGGATGTTTTCCATCATGACCAAGATCTGCTATATGACATTGATCGCATATGGCTTTTCCTTTAAATAACTCCAGCCCTTTCATTTCTTTGGCGGTCAATTTAACTTTCCCATCCAGATATGCATCATATTTTGAAGTAAATGGACTTACCTCTTTAGATGCCTCGAAAGCAACGATTGAGAATGCTATATCATCAAATGCTTTTTTCTTATCATCGCAGGCATTGCTTCCCCATACTTGCTTAAATAGATCTACATAACTGGACGTACATACTTTATCCACAACTACATCTCCATTTGGATTGTTCATCTCCAGAGGATTTAGGAAAGGTCCAGTAGCTTGATCTGCAGCGGCGGTCCCTCTTATTTCTCCCGTTGCCCTGCCATCCCAGAATTCTCCTCCTACGAATGCTCCAGTAGTTGCATTATCTAAACGGAAATTTGGTGCAAATGTCGAGTATGCAATTGTAGGTGGCTTGCGATTTCCAAATCTTGATACATTTGCTCCATGATAAACTCCCCCTCTAAGTACGTTTGATGCTTCATTTGGACCAGTCCAACCTACATCTTTACCATGACAATCCTCACAAGCCTGACCTTTTGGTTCTGATAAATTGGCATCGAAGAATATAAGTTCCCCAAGTAACTCTTTGGGTGTGAGCTTTTGTTCTTTTTTCCTATCTTTAGCTATCATTTCCTCAGGTGTGAGCTTTGATTCTACATTCCCCACCTTATCGATCGCCTTAGAAATCACTTCTTCAGGCGTAATTTTCAATCCTATACTCCCCGCTTTAGCAGTTATTGCATTCGATGTCGGTTCAATCGCCGCTGCAGTTCCCACTGCAGAGGTGATCAGCAAAACCGCCACACAAATCCAGATTTTTTTACTTAGCAAAGTCGATCACTCCTCGTTTATCTTTTTATCTTTTCCGGAAAATAAAACAGGTTATAAATAGTAACAACTAACCACGACTATTCCCTGTTTCCATAAGCATCCTATCGAAATTAAGATGTACTAGATACCACTTTCCCGAAAGTCTACAGTTTCCAGTAGACCGAATTTAATCTATTTTGTTGTGATATATAGCTTGCGCTTGGTTCACTAGCTTCAGCATAATGCATAAAAACGAAAGCTGGCTCGAAGGGCTTCTTAAAATCAAAATATCTCAGGCACTATCCTTTTAGCCACTTCCATATAAGCCGCCACGAGGTCTCCCTTATCGAACCTGAACACGTCCTTATCAAGCGATTCACCTGTGGTCTTGTCCCAGAAGCGGCAGGTATCGCATGATATCTCATCAGCCAGCACTATTTCGCCGCCGCGCCTTCCGAACTCAAGCTTGAAATCAGGAAGCAGCAGATTTTTCTTGTCCAGATATCCGACAAGTATCGAATTTATCTTAAGCGCGATCTTTCTTATCTTCAGGAGCTCTTCTTTCGTGGCAAGCCCCAGGGCCAGCGCAATATCGTCATTGATCATAGGGTCGCCGTGTTCATCGCTCTTGTAATCGAAAAGCAATATCGGAGGATCAAGTTTTTGCCCTGTCTTGAACGGGTATTTCTTCGTAAGAGAGCCAGCCGCGATATTCCTGACGATGACCTCGATCTTTATGATATCAACAGAATCCACTGCCATCTCGTTATCCGATAACATGCTGTCAAAATGTGTCCTGATGCCCTTCTCCTCAAGCAGCTTGAAGAGCTTTGCAGATATCTGGGCGTTGTAATAACCTTTTTTCGGTGCTTCGCTTTTTTTCTTGCCGTCAAAAGCTGTCAGGCTGTCCCTGAACTCCATTATCAGCTTTTTCGGATCATCGGTCTTAAACACTGTCTTGGCTTTGCCGGAATAAAGCGCTTCAAGCTTAATCATAGCCCCCTGATAGGATTTTGAGGGATATAATGGTATTGATATCGTGTGCTTTGCACTTGAAGTTGCATCTGCGCCTAAAGTCGTTAAAAATCGAGAGTTCATAGCAAAGCCACTGTTATATAGCCTATCCAATAATTAGACAGGATAACAGGATTAACAGGATGAAATGTAAAAAATCTATCTTGTTAATCCTGTCCAATAGCTGAATTTTAACCCTGAAGACAATAGGTAATTTGAAAAGTTGGAATTATTGGATGGGTTCAATGTTATGATAAGTCTTAAATACTTTAGTTAAATAAAAATGCATAACATCTGGATGTTCAAATAAAATGATGAAAATTAAAATTACAGAAGGATTTATAAATAATATAAAATCTGGAAGCTATGTACTTGTCGAAAGCAAAAATACAATTTATTTTCCAGATTATATAATGTACCCCAGTCACACCTACGTATACATTGAAGACATTCTACCTGTAAGCAAAAAAATCAAATTTAGATTTTGTGAATCAGAAGAATACCTTTGGGCTAAATATCATTCAGATAAAAAAAGACTTGAACATCTCATATTAATCAGAGATCTTACGGTAGCAGAAAAATTGGAATTCAAAGTTATTGATTATTTGGAGGGTGTAAATCATAATTGGGAAGAATACTCAAAAGAAGAAATTGAGTATGTAAATACATACCTAAAATATAGAAAAGATATTGGAAGGTCTGTCCCAAAAATTACAATATCAAATATAATCAATATTAGTGGGGGTGCTGGTGCTGCCCTTCTCGGTGCCGTCGTTGCTTTAAATAATTATCCAAGTCAAAGTCCTATTGTTATATCGGCTTTTATAATTTTTATATTTGTGATATATTTATTATTCAGACAAAATTACAACGAATCTAAAGAATACCGTTTTTTGTTAGAGTTGAAAGCAAAAGACTTGGGTTTAAATAAGTAAATCAATCCAGAGATTATTTGGGCTGCAATAGCAGGGTACTAATACTTAAAAACAGGCTTGCGCCTAAAGTTCATTATCTACACCTAAAGTCTGTAAAAATTAAGGGTTTAGGTGCAAAGCCGATAACTGGGGCTTGGGGTTCTTACCGACAACGATATATTTGGCTGGCATGAGTATAGCTTAAGTACAGTTTAAGTGTTTAGAGCCGAAACTAATAATTTGTTCAGACTTAGAGAATTATGGATATATTAGACGGTTTTGAAGAACTCACAGCAGAAGGGCAGCATTCAGAAATTAAAGTACCCCTGATGCACGTGGAATTATCTTTCAAGGTCAGGTACTTCCTGAACAGGGCAGGAGTGGGCTACTGCGGATTATTGATCAGCGCCGTCAAAGGAATGGGCTTGAAAGGGAAACTAGAAGCGGTCGCGGCAAAAGCGTATATAGGGAGGACTGTTTACGTTTTCTTATCCGAGCTTAATGACGGAAAGAAGCTAATTACAGTGCCGGCGCTGTTCGAGAAGGAACCCACGTTCGATGAGAAATTGGATCTAAGCGACTTGATCGTAAATACGTATTTTCATGCGGATTTTAAAAAGTCCCCTCAAGAAGTTTATAAAGAGCATATGTGCGCCCTGATAGGTAAAGAGCTATCGGATGATAAAGACAGTCTTCGCCGGGGCATTCTTGGGCTTCCGGCGAAAGGGATTGAGATATTGAAAAGTTACAAATAAGAGAATGAACGGCGGGATGTGCTCAATATTCCCTGGGCTTCGGCTGGTACATCGTGATATTCACGGGCTTGTATTCCATACGCGGACCGTCGGGCGTGAAAGCGGCAAGCGTATGCCTGAGCCAGTTCTTATCATCCCTCACAGGATAATCGGTGCGATAATGGGAGCCACGGCTCTCCCTGCGCGCCAGCGCCCCCAGGCAAATAACCTGCCCGATGTCCAGCATACCTTCAAGCTCTAATGCATTCACCAGTTCCTGGTTAAAAACCGTGCCTTTATTCCTGACGTACACATTCCTGAAACGGCTTTTAAGCTCGCTGAGCTTCTCGGATGCAGCTTTTAGATTCTGCTCATCCCTGAAAATCCCGACTTTCTCATCCATTACAGTCCGAAGCTCGTCGCGGATAGTGTAGAAAGCTTCTCCCTCTTTTCGGTTCAATAACTCCGAGATTTTATCCGACTCCTCTTTTACGGCGTTTTCAATCGCTGCAGGAGCTTCAAAGTCTTTCGTTTTTACATAATTCCTTGCATTGTCCCCGGCTATTTTTCCGAATACGACCGTCTCAAGCAGCGAGTTCCCGCCGAGCCTGTTCGCGCCGTGAACGCTGATGCATGAACATTCGCCGCATGCATAGAAACCCGGAACAGCGGTCCCGCAGGTCTTGTTTGAGGCTATGCCGCCCATGGAATAATGCTGCCCGGGCTGGACAGGTATGGGTTTTTCAATCGGGTCGATGTTCGCAAAATCTATCGCTATCTGTCTTATCCCGGGCAGGCGCTCTTTGATATTCCGCTCGCCGATGTGCATCAGTTCGAGGTTCACGAACCCGCCTTCAAAGCCCCTGCCTTCGTTTATCTCGGTCTGGATGGCGCGCGCCACTATATCCCTGGGCGCAAGCTCAAGCATATGGGGAGAGTAGCGCTGCATGAACCGCTCCCTGTTCCTGTTCATAAGAAAACCGCCCTCTCCGCGTGCGCCTTCAGTTATCAGGATGTTAGTACCGTAAAGCGTAGTGGGGTGGAACTGCACGAATTCCACGTCCTCAAGCGCCACACCACCGCGGTATGCTACGGCGCACCCGAACCCTGTGTTTATCACGGAATTAGTAGAACGTTTGTATATCCTTCCGTATCCGCCTGTGGCGAAGATAACTGCCTTTGCCTGGAATCCTGCGATCTCGCCGCTCGCTATGTTATATCCCACTACGCCGGCGCATTTTTTAGTATCGACTACAAGCCGCGTTACAAGCCATTCACTATAAACCTTGATGTCATTTTTAAGCGCCTGCTCATACATCGTGTGCAACAGGTGGTGTCCTGTCCTATCTTCGGCATAGGCCGTGCGCGGGTATCCGGCGCCTCCGAACGGGCGCTGGGCTATCTTCCCGTCCACTCTTGAAAAAAGCGTGCCCCAGTGCTCCATTTCGATAACCCTCTCCGGCGCTTCCATGCAGAGCACCTCAACAGCGTCCTGGTCTGCAAGATAATCGCTGCCTTTTATGGTATCGAATGCATGGTCCACCCATCTGTCATTCTTTGCCAGAACTGCGTTTATTCCTCCCTGCGCCGAGACCGAGTGCGAGCGCAGGGGATGGACTTTTGAAATGACGGCTATATCCGCAGGCTTTGCAGCCAGGGCTGCGCGCAAACCTGCAAGACCACCACCCACTATGATAATGTCATGCCTGAACATATTGTTATTCAAAGATTCGTCTTATCTATATAGATAGTATTACCCGCATCCATTAAATATATGCCCGATGTTTGCCTATGAAAGGGGACATGAAGTATATCATAGTCACAGGCGGTGTGATGAGTGGTCTTGGAAAGGGTATAACAGCGGCTTCCATCGGGCGTATTCTGAAAAACAAGGGTTTCAATGTAACTGCTATCAAAATTGACCCGTACATCAATATCGACGCCGGGACCATGAGCCCGTACCAGCACGGTGAGGTGTTCGTACTGAAAGACGGGGCTGAGGTGGACCTTGACCTCGGCAACTACGAACGTTTCCTTGATATTGAACTCACGCGCGAACATAACATCACGACAGGGCAGGTGTACCTGACAGTCATAGACAAAGAGCGGCGCGGGGATTATCTCGGAAAGACCGTGCAGATCATCCCCCATGTCACCAACGAGATTAAAGAGCGCATCAGGAGAGTGGCTAAAAAAAGCGGCGCCGATATCTGTATCATAGAGGTTGGCGGTACAGTGGGCGATATAGAGAGCATGCCTTTCCTTGAGTCCATGCGCCAGATGCACAGCGAAGAAAAGGATGAAAATATAGCATTCATACATGTGACTTTAGTGCCGCTTGATACGCAGGGTGAGCAGAAGACAAAGCCAACGCAGCACTCGGTGAAAGAACTCCGAAGCCTTGGTCTCCAGCCCGATGCGATAGTAGCGCGGTGCAAGGAACCTGTGCTGGCAGATACAAAATCAAAGATAGCTCTTTTCTGCGACGTGCCCGAGAAGGCCGTGGTAAGCGCGCACGATGCACGTGATATATATTATGTCCCGACCATGATGGAACAGGAAGGTCTTTCTGATTATTTGATGGAAAAACTCAAGCTCACGCCGAAGGAAGAGTCCCATGAATGGGACGAGCTGATGAAAAAGATGGCTTCCATCGATAAGGAAATACGCGTCGCTGTTGTCGGGAAGTATGCGCATCTCGGCGATTCTTACATCAGCATAAACGAGGCGCTAAAACACGGCGGGATAGAATGCGGATGCCGCGTCAGGATTGACTGGATCGATGCTGAGGAGTTCGAGAAGAACCCTGAGTCGATCGATACACTTGGGAAATACAATGGGATACTTGTCCCCGGCGGATTCGGCGTGCGCGGAACTGAGGGCAAGATTCTTGCGATAAAATACGCGCGTGAACACGACATCCCGTATCTTGGGCTGTGCCTTGGCATGCAGCTTGCTGTGATCGAGTTCGCGCGGGACATGCTTGGATTGAAGGATGCGAACAGCTCGGAGCTTGCAAAGACCGAGCACCCTGTCATCGACCTCCTGCCTGAACAGGAGAGCGTTAAAAACATGGGCGGCACAATGCGTCTTGGGAATTGCGATGCGATATTAACAAACGGTTCGCTTGCACAGAAAATATATGGCACTACATGTCTTACCGAGCGCCACAGGCACAGGTATGAGGTGAACCCGAAGTATATTCCCCAGATCGAGGCAAAGGGCATGAAGTTCACAGGGAAGAACGACCACAGGATGGAAATAGCTGAGATACCGGGACATAAGTTCTTCTTCAGCTCGCAGTTCCATCCCGAATTCAAGTCAAGACCGGGAAAGCCGTCGCCGCCGTTCCTGGCGTTCGTGAAGGCGGCGCTGGGGAGATGCTGAGGTTTTGAAGATATTAAATCGTACGGAAATCACAGCAACAGCGGCGGTTTTTCACTAATTAAAAATAAAATGACCTGTTTTTAAACCATCGAACGCCGCAGCACGGTACGGACCCTGGCTTTCAGTTCGCGAATGTTAAAAGGCTTTGTAATATAGTCATCCGCCCCTATATCCAGTCCTTCGATCTTGTCATTTAATCCCCCTCTCCCTGTCAGCATAATGATAGGAATGAGTTTTGTCAGCGGATCTTTTCTCAGCCTGTTGCATATCTCATAGCCATTCATATCAGGGAGCATTATGTCCAGCAGGATCAAATCAGGGATTTCCAGACGTGCTTTCTCGATCGCATCATGACCGGTATTGGCTTTAACAACATTGTAACCCTCGGATTCAAGGGATATTCCTAGTGAATCAGTTATATCTTTCTCATCATCAACTACCAGTATTTTGGTCCGGGTATCTGACAGATGCTCTATCCTTCTCCGTACATCATTCTTCCCTAAACCGAGCTTTGAAGCTATCTCATTTTCGGTAATGTCGGGGTTCTGCTTTACAAGCTCAAGTATCTGATTATCGATTGGGTCTTGCTTTCCCACGACTACATCTATTTAACAACTTCTACTTAGCACTTTCGATTTATTGCTATGGTTATGGTTTAGAGTTTGATGCAGATAAACTTAAGTCATACGTACGATTATAATTATTTGATTGTTTATGCAAATGGAAGTCAAAGGAATTGCGAAGCTTGTGACATACGGGACTGCTGTAAGACTAAAAAGTTATAATAGAATTGAGATGATTTAAAAAATCGGTGAATACTGGATTACAGGAGTATATAATTATGGATAAGCTAAAACTTAAAATTTTACCTAAGGTATCTTTAATAACATTCATTACGGGACTGGTAATAATTATCAATAGTGCTGGATGGGGAAGTGAAGCAGCAAGTGCATTTGTAAGGGCACACGGTGGCGGCATAGATGCAACCCAATATTCAGCTATTCTTCAAGGGTCGATAAATTCATACTGTATAATGGGAGCAGTTCTCTTATTTATCGGTGGTTTAGGCTGCTTGATGTTCATCACATTTTTTGAAATGCAAAAACAATAGAAGATGAACTAACATGCTTGTTAGGAAAGTGAAAACTAATGATTCCTAAAGCATTAAAAAGATTTATTATCAAGCCTTCGGTCAAGAAAACGAGGGCAGGTTGGTGGTGACTTTACAGAAAAACCCGAATTTTACCTAAGAACTATCGCTAGTAGCTGTAATTGATAGAGAAGTTTTTGGACCTGCGCAATTCTTTCCCATCATGATCAAGAACTGATTTTTTAGAATTTGAATCACTTGCCATGTCGTCGATTTTGGTATCTCCCGCTTCCAAGAATTTACAGGCATATTTTCCTGTCACGCAACTCACACCGACCTTATCTCAAACCCCTCGAACATCTTCCTCATCACCACATCCTGGATCGAGCCAAAACCCGGAGTGGCTATCGTACTATTGCTCATATCATCTATAGAGCGTATATCAGAATCCGCTCTCACCACAAGCGCAGTGCCTCCTGAATTCACTCCACCGACTATATAGAGCCTCCCGTTATCATTTATCCAGTATCTCAAAAGCGGGGTCGTGCCGAATGCCGCTGCATCCAACTCCCGGTGGGCGAAGGCATTCGTTATTGCCAGTCCGTTCCTGAACCTCATGAACTGGAGGTTTTTATCCGGAATGAGACCAACCTTTTCAAAATACCCCTCTTTTTGCGCTACGTATACTGCAAGATAATGGATATTGCCGTCTATAAACCCGAACCTTAGGCTTCCGTTAACTGCCGGCGGTGTCCATCCCGGGTCGGCATCCAGTTTTTTCTTGATATTGTCGTAATATCTGTCAAGGATTATACTCGATAGAAATCCATCAACATCATCCCGGCGATTTTTAAAACCCCCTGCTTTATCCAGTACATTAAATGCCATCTTCATCTCGTTTTTATCAGGGAATTCAATATATATTGTTTTGTTGATCGCTTCCGAGGCGACCTGAGTATCAACTCTTGTAAATTCAGAGCCGTATCTTACGACCTTTTCCCGGTTTACCGGGTCGTTGATGAATCTCGTGCTTTTTATATGCGCCCACACAAGGGCTTTGATCATATCTTCGTTCGTAATATATTCAGATACTGCCAGGACGCATCCGGGATGGTTTGCCCATATGTCCTCTGAATTGACCAGGTACCTGCCGTAACCATCGGCTACAGCCTTTGCAGGATAAGGCTCCCATGAAATGAAACCTGCTATTGTTCCATTCGCAAGCGCGGCGCTCATCTCATCGGCGGTCATTGAGACCACATATACCGTCTTTTTAGCATGGGGCTTCTCATAGAGACTGATCCCAGCATACGATAGTGAGAGTATAATTATTATAATTACAATATAAATATGTTTTTTCATTTTTAACCAAACTTCTTCAATCCGAAAAAGAAAGTACTGCCTTCTCCAGG
The DNA here is from genome assembly GCA_902386135.1 of uncultured archaeon. Classification (GTDB taxonomy): domain Archaea; phylum Halobacteriota; class Methanosarcinia; order Methanosarcinales; family Methanoperedenaceae; genus Methanoperedens. The sequence continues at coordinate 18,421 of CABMIB010000081.1, forward strand.
CTCGCTTTCCACATATATTTCACTGCCGTGCGCTTTGATAATTCCACTGGATATTGAAAGCCCAAGCCCGCTGCCACCTATTTTCCTTCGAGACGTACTGTCCACCTGATAAAATTTGTCAAATATCTTCACTAATTTATTTTTCTCTATCCCCATACCGGTATCTTTAACTCTGATCATAATGCTATCCTGATCATCTTTTGCCGACAGAAGGATTCTTCCTTCATTTTGTGTGAATTTCAACGCGTTACCTAGGAGATTATTCAACACTATAATAAGCTTTTCCCTGTCTCCAAGTACTGGAGAAAGGTTCTTGGGAATATCAACTGAAATCGTAATATTTTTTTTCAATGCAAGAGGTCGGATATTCTCAAGCGCTACTGTTGCTATTTCATGAAAGTTCGCCCGCTCAAAATGATATTCCATTTTCCCGGCTTCGATCTTAGAAAAGTCAAGGATATCGTTTATCAACCTGGTCAACCTGTCTACACTCAATATAATGTTCTCAAGCATCTCTTTCTCTACATTGGATTCCTTAACCTCTTCAGATTCAAGGAATTCGGCTGAGGTCCTTATTGCAGAAAGAGGCGTCTTTAACTCATGAGAGACCAAAGAGATGAAATCTGATTTCAAGCTATCGAGTTTTTTTAACTCCTCGTTGGCAATAATTAGTTCCCTGTTCTTTTCTTCCAGATCTTTATTTGCTGTCTCGATTTTGGTTTCAAGCTTTTTTCTTATGTCTAACAGTTCTTTTGCGGTTTGATTAAATATTTCTGTCAGCTCCCCTATCTCATTATTTGAAGAGACAGATATAGCTTTAAAATGCCCCCTTACAAGACTGTGGGCTCCATCTTTCAGGGATTCTATGGGTTTTGTAAGTCTTTTTGACATAACGAAAGCTAAAAGTATTACACAGAAGATCGCAAGAAAAGATATACCCGTAGTCAGCCTTCCCAGAGCCAGAACATCAGCATACGCCTCATCTTTGTTCATCTCCACTACGAGCCCCCATCTGTAAAGCGGTAGCCAATAATAAGAACCCAGCACGTCTTCACCTTTATAGTTGGTATATTCACCTACCCCTCTCTTTTCGTACGTCACTTCTTTGACTGCAAAATTGTTGTTGATATTTTCAAGCAGGATTTTAGATCTGTTCTCGTGAAAGATCAGTTCCCCTTTATTGTTAACTATGAATACCTCCCCTAATTTTCCGATATCAATGCTCTCGATTACTGTGTACAGGTTCTCCATACTGACTCTTGCACCCAGTATTCCAGTGATTGTATCATTCCTTTTGACCGGGTTTGTGATTATTATTTCAGGCAAACCTGTGATGCCGGACAATGAAACATCCGATATGTACAGTTTTCCCTTCAATGCTTCTGCAAAATAACGCTCTTTAGCTGCATTTCCGGTGCGGTCCAGAGTTGAGAAAGTGATGTTCCCATCCGGATTGAGTAGAAAGAACTCTTCATATACGCCTTTGTGTTCATTTTCGAATGTAAACAGGTACCCTTGGAGTTTTTCTTTTTCCGTGTTTTCAGCTATTGTGGAAATAATAAGCACATCGTCCTTTCTTGCAGCCATCCAGTCATCAATTGCACGACCGGTATTTTCGGTCGCAACAAGCAGGTTTGTCATCACGGAGTCCCGGATAGCTTCTTTACTGTAATCGTAAGATACGTAAACAACGGCAGACAGCGGTAGCACGGATATAATCAGGAAAAAGATGATCTGTTCAGACCGTATTCTCACATGTCTGCCCCCTGATTTGGATTATACATTTTTTGATCTTCTAAGTACACTTTTTATACGGGCTTTTAGTTCATTGAGATTGAAAGGTTTCGTTACATAATCGTCCGCACCAATCTCAAGCCCTTTCACTTTATTATTTATTTCATCCCTGGCTGTTAACATGATTATAGGTATTTTCTCTGTAAGCGCATTTTTTCTTAACTGACCGCATACCTCAATTCCGTCCATCCCCGGCAGCATAAGGTCAAGGATTATCAATTCCGGCATCTCGGTCTTTGACTTCTTTATTGCTTCGTAACCGTCACAGGCTTCGATAACTATGTAATCTTCTGCTTCAAGGGATCTCTTTAACGGGAGAAGTGTAGCCATCTCGTCGTCCACGATTAATATCTTTTGTCGTGTATCAGAGAAACTTCTGATCCTTCTTTCAACTTCATCTTTCGGGATTCCAAGTATGCGGGATATCTTCGAATTGGAGATATTTTCGTCATTTTTTATTAATTCAACGATTTTAGCATCGATATTTTTTTCCATAGTTTACCACCAGCATTATTCATCATGAATTCTAAAATAATATTAACTCGCAAATAACCTTTTAATCACCCTTTATCTTTTTTATTTCTTTTGCTTCAGTTGATGGTGATTGACCGTTCAGCGCCGGTTCCAATTCCTCATAGAACTTCATCAGAAGTTTTGTGGCTTTATGTTCTTCATTTAGATAGAATGATCGAATCTGTTTTCCGATCTTTTTCTCAATAACTATGTTATTCTCCAGAAGAGGTTCAAGTACCCTTGCCACACTGGAATGGTATAGCCCTGTACCTTGCGCTATTCCTGAAAGATAATTAATCTCTCCCCTGTTTTTCATGAGATATTCCAGCACGGTCATTTGTGCCGTTTTACCAAACAACTTTTCAAGCGGGCTCATAGTTTTATCCTCATTGTGCCAATTTGCCAAACAACTCTTAGTCGCTCCTATTTTAACATATTTGAGTATTTATTCATATAGTTATGGCTATTCGTTCATATAGCTTTGTGTATTAATATTACAAGATATGCGTATTAAAACATATAGTTAGATTTTAATTACACTAACTTGACGATTAATAGAAAGGTTTAAGTATCAAGACTCTATAACTAATGATTAAGGTTCGTCTCAACAGACTTGCCTGAAAAACGTTTTTAGAATATTCAGGAGGATCGGTATGATTGAACGGTTAGCTGATGCTATCTCAGGCATGCTTAAAAGTACATCCGAATGCTTGCCATCAGCCGTATATGCACACTTCAGCAAAAGAAAAGTACTACATACTGCGGTATTGTTGATCTTTTGCATCTTTACATTCGTGAACCCGGCAACTGCAAGTCTTCAAGTAGCGGATTTTTTCTCAGATTTTACAAGCAGCGAGGTTACTATAAAATCCAACCAATCCCACCAGGGGAAGGCAATCTTTGAGCTCATGCATGACAGGAAAGCAGTAGAATCCCATGAAGTACCTTTTAAAGCGGATGCAGGAGAAACCGTATCAAAGGTAATATTATGGCAGAATAAACCCCAGTACGATTATTATACTGCTAAAGTGAGCATATATAACGATACGAAACTTCATGACAGTAAATCCTATGAAGTATCTTACGGGACTGTTGCCCTGCCCAGTTTTCATGTAGTGGATTTTTCGCCCTCGAATAACGGGGTACAACTGATGCTCCGTCCTTTCAATCCGAGCGTTGCCGATATAAAGATCGAACTTCTCGATAACAATGATATTGTATATGCGGAAACAAAAGAAGACGTATCTCTCACAGCGAATGCCGCAGAGGTAAAAATAACCTGGCCGTTCCTGCTTACCGATAATAAGGAATATACAGCCCGCGCAAAGGTATTAACCCACAGGCTCCATGCCGAACCTCTGATCAATACCTACATAGCATCCTTCACAGCGAATGATGATATCGAGATCCTCCGGGATGACGTCGAAGTTGATGAATACGGTGCCAGCGTAACACTTCGCGGCAAATCCCAGGTTCCTTTTGACGGGTTCATTGATGTGTCTGCAAAGAACAGGGCGACAAACGAAACAAAAACATACCGACAGCAACTGGAAGAAATACTTGTATCAGGGAAAGAAGATACTGCCGGAGTTGTATGGAACGGACTTGCACCGGGGACTTACGATATCACGATAAAGGCTGTAAACCAGCAGAAAGTCGCACTTGATAAATATGAAACTGTCCTGCGCATCCCTGAAGTGGCTAAAGCTGCGCAAACTCCGCCTGACAAAAGCGCCCCTGGATTCACGGCGTTCGTTCTCCTGGTAGTCGTACTAGTGGCAGCAAGGATACGGCGGGGTGGGTAAGGTGTTCGATCTCATCCTCCGAAGCCTCGCTCAGAGGAAAATGAGAACAGGGCTTACCATATTCGGCATAGCCCTGGGCATCTTTGCCGTTATAGTAATGGGTGGGATGTCGGAACATATGACGCTCATTGTTGATAAGTCGTTAGATCTAATGGCAGATAGTATCCAGGTGCAGCCGGATGGAACAATGGGCGGCATCGGCACAATTAACGATTCAAAAGTCAGGCAGGTCAAAAGAGTACCTGGGGTCAGAGATGCCTCCGGAATATTAATTGCTGCGCTTGATCCGGAAGGAGGAGGCGGTGGATTCGGAGGTGGAGATATGGTTTTTGGTGTTCTTCCTGAAAAACAAATGAAGGATGCAAAGCTCACTGCAGGCAGATATCTTATGCCCGGTGACGGCTATAAGGCAGTTATAGGCAGCAGCATTGCCCGGAAGTTCAATCTCAAGGTCGGGGATGAACTTGAATTAAAAAGTAAAAGGTTGCAGCGCACATCATCCATAACCCATACAAGGAACATTACTGTTGTAGGCATAACGGAATATACCGGCTCTATTTTTGATTCTGCGGTGCAGATGCCCCTTGATAAGGCGCAAAAGTTTTATGGAATGGAAAACACCGTATCATTCATTTATGCCGACCCTGCTCCAGGTACAGACCCTGAGGACCTTGCAAAAAGGATAGAGCTAAGCGTGGATAACGTAAAAAGCGAATCACCCGAACAGCTCAGGAAAAGGTTCAAGGAACAACTTGTCGTTTTCAGCCTGATCACCATAAGCGCAGCAGTGCTTGCAGCCATAATAGGGGGCTTGAGCGTTATGAATACGATGCTGATGTCGGTTTCTGAGAGAACAAAAGAATTCGGGCTTATGAAAGCATTGGGCGCTGAACGAAAGAATATTCTTTTCATGACCATGGGAGAAGCCGGGCTTATGGGAATAATCGGCGGAATTTCAGGCATAGCCGCAGGTGGAATTCTGACCTATTATTTGAACGGAGTCTTTGAATCCCAGGGATCCGCCCTATTCTCTGTAACCCCAAGGCTTGCAGTAATCGCGCTATTGTTCGCCATAACACTCGGAATAGTTTGCGGCACCTATCCTGCGTACCGCGCCACGAAAATGAGCCCGATGGAGGCGCTGCGATATGAGTAATGATGGAAATAACGGTAACAGCAAAGGACCGATACTTAGCATCAGGAATATTAAGAAAACGTATAATCAGGGCAAGATTCCTGTGCATGCGCTTGATGATGTCAGTTTTGACGTAAAGAAGGGTGAGTTCATAAGCATAGTCGGACCTTCGGGAAGCGGGAAATCAACTCTCCTCTCAATTATAGGGCTTCTTGACAGACCCACGGAAGGCAGCGTCTTTATCGATAGCATGGAGATAACAAAAGCAAAAGAGAGCGAGGCTCCGCGAATACGCAGGGAAAAGATCGGGTTTGTGTTCCAGCATTTCAACCTCCTGCCCGCGCTCACAGCCATGGAGAACGTGGACATTGCTATGCGTTTTTCCGGAATTCCGGGCGGCAAGAGAAAAGAGAGGGCGTTCCAGCTGCTTACCCAGATAGGGCTTGGCGACCGGGTGAAACACAGACCATCGGAAATGTCAGGAGGACAGCAGCAGCGGGTGGCTATTGCACGGGCGATAGCGAATAATCCTTCTATCATCCTTGCTGATGAACCCACGGGAGCGGTCGATACAAAGACGCGCGAAGTGATTGTTGAACTCTTAAAAGAGCTCAGCAAAGGGGGACAGACCATCATTGTGGTGACCCATGATATGGATGTGGCGCGGCAAACGGACAGGATAATTACGATGCGGGACGGAAGAATTGCCAGCGATACAGGGAGTGAGATGAAATGAGAAACAGGGGAGGGATTTAGTTTATCTCTTTCTTTTTCACCTTTGTTTCCTGTAAGCGTGTTGGCAGGATTGATTTATTAGGTTATTAAATCCGTTAATAATAATTAATCTCTCCCCTGTTTTTCATGAGATATTCCAGCACGGTCATTTGTGCCGTTTTACCAAACAACTTTTCAAGCGGGCTCATAGTTTTATCCTCATTGTGCCAATTTGCCAAATAACTCTTAGTCGCTCCTATTTTAACATATTTGAGTATTTATTCATATAGTTATGGCTATTAACTCATATAGCTTTGTGTATTAATAGTACAAGCTGTATGTATAAAAGCATAGAGATTAGATTTTAATTGCACTAACTTGACGATTAATAGAAATGTTTAAGTATCAAGACTCTATAACTAATGATTAAGGTTTGTCTGGATAGACACGCCAAAAAATTATAATATCTGTGATTAGGAGGAACAGTATGAATAAATATGCAAGTATAGTGGCTGCAATTCTTGTCCTGGGTATGTTTGCAGGCATAGAAGCAGGCAACATAATACCAGTTCAGGCACAAGATACAGCCGTGCAAGGAGTAAGCGCTCCCGCTCCTGTGACGCCTGCGGTGGCAGAGCAGACAGGAAACTTCACAAAGATTGATATATCACCACAATATGGCAATTTCAGATTGCAGCCTGGTGAAAATAAAGAAATAACAGTAACAGTCAGGAACAAAGAGAAAAAAGCAGTCAATGTTAAACCCAATACCGTAATTTTACCATACGGTGGGTATGTTGTGGATCCAGAGTGGGTAACAGTTACCCCGGGCAGCACAGAGATACCTGCCGGAGGCAGCCAGAAATTCATAATAAAGGCTTCGGTGCCAAAAGATGCATCCATAGGGAATTCCGGTCTCCAGATCGCTTTTACTGACGAAGTGATGCCCACGCCCTATCCGCAGCCTATCCCCAATTATATCCATGCCTTCCAGCTTTCAATCGATGTCTGGACACCGCCCAAGATCCAGATAATGATGCCTTATATAAACGACCAGCTTGAGGCAGGGAAAGAGTATAATTATGATATAAAGCTGAAAAATACTGGAGACCAGGCGATAGGGATCAATCCAAAGTTGGGGAGCGATATGCTCTACGGCGGCCCTTACGGTATGACTGCACCTGCTCTAACCGAGGATTCAATAACGATAACAGCACCCCAGAGAATTCAGGCAGGCGCTACGGAAACGGTAAAGCTACACGTCAAGGTGCCTTCTGATGCTAAAGGTTATTATAACGGCTATATAGATCTGGAAATAGATGACCCATCGATTAGAGATTGGGAAGGAAGGGTACAACTTAGTTTCAATATCTGGAAGCAGCCAACAGAAAACTTTATCAAGAACTTCAGCCTGAAAGAGTCAGTTCCCATAACAATAGAGATCAGCTCAAACAACTACTACGGCTATCCTCCTATAAATGGTCAGGGAACAAATGCAAAGGTACCCTCATTTGACACAAGCCTTGAAGGTCCGGGAGGAAAGGCTCCGCTAAATGTCACCAAGACCGTAATAAAAGGTAACGTAAACATGGGAGGCGACAGACCGCCATGGGAGATTGACAGCGCGTCCATATACCAGGAGATGGGAATCCAGTACGTGGTAACATATAGAACCAATGGCTCACCTGGCGAATGGAAGCTTTCGGTGCTGCCCATGAACACTCAGGGGTTTGATTACTCCATAACAATTGGAGGGTAACCCAACCCCCTCCTTTTTTATACCAACTTATCTGCAATGGCTGTGAGAACATGAATAAAAACCATGAGCCAATTCCGCTGCTACTCGCCATAATCACGCTTGTCTTAAAACAGATTTTCGGAAAAAGAAGGGATTGAGCGATAGTATGAATGACAGGGTTCTCAAGTCACAGCAGTTTAAGATTGAAAAGATAATCAAAAGGAAGATGGAACCATGGCAACAAAAATAAAAATCGTAATCGGACTTATTGTTATAATATTAACCATCGGTATTGGATTCAGTTTAAGCCAGAAACAGCCGGATGTAAAACCTTCATGGATGCATCAAGTGCAATGGTCGGATAAGCCGGATGGTGCTGCAAAAATAGAAGAACTGCTTTGGACAGAACTGACGCCTTATAAAATAGAATATGAAACAGTAAATATAAGCGCCAGCACTGCGAGCGAAGGATTGCGCCTGAAAGTAATAGCTACTGCAAAAGACACAGATAAACAGGATATCTATGATTTCGTGTATGATGGCAAGGAATTACTCCTGACTGGCTATCTCCTTGAGGCAATACCTTTCCAATACAGGAATGAAGCAATCGGCATCGCTCTTGGAAACCAGAAAGTTGCGGCTTCAGTTTCCAGTGCCGGCGCTCCAACCGTAAGGCGGATCCTTCCAAAGACATCTGAAAAATTCTATGCGCCCAAAACGCTGTTAAGCGTAACATGGGGAGGGGTTTCTGCACTTATCGACCCTGATGAGCAGAAGGTTGTGCAGGTTTGGAAAGCAGGTGCACAGCAGGGTAATAAATGATGGCAATAGCAAAGCTTCTGGCAGTATATACGGCCGGCGGGAGGGAAGGTGAAAAGAGGGATATCAATGAACATCGGCTGTCATCGTCTCAACAGTAACGGAAAAAAGCAAGAAACCTTAAAACTTGATGCAAGAGTGAAAGTGGATTACATGCAGAAATTAAAAAGTTTACATAATTGAAGGAATATTAAACAACACTTCTTCGGAATATAAAACAGTCCTCTTAACAGAAGAATTGAACAATATCATGGAGTTAAGAGAGCAATCTGGGTATGATCATATTTAAGCCGAAAGTTTATGGGTTGGGTAGAATGGGCACCGAAGGATTTGTAATAGGAGAAACAGAATTGATAATTTTTGCAATATTGATTATAATTTTTGTTTATCTAGTGTGGAAATATTCGAGATTGAAATAATGAAAATAAATGAATTAATAAAACATATGAAAAGGAAAAAATTAATTATAGGCATCATAATATTAATAACCGTCTTGCTGATAGTAAAGGAAATTATTGATTATCTCCCTTATTTCATCGGAGGAGCACCTTTACCAGTTTTTGGCATATCTAATTTCGATTCAGAAAACCATAGTGTAAATGTTCAAATTTTTGATTCAAATAATAGATCTCTTTTCGACAAAACCTATGAATTAGGGGATTCGCGATCAGAAGCCTACACGGCACAATATCCTGAAAAAGGATGGAAAGATGTTCACGAAAAAGATAGGTTATTTCCAAAAGGGACTTACACATTTATAGTGACAATGAATACTAATGTTAGTAAGACACAACAAATAAAAATGGAGGACGACAGGCTTGCCTCTATCAGAATAGAAAACAATGGAAATATAGTTATAGAAAACCCAATTTCGTAAAGACATCTGGATTTGAGATAGTTTCGGTAATAATAACACTTTCAGCAGAATATGTATTGGGGAGAAAGAGAAGGTGAAAGAAAATATGACAAGAAAAAAATTAATTATAGGTATAATAGTATTGATAGCTGCCGTGCTGATACTAAAAGAAGTTGTTGCATATTGGCCTTATTTCATGGTGGGCACTCCTCTTGGAGTTTTTGAAATAAGTAACAGGGATTCAACAAACCATAGCGTGAATATTCAAGTATTTGATTCAAACAATAAATTTCTTCTTAATAAAACCTACGAATTAGGACATTCACAACCAGGACAATGGGTACCTGAACAATTCATACAATACCCTGAAAATGGATGGAAAAGTGTGCATGACAAAGATAGATTATTTCCAAAAGGAAATTACACATTTATAATAACATTAGATAATAATACTGCCCAGACTTTTCAAGAAGAAATAGACACATGGAAGGCAGCTCATATTGATATAGACAACAACGGAAATCTGAGCGTAGGAGCAGTAGTATCATAAGATATGAAAGTGATAATTATGGAACTGAGAGAAAGAATTAAATATTTCAAAGAAAGTGATAATTTCTGGATAGGGCTTTTGCGGGATTTCCTATCTGTTCTTATAGTTCTTGTGATGATTTCATCGCTCTTCTACATCACAATGGGACGATTTTCACCTATGGTCGCTGTGGAGAGCGGCAGCATGATGCCTCATATGCAGATCGGGGATTACATATTTATTCAAAATGTTGATCGCGCGAAAATAATCACATATGATGTAGGAAAAGAAATGGGTTATTCATCTTTTGATGAATATGGCGATGTCATTCTATACAAACCGCTCGGAAAAGATAGTATAACACCAATTATCCACCGTGCCATGTATTACGTTGAAAAGGGGGAGGCTATGTGGTCAGGGGGTCCTTCGGCGCCGCATTCGGGTTATATTACAAAGGGAGATAACTCGAAGACCAATCCATCATACGACCAGCAGGGAAGCATCAGCTATATGCAGCCCGTGAAAAAAGAGTGGGTCATAGGAGTGGCTCGATTCGACCGCATACCATTGCTGGGGTGCGCTTCACTGGCTTCACGCGGGATTTTCACGTGCTTTTAGAACTGGTGACTACAGAAGAGTTAGAAAAAGGTAAACAGGAGGAGAATATATGGATAAAGGATCAGGATTTGCGTTGGTGCCGATATTTGTAATTGTGTTTCTGGCATGCGCCGCCCAGGCAGCCGCACCAGTCAGCCCCCCTGAATCCCGCTTTGTGTGGGAGCCCGGAGAAAACCAGACATTCACATGGACGACAGCAAACTTTGACGGATTCTATTACGATGCGCAAAGCAGAGCAGGCAAAGAATCCCTTACCATAATGCTTGATAACATAAAAGACAGGTCTATACCAAAAGACGGTATAGTATATTCTACAACGGTTGAAACAGTCACAGCCCGATACAGTCCGTTCGGAGAATATTCAGTTATTGGATTATTGGGAGAAAAATACCTGGCGGGATATCCGGAAGGTAAGAGCAATATTACAGTTAAAAGCGGGATAAACCTCAACCAGCTCCATAGCATACTGATTGATGACGATGCCAGTTATTCCCTGACTATGGGAAGCAACCTGACCCTGAGTGAGGGTTATGTCCTTGAAATAACAGAGGTGAATATAACTGGCGCTTCAGTGATTCTTTCACTAAAAAAAGATGAAATTAAGGTAGATACAGGCACAAGGAAAGTAGAAGCTGGGAAAAATTATATTTATAAGGCGCAGGGATTGCCGATCATTGCTGTCCATATTGACTCTGTTTTTCAAGGAAAAGAAAACGCCTCGGTCACAATAAATGGTATTTTCCAGGTATCGCAATACGAAACGCTGGTCAGGAAAGGAGATAATCCTTTTGGAGTTATGTGGGTGACTAATATATCCGATAATGGTATTACAATGAAAAATGCAGCTGGTATCGTGGAATTGAAGCCCGGACAAATTATCGATATTGGCGAAATCAATATGGGCGAATTAAAATTGAAAGTGGCGGATTCGAATACTCTCAGGATTCATTTATATCAATATTGGCTCAATGAAAAAAGTGAACACAGAGGAGCTACAGGTTCAAACAACCTTGCCGCATGGGACGGTTTAAACTATGCAGGGTTCTTGTACGATGCAGATTCAGGTAATTATTCAGAGTTGCTTGCGATAACAAATTTAACAGGCAGGAAAATACCCGAAGGCGGTCTCACATATACAAGTTACAGGCTGAGGAAGGTGCCTTACGCTATTACTAAAATAAAAGGCATAAAATCCGCAGGAACGGACGAGTCGTATGTCACATTCAGACTGGGCGGGAAAAAATATACTGCAAGAAACAACGGGTTTGCAGAATTATTGATAGCGCATGGTGACAGTATATCTGAAAAAAAGATACTTGTTGGGAGGCCACCATGGTTTGAAGGGGAGTTGGCACATGGACGGCCGTTACCATGGGAACCTGGAATGGACACATGGGAACTGGGCGAAGGATACGCCCTGACGGTTAAGTCCATTGATATAGTGTCTAATCCAAGAAAAGCACGGCTGGTACTCAGCAAGAATGGCGTTGAACTTGATGATGTATGGTTGTCAAGTGAAAATGCTTATAGATATTTCCAGCCGGGAGAAACCCGAACTCCGAAACTCATCACATACCTTGATGCCGTTTTTGCAGGCGCCTCGGTCGATGCGATACAGCTGCGATACACCTGGTTCGTGTCGGATAACGTCACTCAAATTAAAAAGGGCGACTGGTTGGGTGTATTCAATGTCACTGTAATGGAGCCAGATCGGAGAGAATTAAAGAACAGGGAACCGATCGAACTCAAAGCCGGAAGCAGCGTAAACCTGTTCGGGAATCTCAGCTTTTTTGTGGAGAATTCGGATGAACTCAGGTTCTATCCGACTAATATGGTAATACCGGATGAGGTTACCGAAAATTCTGTTTCGAATCCCTCTGATTTGACCACTCCTGTTATGATTACTCCATTTGTGACTAACCCGGGCAGGACAGAAAATACCCCTGGATTTGAGGTAGTTCTTTCAATCACGACAATCCTGGCAGTGTATATCGCCGGACGGAAGATGAAGTAAAAAGGAGAAATGATATGGTATCAAGGAACAAAATTGTAACAACCGTTATAATATCGCTATCACTATCGGTTTTATTCAGCGGATGTATCGAGGAAAAGAAGATAGTTCAGGCTCCTGGCTCAATACAGAAAGAAGCAGTGGATGTCTCATCTCAAAATTTAACCCAATCATCAAAAGAAGAAAATATACCTGAAATTAGCATAACTTCTTTCTCAAGCATATACAAGCATGATAATTCAGATAATGAAGATATTTATTTATTCAGTTGGGAAAATGTGCCTGGAAACGAAAGTCACGGATTGCTGAATTATCTCAAGAACGATCTCCATATTGACTGGGTGGAAAATGCGCAAATCACCAAAGATGGTAAGGAGAATAAAACTATCCGTGTTTTTACTAATGAAAACTCGATAGAGATAATGTTATATAATGAGAGCGTACTCCTGAAAAGGGATAGAGGTTATGAAAACTACAATTTGTGGGTAAAAGAAGAAAATGGCACACAAAACGTATATAACAAAAAATACGGGAATAAATATGCTATTTCGGAAAGATATTATGCAGTGTATAATCTTTCAATAAAAAATAATGGGTCAAGTCCCTTATATTTTAAACTGAATGGACTGCGCCTGCATGAGGGTGACCTGATTTTCAATACTTCGACCCTCGAACCTTTTGACAGTTCAAGTCTATTGGAAGTATTGCAGGACCTCGAAAAAGAAAATAAATTACAGGATGCAACTCTGCTTCCCCGTCAAAGTTTAAATGGAACAGTGGCTTTTCGCGTTAATTCCCTGTATAATAAATCATTTTTACTGAAGTACGATACAATGGCTGTAACCTCAGCATCTTTTGAGAAAATCGTCGAAGCCCTCACAGCAGCAGAATATTTCAATTATTCAATAGCACTGGGCATACCTCCATACAACCTTTGTCGCGAAATCAATGGAACGAGAGGCTCCAATGAACCGATATTTGATGATTTGAATGAAATCTCATGTGAAACCTGGGCGAACTGGGTGAACAGAAGTATTTTCGAAGTCTATAAAAAGTCTGACCCTGAGCGAATGCGAAAGTCGCAGCTTATACCCACGACAGAGATGGTCTATGCATTAAGGGTCATACCTGAAAGGAATATAACAATGTCTCCTGTTACAAAACGGTTCGATAGGTCACATCTTCTTGTTACCGATGATACAGGAGAGGAAATCATCAATACATCCAGTATTGAAGGAATGGCGGTTCTTAGCAACCAGACCTATACATTCAGGCCCCGGCTGATGCTAAATTTTCCAGGGATGAATATTTCCAATGCTTCTGTAGTGCAGATTTCATTCAAAGCCAGTTATATTACCAAGTTCCCTTTTTCGGGGACTATTGGGGAAACCGGTAGATTGAGCTATATTAACCAGGATGTCATATTAGATGATAAATTAAATATAATCGTGGTAAGATATTATCCCCTTCAATTTCATGCAGGCTGAGGCGGCATGTTTTCCAAATTGGGAGCTGAGTAAAGAAGATAAGAAATCGTGAGCGCAAAATTGATATTTGTCACCGTGTTTATTTTAGGAATAATAGCCCTATCACTATTATTGCTTGCAGGAAGTGCTGGCGCAGTACCATCCGAAGACTGGAACAGGACATTCAGAGGCGCAGGTAATCCCTCCGCTTACTCAGTCCAGCAGACCGCAGATGGAGGATATTTCATTTCGGGCTCTACCGCCTGTCAGGTCTTGCACATGTAGGTGGGATGAGCATTCAACATTAGCTTCCAGCCATTCATACTTTTGATTATTTCAACTTAAAGCATTTACCGAAGCAATCCCTGCCATAACAGCCTCAGCCGAGCTATCAAGCGCTTTTCTTTCCTCAGCGGTCAGTTTCAGCTCAATGATATCTTCCACCCCGCGCCTCCCGAGCTTAACAGGAACGCCGAGGTAGATGTCCTTTTCGCCGTACTCGCCGTTAAGGTAGGCGCATATAGGCATGATGCGCTTCGTATCCTTTACTACCGCCTCCACCATATTCGTCACTGCGGCTGAAGGCGCATAAAAGGCACTCCCTGTTTTCAGGAGATTAACGATCTCAGCCCCGCCATTGACAGTCCTATCCACAAGGCGCCGGATGGTGTCTTCTGGCATCAGTTCCGTAACCGGCACACCAGAGACGGTCGTGAACCTCGGTAACGGGACCATCGTATCGCCGTGCCCGCCCAGCACCATCGCACTTATATCCCGCACCGAGCAGTTAAGTTCCATCGCGATAAAAGAGGCGAACCTTCCCGAATCCAGGACGCCGCTCATGCCGAACACGCGCGCCGGCTCAAAACCTGTGGTCTTCATGGTGACGTACGTCATTAAATCAAGCGGGTTGGTGACAGTGATAATTATCGAATCAGGCGCGTATTTTGCGATATTCTGCGAAACCTCCCTGATGATCTTGGTATTTATTTTTAACAGGTCTTCGCGCGTCATGCCGGGTTTTCTTGCTATTCCCGCTGTGATAACAACAACATCCGAGCCTTCGATATCCTTATAATCGTTAGTGCCGGTGATATTTGAATCGTATCCGAAAAGAGGTCCAGCTTCCAGAAGGTCAAGGGCTTTTCCCTGGGGCAGCCCCTCTACGATATCTGTCAAAACAACGTCCCCAAGTTCTTTCTCAGCTATCCTCTGCGCGGCTGTAGCGCCGACTGCGCCGGCGCCAATGATTGTGATTTTCGTCATAGTTTCCACCTGATTTTGTGTTATTAGGGGTTCTAAAGATGATAATATTTGTGTTCTGGCACAGTGACTACCTTTAAATCCTTCAAAATCATATTTAACATAAGGGAGTAGAGTGTTGCTTTATATCAGTTGGATGGTGTAATCAGTGTGACAATAGGTGAAAATGCAATAATACCTTTTCATAGACCGGGTTCGAAAGAGAAACTATTCTTTTTATCCTCCGGAATAATAGTGAGCATCCCTCTTACGCTCTTTGTGAGTGCATTCTCAAACCATTTTTGCTTCTTACTGCCTGTACTTTATGGCGAAATGTGTGCAACTGCAATTTTTGCGCCGTTTATTGAGGAGTTCGCGAAAGTTTACCCCCTTTTTTACAGGCACGGAGAAACAGAACGATCAATTTTTACTCTCGGCTTTCTGGTCGGCCTGGGATTCGGGATAACCGAATTCCTGATATACGTGATAGGGGCAGGAGCACCGATATATATCAGATTACCAGGGATTTTCTTCCACGCAGCAAGCACATCGATAACATCTTACGGTGTTGCAATAAAAAGGGCTGTGCCGTTTTATCTGGTCGCCGTACTGTTCCATTTATTATATAATTTTTTTACATTCCTTGGTCCGCTCTGGCTGATAGGCGGTCCGGTTGCTTTAATAATAGTATACTACCTCTCCTGGTACTTATACGGCAAAACCAGGGAGAGACTGGTGATTTAATGAATAAGCTATTATGCAAACGTCCATGATAATGGTATAACGGTAAATCTTTTACAATCCTGGCTGCCTGGTTATCTTCTTCCATGCTTCCACTTTCCCGTCATCGCCTACCACAACAGCATACCTGTCGTGGTTGGACAGGATAATATTCCATGCACCTGCAAAATGTTTTATTTCATCCACTTTAAGACCGCTGGATTTTTTTTCCATAAAATCCAGAGCAATTCGCTCTGCTTCTTCTAATGAGATACCTCCTGTCTCTCCTTTCGGAACTTCAACAGGCATCAGAATATCTCCTTTCTGCAAAGAGTGAATCATATCTATAATTTTTTTTGCTTTTGCTGGCACGGCAAATTCAGAAAAAATGGTACGTTCGCTGTTCTCTTCTACATATTTTATATCGATACCGGTCCCGAACAAAAAGCTCTTGCTGAATTTCACGTCAATAATATCTTTTATCCGCATCGATTTTGTTCTCTCTCCGAATACCCTGAACCCGCGGTCTATAAAAAGGCGGAAGTTCGTTAAAACCAGAACTCCGCCACCTATCCGGGCATAGCCAACAGTGTATTCATCTTTATCCAGTTTTAGTTCCATGTTCTCATTTTATATCAGGGATATATTTCTTCGCCGCTATCTCTGTGACTTCTCTCTTCTAATTACCAGTATGGCTGCTATTATGGCTATAAGGGATCCCATCCATCCGATGGCAGGCGCTCCTTTTGGCGTTGACTGAACTGCTGCAGTCTCATTTAACATCGTCCTGTTGCTGACACTTGCCAATTCCACATTCACGGATTCCGTTTCAGTAGTAATAATCTCTGCTTCCAATTGGTATGTCAGCGAGGCATGGATATTTATTTCATCTGTACCGTTCGGCGCATTGAACTCAAAGACTTCAATTCTGCTCTCTCCCGGCTTGAACCGGTTATCCTTCGCCACAGCTACTGCCTTCCAGAAGTCAGATACCTCGTTATTATACTGGTCGACAATGGTCTTGGCGTAGACCTTCTGACCGCTATAGATATCCCGCCCCTGCCTGTCGCTTGCATTAAAGTCCAGAACGACCTTTCGAGAGGGAAGACCGCTCGGGATCATGTGGCCAACGTTATCATTGGTAATATTGAGAGTAACTTTAACCCTGTTTCCTGTCCTCTGGATACTGGAATTTATCTGAAATGCATTCTCCAGGAACTGACCTGTGTGTCCACCGTACCAGAAGTGCTGGTAAACCTTTTCCCGCATTGTTCCGTTCTTCGCTGCAGCCCCGGATTTTGTCTCCATATGGCAGTCCTGGCACTGCTTGCCCTCGGCTGCATAGGGTCCTTCCTTCCATTCAGTATAGGTCTGGGAAATCGGCACGCCGTTGATCGAGAAATCATGGCACCCTGCGCAGAACTCTGATTTTGTGTGCAGCCCTGAGTATGCAGAAGTATGTGCATCGGTCTTTGAATCCGTATAAGGACCCTGCATCGGATTGCTTTGACTGAAGTTATAACTGTTATTCTCAACTCCGGTGACGGTATGGCAGAAACTGCAGGTGACACCTTCAACCGATATCGATTTTGTCAAGTTGAGATCGTTCGTTATTCTTGTTGTGGGGGAGTGGCAGGTCAGGCAGTAACTCCTGTATTTCGGGTCGGATTCAAGTGCACGCAAGTATGCTGCCTCGAAGATCGGGTCATTTACTGCCAGGGCGTGCATCGAACGCGACCATTCATCATACCGCTCCTGGTGGCAGTTGGCACAGGAGTAGCTAATCTGGAATTCCCCCTCAGCATGTACCGCAGGAATTATCCACATCAACATCAGACCAATTACAGCTCCAAATATTACTTTTACACTCATACAATTCCTCCCATCTTAGATTACTTTTCCAACATTATTATTCGTGTCGGTCATCTCCATGTGCCATGCAGGCATCATTCAAAGCGATAATAAGATCGCCATATTCATTACCACAGGGCTTGTGACCCTTTCTCCTTAGCTGTTTCTCTTATGATAGGCTCCAAA
Source organism: uncultured archaeon (assembly GCA_902386135.1). Taxonomy (GTDB): domain Archaea; phylum Halobacteriota; class Methanosarcinia; order Methanosarcinales; family Methanoperedenaceae; genus Methanoperedens. Next base: position 36,418 of record CABMIB010000081.1, read on the forward strand.
ATCGCGGTATAGTCATAATCATTCACAATCGTTTCAGCGGCTACCATATCGCTGGTTACTTTTGATGCCGTCTCTCTTGTTTTCTCACCGATCTTTAATTTCTTTTTAAGTGCTGCCACCTTCCTTAGATGTTCTATATCTTTCAATTCTTTTTTTACCAGAAGGCCGGATGCCACGGCTGAATCCAGTAGTTTTTTCCCGAGTTCCGTCCTGACAATCGTGGTATTCCAGCCATCTTCACTTCCCACTGACCCTATAGAGATATCAGCGTATTCTGCTGCATAATCATGGCAGGGAAGACAACCAAGCATGCTGTATTTATGCAGTTCTTTTAAGCTATAGGTGTGTATCGCGATTTTATCTTCTACCGTTACTTCATGGATTATCATCTTGCCCTTCACATCCACTTTCACGATATTGCCCGGCTTTATTTTCTGGTCATCCTTCAGGAATTCGTTGAAAAGCCCGCGGTAATTGAAAGCTTCCATGCAGAATATGCCTATCCTTAGCTTATGTATATCACTGAACTCTTTAAAATCAGGGGAGCTATCAATAAGATGCTCTGCTATGGTCACGCAGGGCATCCCAACTATTGCAAGTTTTTTAAATCCGGCTTTAATTGCATCCCGCCAGCAGGTGAGGACAGATGCCTCTGAAAGCTTGGTGCCTGCAAAATCGAGTATCTCCAGTGAAGTTGCAGCTAGTCTGGGTTTCCCGATCCATCCTTTGTCTTTATCAACAAGCAGGGCTGAATCGATGACCTCATCCTTCATTCCCTGAAGAAGCAAAGAAGTAACAGTGCCTCCGATCTGTGCTTTCTTCAAGACAGCCTCATCTGTGCTCCTTGTAGAACAGATCTCAAGATAAGGACCCAGGAGCTCATCCTTGGTTTGCCCTCCCTTAACAGGGGGTTTGGGATTTGTTGTTGAGTTGTTGGGATTTATAACTGGGCAGACCTGCAGGTCTTTATCAAACACTATACTCTCTTCATCGAAGACAAGTTCCCCGTCTTTAAAACCAACTCCGGGGCTCGGGTTCACGCACACGCATGCACCGCAGTAAACGCAGCAATCCCTTGCAACAGGTTTTACGAGCCTGCTGTCAGCATGTTTTTCTATATCCAGGTACATTTTCAGGCCTCCTTCTGGGTTACCTCGATTATCCCTACAGGACACTGGTTCTCACATATCCGGCAGCCAAAGCACATTTCTTCAGCAACCACTTCTGTGATAGTCCCCATCCACTGCGGTATCCTTTCCTCATACTCAGGCCCCTTAAAATCCGTGGGTTTTAGCTTGAACACCCGTCGCGGGCACAGGTCCTCGCATATACCGCACGCGAAGCACTGGGACTGGTTAACATATACGTTATATCTGGGCATACAAATCCTCCAGAAAGGACCTTAAGTGGTCCTCTTCGGAAAGTGGATGTTTCATCCCAACCTACCAAGGGTTGATGCATATTCATCCAATATCTGATTGATTGTATTTTGAGCGGCCTTCATTCCAGCAACATTGCCGTTCTTTGCGGAATTCGTAAGAGCGGTGAATGCATCGTCGATCTGCGAACTTTTCGCGCTGTCCCATGACTTCAAGCTGTCTCCGAGTCTGTCATGGGCAGTATCGGCTTCCTGTGCTTTAGTGAGGGCAGTTGAATTGTCCCCCTTTTGCGCTGCATTTATGGCATCGTCCATTGCAGTTTTTACATCTTTAATCGTATCAGCATTTGATAAAGGAATTAAATATGTGCTCATAAAAAACTCGGAGCCTTTTGCTTCCCAGAGCGGCCCGATTGAATATGGAACCAGTACAGCGACAAGTGTCAGAGCCGTAAGCCCTGTCGCAACCATGTACTTGGTCTTGCTGGCATCGGTATCCGTCATAAGCTTGTACACCAGGGTTATAATACCAAGCACGAAAGCCGGTATAAAAACGCCAGTGTTCCAATCAGCCTGCACCCTTGGGACGATAAATATACCTATAAGTCCAACTGCAATGAGTATTAAAACATCTCTTCCTATTATCCATGCTTCCCAGAGGATATCAGCACCGAGCCGGAGAGTCATCCGGTTTAAATATCTTAAGACCATAGGTCTTGCGATATGCAGGCTGAGCGCCATAAAGAGCATTATTATTATGCTCGGAAAAAGCGTAACAATTATGAACCATTCTGAATAATCCATCCATCCCTTCATCATAAGAGCGTTTCCGCTCAGAGCCGGGCCCGCATTCTCTTGTGCCATGGCAACCCCAACAAAGAAGGTTGCCATCAATACCAGTATTGCTAAATTCAATACCTTAAAGTTCCCTATCTTCATATTTATTATACCTCGCTGGCTTAAAGCCGGTTTCATTCTTAGGTACACATTATATTTATAAATATTCAATGAATAAAATTATTGTCCTTCAGGAACAAAAGTATAGTAACAAAAACATTTGTTTTTGTACCGCAGGAAGAAAAGTAACGATTAAACGTAAAGATTAAAGGTAATAACGATTAATATAAAGCATACTAATACAAAATGACCATTGAACAAATAAATGATATAAAAACGGTAGAGTTTTTTAAAGTCCTTTCCCATGAAATCAGGGTGAACATAATATCTCTTCTTCATGAGAACATAGAGATGTCTTACACAGAGATTCTACACACACTTAATCTTGAGGAAGGAAATCTGAATTTTCATCTGAGGAAGATGAAAGGTTTTGTTGAACTTACGGAGAAAAAGAATTACAAGCTCTCAGATTACGGGAAAATTGCCCACAGCATGCTCCAGGGAGTGGACGCAAGATTGTGGAAAGATGCAAAGGAAATAATAAAAACTGATGACATCAGGATGTTTTCTGTCCAGATTTTAATGAGAAGAACTGTGGCTGCACTGATAGATTTTACATTATTCGTGTTCTTTGGGGTAGTCCTTTTTCTTGTATTAAACCATGGAATAAAATTCGACGTGTATGCCTTCCTTGTTGTCATATATCTTCAATTGACCCTTCAATTTGCATATGCCTCCTTTGTTGTCATGGAAGCATACAATGGGCAGACGATCGGAAAATATCTGATGAGAATCAGGGTTGTAAAAACAAATGGAGATAAAATCACCATTCTGGAAAGTGCCATAAGAAATATCGGGAAGGTATTCTTGCTCCCGCTGGACATCCTGATAGGGGTGTTCTTTTACAGGAAAAAAGGTTATATTAAGTTCATGGATTATTATACACAAACAACGGTTGAAAGGGTTATTTGAATTAATCTTTTTACAGGCATAACTTTACGACACCAGTTTTTCATATCACTTATCGATATCATAATGCTTTTGTTTACAGGCGATTTATGAGGATACTCTATGGAAATCTCCATCACACTGCTTATTATTTCTATACTGTTCGGCTTCCTCCTCGGCATCATCTCAGGTCTCACTCCCGGCATCCACGTCAATAACTTTGCCCTTATCCTCGTCGCACTATCCCCTCTTTTCCTCGATCTGGGTTTCGCGCCTTTCTATATCGCCGTGATAATCCTTGCAAATTCAGTTACTCAAACGTTCCTGGACATAATCCCTTCTATCTTCCTGGGCGCGCCTGAGGCCGATACCGCTCTTGCCGTACTGCCCGGGCATGCGCTGCTTATGGAAGGGCGGGGTGCTGAAGCCGTGCGGCTGTCTGCGATCGGAAGCGCAGGGGCTGTTGTAGCGGCCCTGCTCATGGCTGTTCCGCTCGGGTTTTTCTTCATGAACATCTACGGCACGATAGAGGCATACATAGGCTGGATCCTCGTTTTAATTGTCGTTGTAATGATAGTAACGGAGAACGGGGAGGTTGTCGAAGGTCAGGGGTCGCTGGTGCATCTCAAATTCAAGGGCTATGCAGTTGTGCTTTTCATTATTTCCGGGCTGCTTGGCATGTTCGCATTTGATAATACTGATAAGATGTCACCCCTTGTTACGTTCGGAGAACCCTCTATCCTTCTTCCTCTCCTTTCAGGTTTGTTCGGCGCCTCCATGCTCGTCCTCAGCCTGATGACAAAATCAGAGATACCGCCGCAGCAGAAGGCGTGCAGGTTCGTACTGCCCGGGAAAAGGATCATAAGAGGCATGCTGACAGGCAGCGCTGCAGGCTCATTCGTGGCGTGGCTTCCAGGCGTCTCCTCTGCCGTGGGCACGATAATCGCAAGGCTGCTGGTGCGCGAGGAGAAGGATGCGGATTCATCCAAGGAGTTCATGATATCGTTGAGCGGCGCCAATACCGCCAATGCGATTTTCAGCTTAGTTGCACTGTTCGTCATCCAGAGGGCAAGAAGCGGCGCGATGGTTGCGATTAACGGGCTGATCAATGTAAACGAGTGGGAGCTTTCAACTATCATAATCTTATTGATTGTGATCATATATATCTCAATAATCTCTTATTATACCACAATCTATCTGGGAGACAGGATAGCAGGGTTTCTTTCAAAAATCAATTACTCAAAACTATGCGCGGCAGTTCTCGCAGGTCTTACTTTGATGGTCATAATGTTTACAGGATGGTTCGGGCTTGTTATTTTCCTGATATCAACGCCCGTAGGGATGATCGCATCATTTGCGAAAATAAGAAAGACACATGCCATGGGTGTGATTTTACTGCCCGTAATAACGTATTTCTTTTAAAAGGAATTTTGAGCGGCGCTAAACGCAGGGAAAACTATATTACGGCTATTTATAATAACTGACAATCACTGTTTCTGAAAAAAAGGTGGTAAAAATGGCGGTTAAATCGTTATCGATTGAAAAACAGATGAGAAGTGCCAGAAGAGCACTTGATGACGCAACTGAAGAAATGATCAAACACGCAGAAAGCCTCGGTATCGAGACTGTTTTTAACAGGCAGGCAAAATACGACGAATCCTTCCTGGGAATCGAAAAATCCAGATGCTATTTCGGGACTTCGGGCGTTTGCTGCCGGCAGTGCGTGATGGGTCCGTGCAGGATATGGCTTGAAGACATGCCCATGATATACAGGCTGTCTGCTGCTAAATTAAATAAGGGAACCTGCGGCGCAAGCGTGGATACCATCGTGGCAAGGAACCTGCTTATGATGGTCGGAAGAGGCACGGCTGCCCATGCTTCCCATGCGCTGCATGTCGCTTCGACGCTTCTTAAAACGGCACAGAATAAAACATCCTATGAAATAAAAGAGCCTGAAAAACTCAGGTCGATTGCCGCAAAATTAAACATTGATACGGCGCAGGATACTGAGAGTGTAGCCATAGAAGCTGCATCTGTGGCTATTTCTGACCTGGTGCATGATAAAAGCGCCATGGAATTTGCAACCTCATACTGCCCTGCCAGTACGGGCAAAACCCTTCTTGGTCTTGGAGCTATCCCCGGTTCTGTTGGCAGCGAGCTCCTGGCTGAAGGGCATGAGACCTCTATGGGCACGATGGCAGACCCGGTATCGCTCATATTACATGCTGCAAGGCTTGGCGTGGCTGATATAGCGTCCCTTATCATAAGCTCTGAATTCCAGGATGTCCTGTTCGGGATACCGGCGCCCGTGCAGTCAAAAATCGGGTTCAATGTGCTTGATGCGAATAAAGTGAACGTGGTCATACATGGTCATGTACCGCTGTTATCCGAAAAACTCGTTGAGTTGTCCGAAGATGAAGAACTCCTGAAAAGTGCCAGAGCCTCCGGCGCATCCGGGATAAATATCGTGGGCTGCTGCTGCACCGGGAACGAGGTGCTGATGAGGCACGGCGTTCCCCTGGCTGGCAGCAACCTCCAGCAGGAACTGGTGATAGCGACAGGACTGGTCGAGGCGTTCGTTGCTGATATCCAGTGCATTTACCCGAACGTGGAGAACGTTGCAGGAAAGTTCCATACAAAGATAATCACGACAATGAAAGAGGCACGGCTGCCCGGCGCTTTGCATATACCCTTCGAAGAAGAGCACGCAGATGAAGCCGCAAGGGATATTCTTGCGACGGCTGTTGCGAATTTCCAGAAAAGAGGTAAAAACACCTACCTTCCGAAAGGAGAGCCAAAGAACCTGATTGCAGGCTTCTCGGTAGAGACATGCCTTGGAGTACTTTCAAAAATCAACCCCGCAGACCCTTTGAAGCCGCTCATCGATAACATAGCATCCGGCAACATCTACGGCGCTGTCCTGCTTGCCGGCTGCACAAGTTCCAAGGTCACGGCCGACGCAAGCCATGTGACGATAGCTAAAGCCCTCATGAAGCAGAATGTGCTCGTTATAGCGACCGGCTGCGCTGCTCAGGCGTGTGCAAGGGCAGGGCTGCTTACACCTGAAGCTTCTCAGTACGCTGGCGACAGGTTAAAGGGCGTGCTGGGATTGCTCGGGGAAACTGCGGGGCTTGGAAAGCCGCTGCCTCCGGTGTGGCACTTCGGGAGCTGCGTGGACAACGGACGGGTGGTCATTCTTGCAGGAGCCCTGGCAGAAAAGCTTGGTGTTCCCGTAAAGGATTTACCGATAGCGGCCTCAGCCGCAGAATGGATGACCGAGAAAGCCGCCGCTATAGGCACAGGCGCAGTTGCGCTCGGGCTTACGGTGCATCTCGGGGTCACGCCGCCAGTCTTCGGAAGCCCGGCTGTGGTCTCTTTGCTCACACAGAAATCGGAAGAGCTCTTTGGCGGGAAGTTCATCGTTGAAGTTGATCCGGCAAAAGCCGCGCAGCTGCTCCTGGAACATATAAAAGAGAAAAGAGGAAAGCTGGGACTGGCTTTATGACGCGCTCAGTTCATACTTGAATATTTCTTTTTTTCACAAGCCCTATGGAAAACTATTTCACTTTATGACACAAAGTAGATATAGTGGTAAAAGTGCCATTCAAGACCATAAAGATCAAAGATGAAACATACGAAAGCCTGAATGTCTTCATAGGGGAACTTAGAAAAGAGCTGAAAAAGCCAGTATCAACGGATGAAGCATTAAAACGCCTCCTGAATATCAGGAAAAAGAAGCCAAGCCAGTATGCTGGGGGCTGGAAGATGGACGAAAAGGAAGTTAAAGAGATCAGGCAAAAACTCAAGGAGAGCTGGAACAAATGGGAATTGTAGTGGACACCGATATTCTTATCGACCTGTTGCGAAAAAAGGAATACGCGATCGATAAAATAAAAGAGCTTGAGAATAAGGACGAGCTTGCCACTACAGACATAAATGCCTTCGAGCTTTACTTCGGCGCATATAACTCCAAGGAAAAGAACAGAAACCTTTCATCAACGAGGGGACTCCTTAAAACTCTGACGTTACTTCACACACATGAAGGCTCAATGGAAATTGCAGGCAGACTCCTTGCTGAGCGAAAAGCAAGAGGCAGACTCATAGAGATAAGAGATTTGCTTATAGCTGCTGTAACCCTGCAGAAAGGATATAATCTGCTCACAGGGAATATGGAACATTTCAGAGGGATAGAAGGACTTGTACTTGTTGATTAATTTAAAGTGTAACGTGGCGTACCTATCCGAGGAGAGATGAGTTCAATTTCAATAGAAACAGACAATGAGAACAAACTCACTGTCCAGGAATACGTCCGCTATATAAAGATAAAAGAGAAAATCCAGGAATTTTTAGACCGTGAAAATGTAAAGGATATGCTGCGTGATTCTGAAAGTTCCTTAAACGGTCTCACTATTGATTTAGTCGTAAAGTTCTCGATCAATAAATGACTTGATGTTTGTGAAAAGATCCTAACAGGCGATCGAAAGTTTTACAGGTTTTTTACGCAAAGCCGAAAAACCTTAAATCCCTGTCTTATACCTCAGGATAGCACCTATCCCGCCGAATGCAGTCAGGAGCTGGTTCCCTTCTTCAAAATCACTTGAGATGAAAACTGTATTCGTACTCATCTGGTCAGCCAGCGTGGATAGCTCTTCCACGATATCCACCGACTCTGCGACCTTCAGGCTTGACCCGCACTTCGGGCAATTGCCGGGCTGGTACTGCTCATCTCCGGATTTTTTCGTGATGGTTTTCTTTTCCTGGTAATCGCAGTTCGTGCATTTTATAGTAAGGCGGGCTTTCCTGAGTTCATCCGACAGCAGCAGGATATCCACGGAGCCCATCTGCAGGTTTTTTCTCACCTGTTCCTCACCGTAAGATGCAAGACCTGTATCGCTTACGAGTTCTTTCAGGAAGCGCTCCATGTATTTTTTCTCCTGCACCACTTCGACATCCTGCAAAGCTTCGCCCAGTTTATCGAACAGCTCGAACAATCCCGATTCATCGGTGTACGCTACATCGAAAAGCCCAAGAATCTTCTTCTGTATCTCATGGTGCAGGAATTCGCCGCTTTCGAACTCTTCCTTTGTCGGCGAAGGTCCGCCTATGAAAACACCCTCGAAATCTTTCTGGTCAACCCCGAGGAAGACCTCGCTTGCAGCTTCCCCGATGCGGGTGTAGAATTCATTTATTGCGATAAGGCGCAGTTGCTGGAACCTGTGGGAACTCTGGCCTCCTTTTCGCTGTTTGCCGGGTACGGTGGAAGTGAGGTGCGCCAAGGCCTCGATATGCTTCCCGCGCAGTAAACCCACTGTCGCCTCGCGCCTGTCAAGGACTATGAGACCGTATGTCTTTTTTTCATGCAGCATATCCTCAAGCGGCGTAAGAAGGAAAGAGGAATCGCAGTGATACTTATAAGATACGATAGGTTCAGGCGGCTCGATTATAAATGTCTCCATATCTGTTTTGTTCGCGCCTATGTCCACGGCGCCGCAGAAGATGACAACGCCGTTCTCAGGCGCTTTCGGGATCAGTTTGAGCCTTGACAGCAGTGACTCGATTGCGCCCTGCACGTTCTGCCTTGTCACCCTTGATTTGATGTTCGATGCCTGCCCGAACTCTTCCCGCAGCTGTGATGCTACTTCGTGTACCTGCTTGTCGTGCGGGATATAGAGCGAGATTAGTTCGGTGCCCCTTCCTTTTTTGTCACGGAGCGCCTCAAGCGTCCTTTTGAATTCGTATTTTTTATGTGCTTCTGATTCGACCATTTAGTTAAGCTTCCCCCAAAAAAAGGAGATTTTTTCGTTCTCTTTCATATCCTCTAATATAGATAAATGTTGAGTAATAAACACAAACACTAAAGGAAATAACCGGTCTGCATTGTTATGCAGTATTCTTTCTTCAAGATGTAATGTTGATATGCACCTGATAGCATTAATAATTACCCACACCACAGTACTTCCGATTTAAGGGAGTCCAATTAACGTGGGGCATATACGATAGTGTGCAGGATTCTTATCGAAGGGATACCATCATTAAAACTTATTATACAGGCGTATTTTCTTCTTGGTCAGTACCGCAGATAATGTTGCCCGCCACGTGGATGCAGGAAGGGCTGGCGGTAATTGTAATAACACTGCTTGCTTTGTTCTGGTAAAGAGCAGGCATATTTTGCCTAAAGATTTAAATCATACAAATGCATAGTTAACAGCGTTAACATGCCGAAAACAACAGATAAACACCTTTATTCGGAAACGGCGCAGGTGCAGGACGTTTATACCAAAAAGATAGAGCATCTGTCTCCTTCGGTGAAGCTTGTTTTCAAAGTGCTTGAGTACAAGGGGCTTATGACACAGAAAGAGCTTGTTGCCGAGAGTTACCTTCCGCCGCGCACTGTCCGGTACGCCCTGAGCAGGTTGAAAAAAGAAGGCATACTTGAAGAGCGGCTCTATTACAAGGACGCGCGCCAGTGCCTGTACGGCGTGAAGAGCCCGGAGCAGGGTGAGCTGATAGCGAACTTTGCATGCGGCGCGGTGTAATCCTGCGAGACTGTTTGCAATGATTCTAAAGGAAAATAGGAGGAAGTAGTTGATATCCTGCTTCCTGCCTACCGCTTCCCTGGCTTGATATTCTGGTTGAGGCTGAAAAAGTTCGTAGGGTCATACTTATTCTTCAGCGCCACAAGCCGCTCGTACTTCTCTTTACCGTAGGCGGCCATGACCCTATCCGCGCCTTCAGTCATCAGGAAGTTAACGTATACGCCGCCAGTAGCGAAGGGCTGCACCGCATTCCAGAGGTCTTTAGCCCATTTGATATTTTCTTCATCCTTCGTGATGTCTGACCACATTGAGTTGATGTTAATGATAAAGGGCGCATCACGGTGACTATATGGGGTTTCATCGTCGCTGACCCGATTCACGGCTCCAACCAGATGACCCATAAGTATCTTCGACATCGATGAAGGTCTTTTGGCAGCATAATCGACAAGGGTATCAATGGCTTCATCGCTGAAACCTTTCAGGTACTCTGACTTCCAGTAATTCTGCCAGCCTGGTGGATTCGCTGCGTCGAGCATGGACTGCAATGCAACATAGGGCTTCGGGCCAACCAGATCTACCTCTGGAGGTCCGAACTTTCTGAGAGATTGAATTATACGTTCTCCCTCCTCGATTGCTCCGACATAGCAGATGATAACAGCGAGCACTGGCGTTCCTTGAATACGTTCTGGTAGATGTGGCGCCTTCGGTGCTGTTACGAAACCGAGGAAAAGGGACAACTCTTCGGGAGCTTTGGCGACATAATCACGGTAAAACCGAAGAACCTCTTTGGCATTCGCAAGATGATGGAGCAGCATGCCTCCCAGAATCATTGGACCGACTGGGTGGAGTTTGAACTCGAACGATGTGACAATCCCGAAGTTCCCGCCACCACCTCTTATACCCCAGAAGAGGTCGGAGTTCTCGGTCTTGCTGGCAATCAGTAACCTGCCCTCTCCAGTGACTACATCTACCGACAGGAGGTTATCGACGGTCAGACCGTATTTTCGCGAGAGGTAACCGAACCCGCCGCCAATAGTGAAACCGGCAATACCTGTCGTGGATTGGATGCCGCCAGGAAGAGCAAGACCGAATGCCTGCGTCTCGCGGTCGAACTCACCCCACGTCAGACCTGCCTGGGCGCGGGCTGTGCGGGCAGCCGGGTCGACCCTCATCCCTTTCATCCGCGACAGGTCAATAACGATACCTCCATCGCATACTGCATTTCCTGCGACGTTATGCCCTCCGCCTCGCACCGCCACAAGAAGCTTGTTGGCGCGGGCGAAATTTACCGCGCTGATAACATCAGCAACCCCGGTACAGCGAACGATCAATGCGGGGCGTTTATCAATCATCCCGTTCCAGACCTTGCGGGCAGCATCGTAGCCGCTGTCTTCCGGCTTTATTAGTTCGCCGCGTATACTTACCTTGAATTCTTGAACAGCCGCTTCGTCAAGGGACGTGCCCTTACTGGTTGTAATTTGTTTTTCTACCATAATTTCCCCCTTTGAAGTATGGACTCAATGCGTTCGATTTGTATGTGATCGATAATTTTCATCATAAGTTAACCCCCTTTAGTTCTCCAATTTGATGGAGACTCTTATGGTATTATTTGTTTTTTTTGGTATATATAATTTGATTTTCTGCTGTTAAACATTTTTTTATTTAGGAGGTCAAGTAGACAGCGTATCAGCTTCTTTTAAAATAATGGATCTAACAGTTAATTTTATTGGCTTAATCTATCTTTATTCAACTTCAGAACCCTGTCAGAAATGATAATCCAAAAATTATAAACAAAGCACCAGCGCCCAACTTTATTTTTGATAGAGGCACGAGCTCACGCAGCTTCTTTCCAAGGAATATACCGAGCAGGCTTATTGATGCAAGAGCCAGAACCGCCCCGGCAAATACCAGATACAGCGAATCATATTTCGCAGCCAGTGTAATAGCGGAAAGCTGGGTTTTGTCCCCCATCTCGGCAAGAGTTATCATGCTGAACGTGGAGAGCAACGGATTGTCCACCGTCGGTTTCTCGTCTTCGTCGTCCTCTCTGGAATATAGCATCCAGATACCGAAACCCACGAACAGCAGACCTGCGCCAATCTTAATCAAAGCAGGATTAACTATCCGTAACAACGTCTCGCCCACGAGCACGCCCAGCCCTGTAACAAGTGTAAAAGCAAGTATGACGCCTGCGAAAACTTTGACCCTGTCATAGCCTGCGGATAATGCGATCACGGTAAGCTGGGTTTTATCGCCAAATTCTGCGATCGCGATGAGACTGAAGGTTGTTAGAAGTGGGGTCAGGTCCATAAAACTCGTATTTTCATTGCTAAAGTAACCTGCATGTTATTATCAGTTTCTCTATTTCCTATTATTAACTTTTAAATTTAAGATTTCCAGAACCATTTCAGGTCCATTTAGTTTCAGCAACAATTCATCTAAGACCTCAAGACCCAACAGGATTTCGTTACAATCAGGCATTGTCCAAACATCAACGTCCATTTTAAGATTTTCTACACAAAGCTTCGCCGGCGCACTCCTGATCTTTAATACCATCCCGGCGACGGTTTCTAATATGGGAAATTCTGATGCAGGATGCTCGTATTTTCGGAAACCAAGCTTTTTGTATAATCTGGTGGGTATGAGAAGACCTCCATCAAATCCTGTATCAACAGTCATGGTTAAATCTTCGCTTTTAGATTCTCCAACCAGAGTACCCCTGATTACAGGATGTAATCTCTCGTTAATTACTTCATAATCGTATTTCATTCGTGTTCTCTCGTTGCTATTCTCAGAGAGCTTCCAAGTAATTTTGCGCGCAAGGGCTTTTTTGTAATTCTTGTAACCAGCGCGCTCTTATAAGGAGAAGCCAGAGCCCATGCCTTTTCCAAAGTATCTTCTGCTCCAAGGAATTTGCCATCCGCGATAACAGCATACTTGCCTGAATATTGCTTCTCCAACTGCTTTTTCATCTTTCTATAAGTCAGGTCATTCATTACCTGTTCTTCTGATATATCATCTGATTTAGATGCCCATGTGCTGATTGCTTCTTCAAATGCTCTGCTCAGGCTGACATTTTTCCTTGCCGCAGCGCTTTTGAAAAGCCTGTATCTTTTTTCATCGACTTTTCTCAGGTGGACATTTATTGACATAGAGGTAAGAATGGTTGATTTGGTTGATATAGTTTACATTTAAGAATATATCTTTCATATCAGAAGGTTTATTATAATTAAACTCTGATAAACGAAATAATAAAGGAAATAAGTTATGGTTACCAATGAAGAATTTCAATCATTTTTCAATCAAGCATTTAGTAACCTAAAAAACTTCTATATAAAAAGTCATAGTCTTAAGAATGATGATGAAATCTCACCGAATGAGAGAGCCTTAAAAATCGCTATCTCAAGTCTACCTTGTGCGATAAAGTTCATTGAGCTAAAAATCGACCCGGGCGAGCATAAGAATGTAAAAGATGAATCGTGTTATTTGATTAGATATGATCTTACTAAATTTCAGGATAATTCTGTGGAATTCATAGGACAATTTGGTATTGAGGATGAAGCATCCTTGGTTCAAATTATATCAGGAAATTTTGGATTAGATGAAGAGGATGCAAAGCATTATATTTCAGATCTCACTAAAGAGTTTAATGTAATTGGGACTTCATATGATTATTTTTATATCCAATTTACGCCTTTCAACATTCTAAAACGACCAAATGAATTTGCAAATAGCTTAATTGATATTTTCATAATATTTTTAGCAGATGAATTAATCAAGTTATTTAAAAATGAGGTAGAGATAGATTTTAAAAATCTTTATAACCTCAAAAAAGATACCATACTACCATTTTCAGAGTTTGTCGCTAAAGATAAGATTATCGAAGGTTTAGTTAAAATCGAAGGTGGTAAGCCATCCATATTAAGCGTCGAAGATTTTCAGTCCGATGTGGCAGATATCCAATTGATCCCAACTGTTCCTGAACATGTTAGAAGGGTTTTCAATTGCGCTAAAGAACTGTATATATTTGGCTACTTTAAATACTGTTTTTTCACAGTTTCAAACCATTATGCATATTTAGCTTTAGAATCGGCTATTAAGAATAAATATAATAAGTGGCTCGGTAACAAAGCTATTTTAATTAATAAAATGGGAGATTCAATTGAGATGGCATCTCCAACATATAGAAAAATTCAAGAATTTTGTTCGAAAGATAGGAAAAACTGGAGGTGCGATCAGATAACCGTCAACGGAGAACCGTTTCCATTTTCGATGAAAAAACTTCTTGATTGGCTTGTAAGTAAAGGTATTATTGGAATGTGGGAAAAAAACATGTTTGATGCGGGAATTTATTTACGAAATAGCTTGTCTCATCTCGAATTCGCGCCAATATTATTTCCAAGTTCACATACCTTAAAAAATATTGCTCAAGATATAAATAAACTTTATCACAAGCAATTAAGACCTCCTGAGCTTTGACTAAGCATTTGAATTTTCGATCTTTAGAATGTGTTTCGTATTTTGAATCATCAATAGTATTTCCAGACTAACCTCAAAGCTCATTTCTTCTTCTCAAACTGCAATATATACAAATCCGGTCTCGGCGTCTTCCCCTCGCCCCTTGCAAACTCAGGATAGCACCGCGGGCACAGCACGCGCCAGTTAAGCGATGCCACAATAGAACTCCCGGGCACGAGCCGCGCGAATGTCACGGTCGATTTGACATCGAGGTTCGAGGCTATTTCCTTGAGGAGAGGAAGAATCTGCGGCTCGAATACTTCAAGGTCGTCCACTTCAAGCCCCCTTGTGTTCGCAGTTATCCCGGCGCATCCGCAGGGGAGCGCGAACATATCAAGCTCGATCAAAAGTATCGGTCTGCCTATCAGTTTTCTTAGTTTGTCTTCAAATTCTGCCCTGTTCTTTAATAGCTCTGCTGTGATCATTTGGCGAATAATGAGCTACTTAACACTTAAGCTTTACTAAAATGTGCATACTTAATGCGGTTTTGCTATACCATTTTACTGCTGGTATTAATTAATTCTTAACTTCATTAGTTATTCACAATAAGGCGAGATATTTATCTGTTACATTCTGGACAAGGAACCAAACCATCATTACATTTTGGATTTGTGCAAGGTTTTCTTCTTGTGATTCCCCCACCCTTAAATGGAATACCGAAAATATCTGTTTCTATTTCTATGTATCCACGTCCATTACAGCCTCTACATTCTATATATCCACGTCCACCACAGCGTCCACAATTATCTTCAATTATTATACGCATGATATTTTAATTACTTCTCAATCATATATGTCTTTCGGTAATAAAAAATTGACATAATAGATTAACTAACCTTACACTTAAGTATTACTATATCCAATTTTATTCAGATGAGCTTTCTAACAAGGTTTGCGCGCCAGTGGATTGCTGGCGAGACGCTGGATGATGCCATCGCCCGGGCGAAGAAAGAGAACAATGCAGGGATACGCGCCATCATCAATTTTCTCGGGGAGCATGTAAAAGACGAGGCAGAAGCGGATAATAACGTAGAGGAGAACCTGCGGATACTCAGGGCGATAGAAGAATCAAAAACCAGTGCTTCGCTCTCCATAAAGCTAACGCAGCTCGGGCTTGATATCGATAAGAGCCTCTGTTTATCGAAAGTAGATAAAATCGTCAGTGCTGCATCATCAAAAAACATTTTTGTCTGGATAGATATGGAGAACTCGCCTTATACGCAGGATACCATTGGTATCTATCTTGACATCATTAAAAAATATAAGGGCGTGGGCATTGTGATACAGGCTAACCTGAAAAGAAGCGAGGGTGACGTAGCTATAATAGTGGCATCGGCTGGCATAGTCCGTCTTGTCAAGGGCGCGTACATGGAGAGAGAGGAGATAGCATACACGAGCAGGAGCGATATAACGCGCAACTTCTCAAAGCTCATGGCGTATCTATTCTATAAGAGCCCTTTTTTTGCTATTGCAACCCATGATGATCGATTGATTAACGAAGCGATAGAGGCAAATAAGATTCATCAAAAGATGATTGAGTTCCAGATGCTTATGGGAGTGAGGGATGAGCTTAAACGCAAGCTTGTAAAAGAAGGTTTTACGGTTGTTGATTATATTCCTTATGGAAAGAACTGGTTCCCGTATACAACGCGCAGAATACGGGAGAGGAAGCGGAATATATTGCTGATAGTGAGATCTGTGTTTGATATTTAACGGTCTTACATTTCCTCAATCTTCTTTATGCTCATCAGCGGATAATCCTGCGCCTCATCATACGCAAGCTCCGTCTGCGCTATCGTATTCTTATACAATATCTGCAAGCTTACATTCAGCATCCGCCCTTCCAGTTCGCAGTATTTGAACTTCGGGTTCAGCTTCTTTTGCACCATCTCGCGGTCGATCGAAACACTGATGCTTCTAACGTACGGCTGAAGAGCCACGCTTTGCTCGATTGTCCTTTCAAGATCATCGATCGTCTCAAGACTGATGGGCATGCCGACGAACTGGTGGTACAGCGCGCCAAGTTTTATCCCGGCTTCAAACACCGCTCTGTCACGTTCATTTATTTCTGTCATACAACCTCCTCCATGCCGGGCTCAGAATATATACGAATGCCAGCGCAAATAAGAGCAGGGAGACAAGCTTGACCATGCCTGCATAGCCCAGATAAAAACCAGCGATATCTATTACAAGAAGTATCCCCAGGGGCGCCAGAATAGACGGCTTTTTTACTTTGGGATAGCCTATCGTACTGACCATGAGCAGGGATAAGAGGACAAGGAGAAGAGGAAATATGTATTCGAAATACCGCACGTAATCCCTCATAAGAAGGAACAGAGCGACAATGAAACCGCCTGATGTTATGGGAATCCCCTCAAAACCGTCTTTTTTACCAGCAATGTTGAACCGGGCAAGGCGCAGTATGCCGCACACCAAAAAAAATCCTGAAAATACCCATGCCGCCTGGCTGCCGATAAAAACAAAAGCCGCGGTTGCAGGCGCAACTCCGAACGCTATCACATCGGCAAGCGAATCAAGGTTCGCACCGAGAACGCCTGTGCCTGTGTACCTCGCGAACGCGCCGTCCGCGCCGTCCGCGATCACCGCAAGAAGGATCAGTACAAGAGCCTCATCAAGCTTGCCCTGAGCTGTCATTATCACGGATGCGAACCCGAGGAGCGCGTTTATCAGCGTGATTATATCCGCAGGCTTGATAAGTTTAAGGATGTTCTCGCTCATATCTACCTCTCTTTATCTCTGTATTTTCTCTTTTTTCATTGCTATCACGGTCTCACCTGCTTTTACCTTATCATCCGGTTTAGCCGTGAACTCGTATCCCTGTGGTATTATCACGTCCGCACGCGAGCCGAAGCGTATCATACCGATGCGCTGACCCCTTTTTACATGGCTTCCTTCGCTGATGTAGGATACGATGCGCCGGGTGAGGACGCCCGCGATCTGCGTCAGCTCAAGATTTCCATGCTCCGTACTTATTACGACATGGTTGCGCTCGTTCACCTGCGAATCCTTATTGAACGCAGGAATATATCCGCCCGGTTTATAATCGATCTGCGTGACCGTGCCTGCAAGCGGGGCTCGGTTCACATGGACATTATGTATGTTCATAAAAATGCTGATAGTCCCGTCCTTTATGGAGATCACCCTACCATCCGCCGGAGAAACGGCATCATCCTCATCCCCGGAGGGAGTGCGTTCCGGGTCGCGGAAAAACACGAAGAAAAAGAGCGCCAGTACGGCCCCGATAATGAACAGGAACAAAAAAAGATATGATACAAGCCCCCCGGAAAGCGTTGAAATATACCCGGTCAAAGCGGTGAACAGAAGAGCGCCGCCGATCCATGGGAGCGAGCCTTTAGCCACCATGCTTGAATATGCCTCCGAACAGGTTTAAAATACCGTCTATCATATCGACGATCTCGGGAAGGATTTTCATAACAGCATAGGCTATCAGGAAGAGCGCGATAAGAGAACCTACCTTTGCTATCACGGTGTGCGCAATATAGAAACTTGTTTCCGGGTCGCCGAACCAGGTCATCCCGTACGCATCGACTATGAAAACGTTCCTTATCAGGTTCAAGCCGTAGATCACGGGGACCGATATAAGGAAGGCTGCAGCCTGCCTTTTGAACGGCGCGTTGACGCTTGCGATTATACCGGTGAACAGGGCTATGCTTTCGATGGCTGTACATGCAAGGATGATCTCAACCTTGTATCCGTTCACAGCTATCAGGTTCCAGTCAACCCTCGTCATCGTCACCCCGAAAAGCGAGGCAACCCGGATCGTCTGGTCAGCCACAGTCGATATGAGCCAGATGTTCATCGTCTGGATCTCGGAAAAAGCGAAATAAGAGATTCCGCCTATAGCTGCGGCAGTGGTTGCCATGAAAAGCGAAGTTGTGGTACTCACGCCATTTGTATCCCTGAATATTCTTTTGTCCTGCCGTATCAGGATATAGCCAATAAAAACACAGATAACAGCGGTGAGTAGGGTCAGGGCTACATTGACATAGTCCTCCACCTCAGCGTAATGCTGCCACTGGAAAGCCCAGTGCACAGCGAAAAAAGCCCATCCAGCGCCCGCGACAGTGAATTTGAGCCTGTAATTCCTGGGGATGATCGAGGCTATTATAAGCAATCCAAGCGCCAACCAGAGGATGTTTTCTATCATATGACTGACACCTATAAACCATAGAGGAATATATAGTTTTTATCAGGAGACCAGAGTTTTAATCAGGAAACGTATATCTTTTATCCCGGGTTTTTTATTTTCTTTTGTCAGAATACCTTCCACAAGCTTATTAAACCTCTCGTTATCCCTGATAGATTTTGTGAACAGCTCAAGGGCCCTGTCGTTTGACAACATCCGGGAAATCAAAGCCAGTGTTGAGAAATCAAACTCTTTTCTCCAGCAGGATTCATAATCTGTAAGCACATTTTTATCTTCGGTCACACCCGATATGATTTCTGCGGCTATCTCGCCTGAGCGCCGGGCATAATATATGCCCTCGCCTTCGAATGGTGACACGAACCCTGCCGCATCACCTGCAAGAAGAATCCTTTCTGAGAATGTTTTTTTAACAGGTCCAAGCGGTATCAAACTTTTTTCGCCGGGAATATCCGGGTATCCGCTCAGCGATGATGTGCCTGTAAGCACGCAGTCCTTTTTTGGCGTACTCCACGAGTAACCGCCGTGCATCAGGTTCATCTCAAAATAATCACCGGGTTCCAGATATTTTTTCTGCTGCACACAGAAGGCATACCTCTCCGGACCTCCGCAAAGGCGGCTTAGATCCGATACACCTGATGCGACAATCGCATAATCTGCGAGTATTTGCCCTTTTGTTGTCCTGATTGCCACAGAGGAGCCATTTTCCTCTAACGACAGGGCCGTATCTTTTCTCAGTCCGGCTCCGGCAGATATGGCTTCATTAAGGTTAAAAGAATCATATGCACTGCGGTCTATAGAATACTCAACCGCTTTCCTGTATGTTATTTCAGCCCTGATATCGCGAAATGACAGCCTGACACCCTTCAGCTTCCTTTCAACGTAAGATTCATCCACCCCGTACTTCCTGACATACTGCGCCGTCAGGATACCTGCACATATCTTTTTTTTGTCGCACGGGTCTATTATCAGGGTTTTATGGCCGAGGGAAGAGAGCTTTTCTGCTGCGAAAGAACCCGCAGGTCCTGCGCCTATGACCGCAACGTCATACCTCATGCGCAGCCCTCCGCGTTATCCTGTCTGTCAGCATATACGCTGCATCGAAAGCAAGAAGGACAATTAAGGCGTTCAATCCCAACATATTCAGGACAACAAGTACCAGAATCCCTACTTTCAGGATTAACCTGTATTTGAAAATAGGTTCCAGGAATCTCGGAGCGTGTATTAAATCTCGTATCTCATCAAGGGCTGCAAGCGCCGCTACGGGCAGTACGAGAAAGGAGAGCTTTATCCCGTATAAAAAAATCACAACAAGTATTGCGCCAAGACCGAAATAATGTCCCATGCTGTTTATTTTGCCTGTCAATAGATTCCCGAGGATTATGCCGCCGAAAAGAAGTGCCGAGTCTGTATCGGATATCATAAGATACCCCATTAATAAACCGTAAGCGAGCCCGCAGGGTATTGCATAAAAGTTATGGAAAAGATTTTTATCCTCAATATCATCGGTCAGTTTAATTAGTGAACCTGAAAGAAAACCCGGAATCAAGATGAAAAAAGACATGTATCATAGCCTGCTTTCAATAAAGAAATAGGTTACTGTGGATAGAAAACTTATCTTTTTATCCGAAAGCATCAGATTATATTTATACATAATGACATGAATTAAAGAGATTATATGAAAAAACTTTACGAAAGTTTTATCAAAAGAAGGGGTATGCGCAGCATACGCCTAGACTGGATAAAGCGAGGTGTCGCTAAACCTTTAAGAAAGGTTTATCAAAAACCGTCGCGCCGCTTTACTTCGCACACACGTATGCCTGCGGGCATACGTGGATACCGGATAAAGCGAAGTGTCGCTAAACCTTTACGAAAGTTTTATCAAACGAAGGGGTATGGTCACAAGACCATACCCCTAGACCGGATAAAGCGAGGTGTCGCTTTATGAATATACTAAGACGAGGGCGACTGTCTGTAGAGCCGGACAAGGATATCAATAACTTCACTTCATCCATGGAAGCGGATAAGCGCATATTCGATGCGGATATCGACATAGACAAGGCGCATGTGATTATGCTGAGGGAGCAGGACATCATCAAGACAGATGATTGCTCAGCCATACTTTCGGGTCTTGATAAAATAAAAAAAGAGGGCATTTCAGCCCTGGATACATCCTACGAAGATGTCCACATAGCCCTTGAAGCGCGGCTTATAGAACTCGTAGGCGAAGACACGGGCGGCAGGATGCATTCAGCCCGTTCGAGGAACGATGAAGTCGCTGCATGTATCAGGCTTTCGCTCCGCAGTGAACTCATAGACCTGATGGAAGAAGTACACGACCTCATCTCTGCAATGCTCAATACCGCCGCAAAGCACCATGAGACCATCATGCCGGGGTACACGCATACCCAGCATGCCCAGCCCACCACGCTTGCACATCACCTGCTGGCACATGCCAGTGCAAATCTTCGCGACCTTGAACGGTTAAAAGGCGCCTATGAGCGAACGAACAGGAATCCTCTTGGGGCGGCTGCGTTTGCTTCCACAGGCTTCCCGATAAACAGGAAGAGAACAGCAGAGCTTCTCGGATTCGATTCCGTGCTTGAGAATTCGATGGATGCTGTAAGCACGCGTGATTTCATGATAGAGAGCCTGGGCTGCTTTGCCAATCTGATGACAGACCTGAGCCGCCTTGCAGAAGAACTCATCCTCTGGAGCTCGTCGGAATTTGATTTCATCGAACTGGACGATAAATACTCCTCCACATCATCCATAATGCCGCAGAAAAAGAACCCGGATATCGCAGAACTCATGCGCGCAAAGACAGGGACTGTCGACGGCGCACTCATGTCGGTGTTAACGATATGCAAGGCCCTTCCCTATAGTTATGACCGCGATCTCCAGGAAGCCACACCCCATCTCTGGCGCGCCACGGATAACGTAAGGTCTTCTGTGCGCATGGCGCAGGGTATGATAAGTACCATGAAGCTCAAAAAAGAGAACCTGGAAAGCGCACTAGATAAAGGGTTCATGACTGCCACAGAACTTGCGGACACTATTGTTCGCACCACAGGCATTCCGTTCAGGACAGCGCATCACATCGTAGGCTCATGCGCCAGAACCGGGAAAACCCCGACTCTTGCGGATGTCGATGAACTCTCGCTAAAGATCCTTAACGAGAAATTAAGCGACAGGGGTCTTTCTGAAAAAGATATCCGGGAAGCCCTTGACCCGGCAGAGAATATAAAGAAAAGAAGTGTTCCGGGCGGTCCTGCGCCGAAAGAAACAAAGCGCCAGGTAACCCTGATAAAGAAAAAGCTGGCAGGGTTCGGAGGAGATACCAAACTTATCCGGAAAAAGATTAATGGGGCATCAGCAAAACTTGAAAAAGCCAGTCTTCAGTATTCCTGAATCAAACACCCGTCTCAAAAATATAGTATGGGAAAGATTAATACCAGAAATAATCCTACTACTGTCGTACTAAAGAGGCAAACATGACTGAGGAAACCACCGGGATTACAATAATTGCCGAGGAGAAAAAGGAACAGAATGCTATCACTGTGCCCCAATCTAACGGCAAGCGCGCTTTCTGTGTAGCCCTGCCTGTATCAGGGGGAAAACCATTAAAATTGACAGGTGATAACCCGCATGAGTTTATACCTTTCCTAAAAGAATCATCTATAGCCTGGTTAAACTTCCCTGTAGAAGATATAAAGAAAGACGCTGATATCATTGCAATGTCCCTGGGTTTCAGTTCTTCCCTTGTACCCACGCTTCTCTCCAGTTATCTGTCAGCATACGAAGACCGAGACACTGAAATGGGGTTAATGCTGCCTGCTGTGATGGTTAAGAAGTTCGATGTTCTTATCAGCCCGGTATTAATTTTAATAAGAAAAGACCTGATTGTCACGATACACGTTGAAAATGTAAATCGCCTGATCCGACTTTCCAGGTATGCCGATGCCTTCATGAGGAAAATCAAACCCAACCTCACACAAGAGGACAAATTGTCGATAATTCTCACAAGAATAATCGATGAGAATAATAACTTGAATTTTGAGCATCTGCGGGAGCTTGAAGCGCAGGGAGATGAATTGAGCAAAAATCTTCTTGACCCGATGGCGTCAAGAGGAATGATCGCGCCGGAAATATATAATATGAAACATGCCCTTATAAGCTACCTGGATACGCTCTGGGCTACCCTTGATGTCATTAATTCCCTCCGCCACGGTGATGCTGAACTCATTACGGATAACCCCAAGCTGCTGGCCCGCATAGGGATACTTTCAGACGACGTGAACAGGCATATCTCGCTCAGCGAACATATGTCAGAGGTGCTCGCTTCAGGTCTTGAGGTGCTCCAGAGCATCTATAACAACCAGCTCCAGATACTGAACAACAGGCTTGCTTTTGTCATGACATGGCTTACAATACTGGGTACGGCGGTGCTCGTACCGAACACTCTTGCGACTATACTCAGTAATCCCGCCTTTGCCCTCGGACCTGCGGACAGGGTATGGTATTCGGTTCTTCTCTTTGTGTCCACGATACTTGCAACATGGGCTGCCTACTGGTGGGTTAAAAAGAAAAGTTTGCTGCCAATTAAAGTGGACTGATCATTTTTTAGAAAGGGTATTTGCAATTATCAGGATCACCAGCAGCACTATAGCTATTATGACCAGCATCAGGAGCATAGTAGTCAGGTCCACTCCGCCTGCTGCCGGTGTCCCCGTGGCGATTGGGGTCGGATGTGCTGTCTTCGTTACAGTCGGTGCTGTCGCTGTCGGGGTTATTACGGTTGGCGCAGGCGTGGCTGTTATGCCGGCCGTGTCTCCAATAGTGATTTTCACTATGCCGGAGGGATTTATCCCCACATATGAGAACTTCCTGCCGTCACTGCTGAACGACGGGCTTCTTTGCCTGTAATCTCCATCGACAAACAGCCTTTTATTAGTCCCGTCCTGGTTTATTGCAAAGACATTTTCACCCGATGATGTCAGGTTTTCGTAAGAAACGTATGTTATGGTGCCGTCCGGGCCCCAGACAGGGTAATTCTTTTTTATCTCGTTAAAGGTAAGCTGTCTTTTACCGGTCCCGTTTACATCTACTATGAAAAGTTCCTCTTTCAGTCTGCTGTTATATGACACGTACACTATATTTTTTCCATCAGGACTTATTGCAGGGCTCCACTGTCTTGAGTCATCATTAAGTAACTGCCTCTTTCCTGTGCCGTCTGAATTGACGATATACATTTTTTGTCTCTGCACATCATCAGGCGACGTATATGCCAGAGACTTGCCGTCAGGGCTCCATGATGGAGCGGCCCATACAGGCGGTTTATCTTCAGACGAGCTGCCCTGCCTTGTATTATCAGGGATAAGCTGCTTGTTATCGGTGCCGTCAGGGTTCATGACGAATATCTTTTCAAGCCCGTCTTTCCCGAACGATACGTAGGCGATTTTATCAGGTCCCCATGCAATCCCCCATTTTTTATTGACATCGCTGGTGAGCTTTGTTTCCCCGGTGCCATCTGCGTTTATGACGAATACCTGCTGGTTGTGTGCATCGTCATAAGCAACATAGGCGATCTTCGTTCCATCGGGACTGAGAGCAGGGTCCCATAGCTGGGTTTCAGCTATATCGAGTTTCCTTAAGTTCTCTACGGAAACCAGAGCTGCTGCGCTGGTGGCAGTGAGCAGTATGATGAAAATCCCTAATGCCGGTACTTTTTGCATAAGCTTAAATTATATGTGAAACATGATAAATGTTACTCAATATTTATATTCCGAGGGCTTTATTTGTCTTCTTTATTGAACTTGCCCCGTCTTTTTCTATTTCAAGCATTGCCCTGATAGCATCCACGTTCTCAGGAACCACATCAGATTCCTGGTGTATCGCCTGGAAGAAGTATAGTTCGCCTTTGTTTATTGCAATCGAGTCTTTCCATACAACATTCTCCCACATATCCCCTCTCGGTCTTCCCAGGTCTTTGGCGAATTCCATTGCCTCGGCCGTTGATTTTATCCTGTCCTTGCTGCTCACAAGCCTTATGCGCGGTCTTTCTTTCAGGACTTTTATGATATCATCTTCGGCGCATGTCTTTTTTAATTCGATGTTCAGCGCATGAAGATGCATGAGGGTAGTGGAGGTCTTCACGGCCATCGTTGTGATATCGATATGCGGAAGGATCGAGTTCACATCAGGGCCGTGGTGTGAAGGAAGCTTGATCGGATCGGGGATGAGGGCGTTTATCGGGCCTGTCTTGATATCATTGGGGTCTGCGGCGCGCCTCATCAGCGTCACCCTGGCTTTCTTTACCCCGAATGCGGTATCAAGAGCGTATAAAACCCTTACAAGCCCGGTAGTGTTGCATGAGACAACTCTGGTAAAATCCCTGCCAAGAGCCTCGCTGTAATTTGCCTCCGAGTTGAATGAGAATCCAGTCAGCTCATGCTCTTCCCCACCCTGCCAGATAGCCTTGACCCCGTGCTTTTCATAAAGTTTTTTGTATTCCTCCCCGGTATCGCCGGGCGTTGCATCAACTACTAGCTCAGCTTTGTCCAGTAACTCTTCAAGCGTGCCGCTGACTTCCATTTTCGATTTCTTAAAATCCTCGATGTTTTCTTTTGCAGCGGCATAAAGTGCATACCCCTTATCCAGCGCGATCTTAGCTTCAAAGCTCGGTCTTGTCTTTACAATACCGACGATTTCCATGTCATCCTGGGCAGCCACCGCGTCTGCCACACGTTTCCCTATTGTTCCGTAACCGTTAATCGCTACTTTCGCCGTCATCTTTTTAATTCTCCCAGCCTCACATTAATTATCAATCTATTATAGCTTCCTGTTTTGTTATATTAATATCCTTTATTTTGCCTGAAACGGTCTTTGTTTCACCCAGCATGCCGTACAGTTTGATCGAATCTTTGTCTGCAGTTATCCTTACGACATCTTCCATTATGGTCTTTCCTTCGAGAATTACCTTTAGTTCGCACATGACCGTTAATTTGTCTTGTTGATATTAAGATTTATCATACCCTGCAACTATAATGGAGTGGAGACTTTGATATCGCCGAACTGAAGGGACTGATAATACCGGACAATACCGTGATGGAGGAGCACTCTATTATAGTGGACGGTGACGTCCTGGTCGGAAATTATGCAGAACTGGGCTACGGCCTTATCGCAAAGACCGTAGTGGCAGGAGAGCATGTGAAGATCACCGGCAGCGTAATCAGTGAGAACGATGTAAGGATAGACCTGTGGTCTGAGATAACAGGGGATGTGAGGACAAAGACCGATGCATATCTTGGCGAATTTGTCAATATTTCGGGAAAACTCTTTGCCGCAGGCAACCTTGATGTCGGGAACAATGTGAAGATCACCGGCGGCTATGAGGTAAAAGGATGGCTTGTCGTCCGCAACCCCCTGCCTGTCGTCATGTTCATATTCTTTTACATGATGGCTTTGCTGCGCCTGGGTAACGAAGAAGAGGTCGAGAAGGCGCTTGAAGAGATGTTCTCGGATGATGCGCCGTCTGAAAGGCTCATGTCAATACCCAACAGGACGAAGATAAGCCTTGAAGCCATTAAAACCACATCACGCGCCGTAATTGGCAGCCACTGCCGCCTTCTGGGCAATGTCCGCGCCCGCTCAGCCTCGGTAGGTAACCATGTGACTGTGTTCGGCAGCATCCGGACTACCGGCGGCATCACTACTGGCGCCGCGTGTACCATACACGGCAACCTTGACTCAAGAGAGACTGTGAAAATAGGAAGGAATTGCAGGGTTCTTGGCAAAGTGACAGCGAATTCGGTAGTAGTACATGAAACTGCAAAGGTTGACGGGAGCCTGATAGCCGCCAATGGCGTGACGGTGGAGAAAGATGATCTTGAGGGGCTGAACGATACTGAGAAACGGCTGTTTTATGGGTTTACGATGCTGGAAATTACCTGATTCCAGGTCATTCCCCTATCCTGTATATATTGAGTGGGTCTTGCCGGGATTATTCTGCCTTTGAGGGAGAATTTTACCCTGACCGTCGTCAAGTAATTTTAATTATGGGTTATTGGTCTATTATAGTACACCATATATCGTTATAGTCGACTATAGCTATGCACTGCATTATGCTGGTTTTAGAAAAGTAATACATACCAATCTAATTTTAAATGGTCTGGAATACCCATTCTTGGCCACATTTACGAGCCAGAGTATATAGTTTTCATTACTATGTGTAATGGCAATATTTCAGGTTCCTGCGGATTTCCGGCCCAAATCTAAGGCTTTTCGGGATAGAACTACTTATTCTCAGGAGCAGGTATTTTTTTATTAACAGACTTGCGCCCCGAAAGCCGCGCATTAAGCTTATTCAGGTGTTTGATAAGCCTTTTGACCCTAAATGACCCTAAAAATCATTTTATAGATCCGTACAGTCAGGCATTTTCGACCCGCGGCACCATTGTGACCATACTCGGCCTTTTAGTAAAGGCAGCGCCTTCAAAAGAGTAGTATAATAGAGTAGTATAATAGATGCATAATAGATGCCAGCCTTATTCGCTTTATCTGTGGAGTGTGGTCAGTTTCTGGAATTCCCAAGGAACATCTATTATTTTGGCGGTACGAGTTAGTGAAGAGTTTTTCAAGCAGCATATTGTTTTCTTAAAGCAAACATTGATTTACTGGTTCGCAGCGTTGTGTTTTATTATAATGGAATAAATATTATAATACATAAATTAACTCTAAAAGTGTATTAATTTATAGTTTAAAAACTATAGTCCTAATACACGGTAACACTCTTCACGCCTTTTATCCTCGTCAGCGTATTCACGAGCCCACCGCTAACCTTTCCCTCCGTGATAATCGTAAGCATGGGATTTTCAGTAAGGTAAGGGTCATCAGATACAGCCTGCCTGATAACTACCCCGTGTTCCGCTACCGCGGTCGCCACAGCGCCCAGCAGCCCTTTGCGCGCGGCATTGTCGGGTAGGATGATGATTACGCCAAGACCGAGATACGGCGCAACGTCCCGGAGGAACGGGATAGTCCTGACATTGCGGAATATCTGCATAAGCTGGGCGTCGTTCAGGATTGTCTCACAGGTGGCATCGACCACCCTCCTGTCCACCCCGATCTCATTCGCGATCTGGGTATGGGGTATTTCAATATTCCCCGAAACAACCCTGCCTGTGTCATTTATCTGGAAACCTCTCCCTAAAAGCAGCCTTATCACCTTTTCCTGCGCGGGATGGCTTTTGAATTTTTCCTGGATTACACTCCACATTATTTCTATAATAGTTGCACTTAATACAAATGTTTTATGCCTCCAGGCTAATCTGTGAGACGAGCGCCTGGCGATATTGTTTTCAGTCTCTGCAGTTCCGGAAGATGACCGAAAAGTACTTAAGACCGGTCGATATAATATGTTCGTAACATAACGAATATATTAGATAAAAAACGAGGAGACAAAAAAGAAAAACATGAAAAAAGAATTTCAAACCCGACTTGATAATGCAAGGACGCTTGCAGATATCTTTGAAATTGTGAAGGACGCTGTAAAGGATAGCATGGGAACGAGCCGCGGAGGGCTCATGCTGGGACTTGCGAACCTGGGGAATGACCCGCAGGGATTTCTGGGAGCTTTCTATCCTGTAGGTTCCAACATCATTGTGATGAACAAAGTACCTCTTGAGAGGATAAAAGAAACTGACCCGCAGCTTTACAAGCCCTATACCTTCCATGTCATGTTGCATGAGTATTTACATTCGCTTGGATACCTGGATGAAAATGTGGTAAGGCAACAGGTATATAAAATCTGTAAAAACATCCTGGGAGATGACCATGCAGCTACCCGGTTCGCTGCGGATACTACCAGCTTCTTCAAGAATCTCGTATATCCTGGCGCAGCTTGGAAAGCGGACGAAATGAAACTTGAGCTTGTGTACGGCTTTGACAGGTCAAGCACCAGCTACATAGCTTAGGATTAATTTCCGGAACGCTGCCATCAATCAACTTTTTACATAATTTTTAAACAATCGACAACCTGGCAGAACCATTTTGCAGAGTTCTGCCGGGTTGTCGGCTGATGCGACTCAGTAATGATATTATAAGTATTATATAAACGTGCAGAGGGGGAAGCCGTACACCCGGGCTCAGTGTACATTTCCTGTCCACAGAAGACCTGATAGAGTCATTTTGCAGAAATACATATATACTAAATTCTCTATGTTAAGCCCGAGGTAATAACGTGTTTTTAGTAGGCGAGGCACTAATCGGTGAAGAACCGGAACTGGCTCATATTGATCTGATCATCGGAGAAAAAACAGGTCCGGTCGGACAGGCATTTGCGAACGGATTTACACAGTTGTCTATGGGGCATACGCCTCTCCTGTCTGTCGTCAGGCCTAACCTGCTTGCAAAACCTGCCACGCTCATAGTGCCGAAAGTAACGGTAAAAAATATGGCACAGGCAGCCCAGATATTCGGTCCTGCCCAGACCGCGGTGGCAAGGGCGGTTGCAGATTCGGTCCAGGAAGGGGTTATACCGGAAGACCAGGTCGAAGACCTCGCTATTGTGGTCAGCGTATTTATCCATCCTGAGGCAAAGGATTATAACAAAATATACCGCTACAATTACGGCGCCACAAAACTTGCTGTAGAGAGGGCGATGCAGGGATTCCCTGATACCAAGACGCTCATGTACGAGAAAGACCGCACAATGCACCCGATCATGGGATTCAAAGTGATCAGGCTATGGGACCCGCCATATCTGCAGGTAGCCATAGACATACCTGATGTCGATGCCGTGAAAAGCATAATAAAACAGATACCCCAGAGCGACCACCTTATTATCGAGGCCGGAACGCCGCTTATCAAGAGATACGGCGTGAACATCGTCCAGGCTATAAGAGAAGTGCGCCCGAATGCCTTTGTTGTAGCTGATCTAAAGACGCTGGATACGGGCAACCTCGAGGCGCGCATGGTCGCAGATGCAACGGCAGATGCAGTTGTGATATCCGGGCTTGCTCCGGTATCTACCATCGAGAAAGCGATAAAAGAGGCAAAGAAGACGGGTATCTACGCTGTTATAGATATGCTGAACGTTGAGAAACCGCTCTCGGTGTTAAAAGCGCTGAGCATCAAGCCGGATGTGGTTGAACTTCACAGGGCGATCGACACCGAGACCAAAGCAGAACATGCGTGGGGTGACATACCCGCCATGAAGAAGCTGTCTGAAAGATTGCTCGTGGCAGTCGCCGGAGGCATCCGCGTGGATACAGTCAGGGAAGCCCTCAAGTCAGGTGCTGATATTATCGTAGTTGGACGGGCTATCACCAAAGCCAAGGATGTCCGCTCAATGACAGAGCAGTTCCTTGAAGAACTCAGGCAGCCTGAGATAGACCAGTACAGGGTAATGACAGACTTTTAGTATTGAAGTATATAGTGAAGAACAGGCAAACACTATACTTAAATTATTTTTTCTGAAATAATTACCCTGTTGTATACAGGGGTTCAAACTAGATACATTATTCACGGATAGAAAGCTTCATATGTACCGAAGAACCCATTATACCCATTGGTAGTATGCGACGGTACCAAGGGGGAACCACTCAATGAAAGCTAATACAGGATGTATGCTTGCCGAGTTAAAAGGTATGTATGGTGAGGAAGCTATTGCTATAGGTATAGGGGGACTGCTGATAGGTACCACGATAACTCACAGTGAGATAATTTCGACCATATCGACTGTGGTCATGAGAACTTTTGAAATGATGATTGGAATGTTCCAGAATAATCTAACTGTCGATTCGGGTACAGGTAAATTGATAATTGCAAGCACAAGCCCGGGCACTATTTTGATATACCAGAAAAACAAAGAGAATGCAGGAATGAGAAAAGAAAGAAGCAGGTGGGAAATAATCGAGGACATGCTTAAAGTACTGATAGAAGAGAAGACGATGAAAAAAACAAGGATCATGCAGAGGGCATGTCTTAACTGGAGGGATTTACAGAAATATTTCGATTTCTTGTTGGAAGAGAGTTTTATAACAGAGTGCACGAACCCCGGAAAGGGGAACTATGAGATCACGGAGAAAGGAAGGGAATTACTGAAGAGATTGAAGAATGTCGAGGAAATATTGCGCTAATACTTTAGCTGCAAAAATTTCAGTCCAGTGCACGTAATCCGCAGCTCCTCATTTTTTTTATCGATAAGCGCCTGTTTTTGGAGGAAGCAAAGAACCCCGTTTAACTTATGCGCTGGCATGGGAATAACCTTTTTTATCTCATCAAGGCTATGCCACTGTATGTCTTGAAGTTGCTCCAGTATTCTATCGATAGAATTCATGATCATAATTAAAGTCCGCGCTTATGAACTCTGTTTTTTTACTGTTTATTTTATTTATAATCTACAGTTTTTTTGCTATGTACGGCGTATATGTATTATCTATATGTAACCTTGCTATGTAGCGTCGCTACATAGCCTCGCCATATTCTCATACTTCTTAATGTTTTTTAAGCTAGTAATAATATTAATTGCTTGTACCACAAAATAAAATTCCCTGGAAATCCTATCGGGAACCGGGGGATAGGCAAAGCTGGAAAAGCAATGTGGGGAAAAACGGCGAAAAGGGAGGAAAAAAAGGGCATGAAATCAATTACAACGACGCTATGTTCGGTCTTCAGGATGTGGAAGATTCTGAGGATATTGATACTCATATCTATCTTGGCAGGATGCATCGGTAAGGTGAATAAACCGGATGCGGGACTCACTGCCCAGGAAGGTAACGAGGACGGACTAACGTTGGTGCAGAGTGCCCTGGCTCAGAATGAATCCGTGAACATCAGTGAATCAAAGAACATCAGCAAACCAAACTCAGTGCGTCTGATTCTCCGACCAAAGGAGCTTAACAGGACAGGAAAGTTTCCTGTAACGCTACAGATCATGAATCCAAAACTGAATGAAACCGTGATAACTGTGTTTAAGCCCGGGTCGGGCCAAGTATGGTACAACCAGACCAGTATAACCTACATTTCCAATGGCAGCTGGACACAGAATTTCTCTATAAAACCAATAGGGAATACCAGTTATGTCCAAATGTTCATCCAGATTTCAGATAATAGTACTGTGGTAAAAAAGGCAGCATGGAATCTCACCTGGGGGGTGCCTATCGGGAAGGCGAAATAACTGGGTTCAAGTCCCAGGGGCACATTCGCCCGGTTAAATTGAGTCAGCAGTCCCTGCGGCGGCAGAAAGTAGTCCCTGCGGTCGCGGAAAGTAGTCCCTGCGACCGCAACCGGGTAGAAATATATACAAATATACAAGGAGGAAAAAAATATGAAGAAAGCATGGATAGCATTACTGTTAGTATCAACAGTAATCGGAATGACAATGCCAGCAATGGCAACTGCTCCATCAATTACCAAGGTAGTTACCAACAATGTTGATGGATCTAACTGGGCAACCAGTACGATAGCTCAAAGCCAGGATAATAGCGGTAACCTTGCCAACGATAACACTCAGATTGCCCTTGGCGGCAATGCCAAAGCAAAATCTAATGCAAAAGGCGACGCAACTGCTACAGACCAGAGCGGCCACACTGCTACAGCTAAAGAAGAGGATTCTAGCGCTGGTGGAGACACATCCGGTGCAGCCAATGTACTCTCTGGAAATGCAGGCTCTTATGCCTCAGCTAATGGAGGAGATGGAAGCAACGGTGACAACTACCAGTCAAATGCAGTTGTTCAGATCGCCTCAGCAGAGATAAAAACTACACAGAACCTCGATCAGTCAATCGTAAATGAGGGGGACACCTCGACAATAAACTTCGATGATTCTACAACGAGCTACGATGATCATTCATCAGTCGTTCACGCTAATAATAACCATCTGGACGATTCAGCCATCGAAGTAACCCCGTCATAAAGACAGTTCTAAGGTATAGGGGAGGGGATAACTTCCTCTATCCTTTTTGTTTTTATCTGAAATCATCAAAAATTGGAGGTGAGTAGCATGAAGAAGATACTGGCTATGCTGGGAGTGATCTTAATACTTACTATTCCCGCGCTTGCAGAAGTGAGCCAAAAGGCAAAACTGAACGGCGAGAATGCGGTGGAAGTTCAGGTTGATCAGGTCGCCTGGAACTATGGTTCCGGAGATATAAAACAGGATATAAGTGTGCAAGTAACTGGAAATTACCAGATGATGGACCAAAATAGTATAACGGTTATGGATGGATCACTTATTCCTGATACCAATTATTCAGGCTTTGTAAACAATACAATAAAAGGGCGCAATATTATCAGGGTTGATTTGAACCAGTACGGAAATAACTCGGGCAGCGGAAACATGGCCCAGGGTATTAATGTTCTTGTAGATGACAATATGCAAAAACTGGATCAAAATGTCATAGTGATCTTAGGCTGAGGAGTGGATAATATGAGATTTATTTGTCTGCTGGTCGCAGTTCTTTTGGTTTCTGCAGGCATAGTGGCTGCCGAGGAGGATGCTAGCTCTGCACAGCTTGTTCAGTTTGCGGTAAGCAAGATGGGTGGTGACTCTAGTCAGGATGCGCAGGTCTCTGGATTTGATACTGCCAACTCCAGACAAATAGGCTACTCTTCAAATGGCAATGTCACACAGACCATTTCTTATGAAAATATCGGGAACGGAAGCATCCTGCAATGGGGAGAATCCGGAGATATGATGTATAAAGAAAGGTCATTTTACTTTGACCAGATAGGAGATGAAATCAACACAACGAACTGGATAAATGGTGATGTGAATCAGACGATCTATATCAGGAACTCCTCCAACCTGTACTTGAAGCAGGTCGTCGGAGGGTTGAAAAATATTCTCTTCCCCGACCAGCAAGTTGCGCCGGTACAGAACGCGAACAACTGGTGGTTCTGCGGCAAGGCGGTGAACAATAGATCAGGATTACCTCTCTGTGCCGATAAATTTGCAAAGAAGGTATACAATGGGAAAGCAGATGAAAGTGATTATTATAAGCTCCAGATCCTTCAGGAGGATTATGATGTTTACCCGTCTGAGAACCTCACGCTCCATGTAACCCTTACAAAGTGGAACATGACCAGAACCGATGATAACAACCTCAGCATAAAGTTCCGCGTTTATAACTTTGGGAAAAAGACCTACAATGCCACGATTGTAATGAACATTGTATCGAAAGCCGATATAGTCAATCTTGAGGGCAGTAGCGTCAATGCAGACAATACACAGAACTGGCAGATCAAGATGCCTTCGAAGCGGAACGTTGAGCTCGGCACGTACACTGTTCAACCGATGAAGGAAATAGATAACGTGGTGAAAGTGCCCCTCGAGGATATGAAAGTGAATAACATCGAGATGAAGGTTATGAGCGAATAAGCGAACAATAAGTGAACGAATAAAAACGAATAAATGAACGAATAAAAAAAGTGGGCGTTAGTAAAAAAACAATGGCGAGCAGTCAGGTAACAGCTAAAATACATCAAAAACCTGATGCTCGCCAATCATCACATTTACTATCCGTAAAGTATCAGTTGCACCCTGATATAGGGTGGAAATTTATCTCCCAAAGAGAAATCTCAAAGAGAAACCTATATAAGCAGCGCAGTTCATGTATGAGCAAAGTGGGATATGGAAAATATTATGGTGCCAGGGATGAATGCTATCCATAACTTTGGAAAGTAAAAATCAAGGCATCGGCCCATGAAAAAATATAATTAGCTAAGGGGGCTAGCCGGTGAACAATAAAAAAAACATTATTCTATTTTTGGTTTTTCTGATTTCTTTTTTCTCGTTGGTGTCAAGAGAGCATTACATTGGTGCGAGTATAACGATATATAATGCAGTATCGTCTGCCGGAATTGCTGGGGGAATATCGTGATTAATAAATATATTAAAGGATTTTTTTTTGTACTGGTGATGATGAGTGTGGCTCTCATTGTTATGGCAGCACCACCAGCTATTGTAATTACACAACCATCAGCAGATAATGAAACCGTTAAAGGTAGTTTCCAATTTGTTGCCCATATTACTAATCCAGTTGAGAATCTAAACAGGGTAGAATTTATTATTACAAACACAACTGGAACTGTTGGGTCTAGTTTTACGAACCCAAATCGAAATACTTCCAGTTCAGGGGAGGATTTCACATATACTTTAAATACTGCAGAACTTGCTGATGGAAGTTATATGCTGACAGTGAATGCCATCAATGAGGATATAACCTCACCCAATAGCACAACAGCAACCCGCAATTTTGTTATTAATAACATTCCACCGCCTAATAACCCACCGACAGTTCCAACTCCAAATACACACGCTAATTATCACAACTCTGAAAGCACAACTGTCTCTTGGGGTGCATCGACTGATTCTGACGGGGATTCAATAACTTACGATGTGAAGGTAGGTACTTCAAGCGGGGGAATTGATGTGGTTAATCAGATAGGTAATGGGAAGAGTGGCTCAACAAGCTCCACATCATCAAACACCTTTACCATGGCGCCCACCAATACCTATTATTGGAGTGTTAGGGCTTGTGATGGGTTTGGTTGCAGTGCTTGGAGCGAAAGTTCGTTCGGTTTCTATAATAACGCTCCTGTACAGGATAAAATCGGGGATAAAACCGTAGTCGAAGGTGATTTATTAACCTTCACCGTCCATGCCACGGATGCGGATTCGGATCAAATAACTTATAGTACAGATGCAAAAGGAACCCTGAATTCTACAACAGGAGTGTATTCGTGGCAAACCAGCACTGGCGATGCAGGAACGTATGTCTGGTACTTCAACTCCAGCGATAATTATGGCGGAATTGCAAGTGAAACGATAAAAGTAACAGTGAACGAACCACTTAAAATAACGAGTTACACACCTACAACTCCAGTTATTGACCACGTTGGGGCAACCCGATCGTTTGATATTACTTTTAATCAAGTTGCAGATGTAAATTGGTATATAAACGGTTTTCAAGTTCAAACAAATCCTGGCGTCGCGTCAGCTTCATATACCAATACCAGTGCTAAAGCAGGCACATGGAATGTCACAGTTTCAGCCTCAAATACTAATGGTTCCGTTTCTTATACATGGACATGGATTGTAAATGACTATACTCCTAGTCCGCCAACAAATATCCAGAATAACACTTATAACTTCGGAGTGAACTGGAATTGGACAAAAGGAGCTAATAGTGATTTTACAGAAGTTTCAGTAGATGGGGTATTCAAAGAAAACAGATCTGATAATATATATAATTTTACTGAAGGAAAGCCGCATGGAACACATACAATACAGCTCAGGGAATATAACAGCACCCAGGGAATCTATAGTGATTGGACAAACCAGACAACCATAATACCGAACAACCTCCCTGTTCAAGCTCATATAGGAAACAGGACCGTGTACAAAGGTCAATTACTGACATTCAGCGTGAATGCAACCGATGCTGATTCAGACACTATACGCTATGGGACGAACGCAAACAGGGGCAGTTTTGACAGCAACACGGGAACTTACGCATGGACTCCCGGAGATGGGGACGCAGGGGTATATGTTTGGGAATTTAACAGCAGTGACAGCTACGGCGGAATAGCCAGAGAGACAATAACAGTCGAAGTAAAAAACCCTCTTGATCTTGACCTGAGACTCCTTGAACCGATAGTAGTAATGGATGAAAATGGAACGTCGGTTGGGATATGGCAAGATGCACGTGTCGGACATATAGGGAAACTTATCGGGTATAACAGTACATTTAAGAACGCAGCAGATGTCAGGCTGGTTCTCAATGTTACCGAAATCGGTAATAATGCGACCAACGACACATATAAAGTAACACTTGGACAAAATGAGTCTAAATCATGTCCTGATGGAATCAGTATATGCAGAGTGAAATTTGAAATAGGACCGGAAGGAGTTAGAGATGGGTTTTTCAATTTTACCCTGAAAATAGATGTTAACGGGTACATGGATCAAACCCCTGTATTTAATTACACTAACCTTACTACTGTATACCTCCCGATAATCCCTGTTTTCAAAATAAAACAATCTGATGCGGCTATTGCCATCGTTAGCGAAGGTAGAACGACCACAATTACATATGTCCTTGAGGCTAACGGTACGGTCAATATGACAAATATCTCTGTTTTTGATCCCTTATATCCGCAAAAATATTTCAACATCTCAAGATATGAAGTCAGTGGCAATACATCGCGTTGCTACAATGAAGAGCAAAACCAGATACCATGCAGCATGAGCTATAAATATCCGGCCACTATCGGTGCTTTATCCAGATTCAAATCCGAAGAATCAGAAATGGGATACCCATATATTATAAACATGGCGACCTTTAGTGCGAAAAATGAATCAGGTTATCCTATCAATGATACCGATTACGTAGAGATATGCGTAAATAAGTGCTGGAAAGGGAGTATTCCCATCGAGGGGACCGTGTCAAGAGGAGGTGGCAGTAGCGGCGGTGGCGGCGGAGGCGGTGGTATGGCACCGAGTGAGGACATCAACAACATAGAGCGGAGGGAAGTAAGGGAAATGGATATTCTCTCCAGGACAGCCTCAACTTATATATTCCGTTCAGCAGACCCGGTCATGGTAGTTGCTTTTGAGAGCAGTGTAAGCGAGAACGGAGTGCCTGTTGCTGTGGAGGTACTGAAGAACAGGTCAAAGAATATAAAAGAAGATGCTCCCGGTAAACTATATAAGTACTTCAATGTCTTTGTGGGCACAAGCGGCTTCAGCCAGAAAGTAAGCAACGGTGTTATAGCATACCGGGTCAACAACAGCTGGCTAGCAGAAAATAACATCGACCCGGCGGATATAAGCCTTTATAAATGGCGGGGAACCTGGGTCAAACTGGATACCGAGATCGCAGAAAACAGATCAAACTATACTTATTACGCCAGCCTTACAGGCAACTTCAGCAGTTTTGCTATCGCCGCAGCTAAAGAACAGAAGATAGGCGGCGAGATGTCTGTACCTGACATGCCGGCATCTCCAGACCAGCAAAATACAACCCAGGCAATAGCCAATCTCTCAGCCGACGAGTCAAAGCATAAGATCCCGGGTTTATCCGCAGCAGTCATACTGGTTTTTGGGATAGCAGGCGTAATATTCTATCTTAAGAGAAATCATAAAAAATTTAATAGAGATGTGAGGAAATGAAAGCTGTTGCAATATTAATTGTGATATTACTGATTGTCCAGAGCGTGGAGGCAAAAGGAGATTCCGGCTGGGTAAGCCCTGAAAGTTTCTTTTATCCTTTAAAAGTGTGGATGGAGAAGCTCAGCATTAACCTGATCTCCAGCCAGGAAGAGAAAGATCTGAAAATGCTTGACCTTGCCGAAGAGCGGTTGTCTGAAGCTGAGGAGATGAAAAATAATTCAAAAGCGTACGAAAAAGCCATGGATGAATACACAGGTCAACTGGAAGAACTCCAGGGTGTTGTAGAGAAGAACGCCGATAATGGAACAAAAAAAATCAATGCGGATATAAAAGAAAGGATTGAGAGCCATAAAAACAGGACAAAAGCTTTAAAAAATACACAGAGAGCCAGCATGATCCAGCAGAACATCATCGAGGCGGGCAGTTCCGCAGGAGGGAGCAGGATCGACGTCAGCTCAATTAACGGGAACGTTTCAGTGCACACAGAAGGCGGCAATGCAACTGTCACCCGGGACGGCGGCAATGTGACGGTTATCTCCGTGACAAATAATTCCAGGCAGGTGGTTGTTATCAGCTCCTCGCGGAACGGGTCATCAAGTTCAGTCTCGGTGCGGTCAAGTTCAGTTTCAGTGCAATCATCGAGTTCAGCAGCCGTTGTCAGCACTGGCTAGCTGGCCTTCTTAAGAATCAAAATACTCTTTGAGTATAGTGTTAAATATTTTCCATCCGTCCCTGAAAGAGTTAAGATTGGAGTCCCCGTTCTTTCTGCGGGCTTCGAAGGAGGGCACTTCTTTCACCTTGAGTCCCGCTTTTCTCATGCGTATGGATTGTTCAGTCTCGATCTCGAATCCTTTTGACTGGCAGTATATCTTTTTAATAGCCTCTTTCTTAAATGCCCTGTAGCCGTAACATAGATCTGTGTAGTTTGAACCGTACATCAT
>CABMIB010000082.1 GCA_902386135.1 uncultured archaeon
AAAAGATGAAGTTCTTGGATCTACACTACCGCAATCCTTGGAAGACCTCAAGAGACAGACTACAAAATATTACCGAACAAAGAGATTCAAACTTGATTTGTATAAATATTTATGTCACTGAGGATAGTATGGTGATGTGGTATTCCCAATCTTGTTCTTTGACTTCACTAATTGTTTTAGTAAAAACAAAACCGAAAAAGTTAAGGATGCCAGAAATATTCTGCGAGCCATGAGGCAGTTAAGTGAGTGTAAGAGTGCGGCTTCGTCAGTGATAGGGGTAGTCCTGCTTGTTGGCATGACGGTGATTATGGTCTCAGTCATTGCGCTATCGATTTTTGCTTACGGTGCTTTTGAGACGCAGCCTGTGCCGGAGGCTAAGATCGTGGTGGTGGAGGCGAGTGGGGATATGGATAAACCTCTCTATAAGAATGTCATAGTGCTGAAGCATAAGGGAGGTGATATGCTCATCAAGAGAAATACTGAAATTATCATCGCAGGGAAAGGATATGCATACACCGGACACGATACGCATCCATCATTGGTTCAGGATATAAGGGTTACTTATAAGGATCTATCAGGAAACAATTATGGTGGAGAAGAAGGGAACAATCTTGGAGAAATTGTAGATGGAACTACATGGGATGCTGGCGAAAGCATAAAGCTTATTGGCTATGATGGTAAAAATATTAACAATGTAATAACAAACAGCCAAAATAATACTGTAGATAGCAAATGGAAATTAGAGGATCGTTCCATAGTTGAGGTCACAGTAATTGATACTGCCACAAATCAGATAATCGCGGTCTCTCAAGCTACAGTAAAGAAGGCATAATCCTTACTGCACCTAAGTCCTCGCCGTATCCTCGCTTCCGCACTGCGGGCAGGGTATCGGGATAAAGTTGGGGTCAGCCTCGAACACGAAACCGCAAATATTGCATTTGAAGAACGCTGCGGACTGGTTAACTTCTTCCATGAATATTATATATTATCGTAACTTAAAATAAATTTTTCGCTGCTCAGGAAAATAACCGCTTTTTCTCCCTTCAAGGTGAATTCCTATGATGAGGTTCCCGCCGAATGCGCTGTGATGCCCATGCCAAGCTCAGCGATATTGCGCGTTTTGTGTAATTGACCGGTATTAAAGCTGAACAGTCTCTTAAATCCCGCTTATCCCGTATGATTCCAGTATTACTTCCCCGTTCAAGTGTCCCGTGTGGTACGTCTTTCCGGTCTCAAGGTCGTTCACCGTTATCTCGGCTGGCGCGAAGACGTTGGCATCTATCTTGAAGAAGTCATATCCTGCATCTTTGAAGGTCCTGTAGAACGGTTTGCCGTAGTCCTTGGATGTGACTGACGGCACCTGTTTGAATTTTTCCTCATCCATTCCCTTCACGGTCAGGAACACCGAGCCGTAATATATCACACTGTCATTTGTGCTTCCCATGGCTTTCAGGTCGTCCTTGACAACAGGAGCTATCGGGGCGCAGCCTGTGCCGCTGACTATCTTTGTGGTATCGTATCCCAGTTCGTTAAGCTTGAATATCGCAGTCTCAACCACGCGCCCTGAGACCTGCACCGAGCCCACGATGCTTGCTGTGGGTGCGACAAGTGCTATCACATTGGCAGGCTCGACATGGCTTGCTTCGGCAATGGTTTCCATGACCTTCTCATCGGGAAGCTGGTTCGATTCGAGGGCAATAACAGCGTAATTATAGTCATCTTCATACTTGATGCGCTCGTATGTCTTCTTTGGCTTAAGCGCAAGCGCCCTTGCGGGACCCGAACCCATCGCGAAGTACTTGTCCACGCTTACCCTCCAGCCGGCTTTCTGGGCGCCGAGGCAGGATATCGCAGGATGGTCTGTAGTGACATCTATGAAAGCAAGAGGTATCTCGTTCACTTTATGTACGCTTATTGAGCTTGCACCAAAGCCGCCCATGCAAATGTCGGTGAACATGAGACCTGCCTCGTATCCCCCTTCTACGTTTATCCCGCAGTCTATTATCTTGGAGCCGTTCTTTAGTTCGATTGTTTTTACCTTTAACTCCTCGGACCAGTCCATCATGTCTTCCGCGATTTCCATTGCCTTTTCATTAACGCTTAACAAAATGAATCACCACGCAAACGCATAGTAGGCAGGATACATTTATAAGGGTTTTGAAATTATCCTCTCTTTGTTCTTACCGGTTTCCTGGTTCGCCGGATATAACCCATCGTTAACCTTTAATCCATGTTCCCAAGTATAGGTAGCGGTTGAATTTTACGAAGGAGCAATAGTTATGAAATATCCCCCCACTAATTTAATTCAGGCTGTCGGTCTTGCCGACGCATGGGCGCAAGCTGTGAATTTTGTGATAAAACACGGAATGGAGATAAAGACGGAGTACGGTCCGATGTCAAAGGACATCTGCTCGGTCATCGAGATCCGTGAACCTTATCTTGAACCCATGCTGCATCCCCAGTTCCCCACGAAGGAGCTGCATGTAAAAGAATACCTGAAGCAATGGGAGAGAGGTTATGACTGGAAAAAGCAGGGGTTTGAATACAATTACATGGACAGGCTGATAAATTATCCCTCGCGCGGTAAAGATGTTGATCAGCTAAAAGCGATAAGAGAGCTGCTGCCTCAGGGTGTTTCGCGCAGGCGCCAGGCCATCACATGGATACCCGAGCGCGACCTGTTCGTGAAGGAAGATCAGCCCTGTCTCCAGAGGCTCTGGGTCAGAGCTATTGGCGAAGGGAATGCTGAGATGCACTGCATGTGGCGCTCGCGCGACCTTTACGCGGCGTGGAACAGCAACATGGTAGGTCTCCTCACTATGATAAAAAGGGAATTGCTTGAACCCAACAACCTGAAGCTTGTCAAGGTCGTGGACTTCTGCAATGCACTGCATATTTATGAGGCTGACTGGGACGATGCAGCGAAAGTGAAGCCGCTGCCGAAAAGCCCGCAAATGATGAGGTATTAATAAACAGGTTTTAAAAACTCAAATAGCGAAGTCAGGGGATCAATATTTCGAACAGAATAACGTGGTCATCTACCCGCTCCCCAGCGTACTCCTGACAGCTTCAACAACGCTGTTCCGTGAATTATGGGCAGGCTCCCAGCCGAGCGCGCGCAGCTTATCGATGGAAAGCAACATCTTTGGCACATCGCCTTTCCACCCGCGCTCTCCGCCTGTATAGCCGAACTCAACATTTTTTAATCCCATCTCTTCAACAACTATCTCCCCAATCTCTGTGGCATTTATCGTATCGTTTGAGCCGATGTTAAAAATATTTGCCATCTCGTGGCTGTTTTCCAGGGAGAACAATATCGCATCCACACAGTCAGAAACATGGAGGTATGATTTGCGCTGCTGCCCGTCACCAAGGATCTCAAGCGTTCCCGGATTGTTCCTGAGCTTGTTAACAAAATCCACAATGATCCCGTGCGTGCTGCGGGAACCTACGATATTCGCGAACCGGAAGATCCATGACTTCATTTCAAAGGTATGGCAGTATGATGTTATGAGGGCTTCACAGGCGAGTTTTGACGCGCCGTACAGGGATATGGGAACCAAGGGACCGTAATCCTCAGGCGTGGGAAGAGCGGTCGCTTCACCGTACACGGTCGATGTGGATGTGAA
The DNA here is from genome assembly GCA_902386135.1 of uncultured archaeon. Lineage (GTDB taxonomy): Archaea > Halobacteriota > Methanosarcinia > Methanosarcinales > Methanoperedenaceae > Methanoperedens. The sequence goes on from CABMIB010000082.1 coordinate 3,630, forward strand.
GACTATGTTGCGCTGCTTATTGATACGCATCGCTTCAAGTAGATTATAAGTGGCAATGATGTTCTGCTCCAGGTGTACTTTTGTATTCTCAGCCCCAAGGCGGACATCGGGATTGGCTGCCAGGTGGAAGATCATATCCGCGCCTGCTATTGCTTTTTTGAGCTTCTCAAGTTCAAGTATATCAAGCCTGGTGAATTTGAAATCAGGATTTCCGGTGTGATGCTTGAGGACCTCCATCCTGCCCGAGCTGAGATTATCAATAACCGTTACCTCATTTCCTTCGGATAACAGCCTGTCTACCATATGGCTTCCGATAAACCCGGCTCCCCCGGTGACTATAATCTTATTTTTCATAGCTTTTAATTAAATAGATTATGACTTATAGTTTCGCATTTTTATTTCTTGAACATGGCCTCGTTTATTGTCTTCAATAATTGTTCAGCCGTGTAAGGCTTTGGTAAAAAAGCGTTTATGCCGGTACCTGTAACTTTCATAAGTTTATCTTTCTCAGATAATCCGCTGGTTGCGATAATTTTAGCTCCAGGATTGATTCTATGGATCGCTTTAATGCTCGCATGACCATCCATAACAGGCATCATCATATCCATAAGAACAATGTTGATTTTATCTTTATCTTTGGCATACAATGCTACAGCCTGTGCGCCATCATCGGCTGTAAGCACTTTATACCCGCACGTCTCCAGCGTCGAACATGTGACATCGCGAATCGACGCTTCATCTTCGACAATGAGAACTAATTCCCCATGTCCGAGAGACAAATCAAGCTTCTGCTCTTGCGCTTTTTGCATTTCGGTTTTAATCGCAGGCAAATAGATCTTAAATATCGTTCCCTTTCCAACTTCGCTGTACACATTTATAAACCCGCCGTGGCTTTTAACAATCGCATGAGATGTTGAGAGACCAAGTCCTGTGCCTTTGCCAAACTCCTTTGTCGTGAAAAATGGTTCAAAGATTCTGTCTATTATTTCAGGGGGGATACCGGTTCCGGTATCTGATACTGTAATAATGATGTAAGGGCCGATGTTGGCTTCGGTATTCATCCTCGCATAGCTCCCATCAACTAAAAAATTCCGAGCAGAAATGCGGAGGATACCGCCGTCTGGCATTGCATCGCGTGCATTCACACAGAGGTTCATCATGACCTGATGCAACTGCGTTGCATCTCCAGAAATGGTAGAAAGGTCTTTTGGTAGATCAGTTCTGATTTCGATATTTCTTGGAAATGTTTCTTTTAAGACCTTCTCGATTTCAGATATAATATATGTTACTTGAAGAGGCTTGCGTTCACCCTCTACTCCTCGTGCAAATGACAGGACTTGCTTTATTAAATCAGCACTGCGCTGGGAATTATTTTCAAGGATAGTAAGCAATTTCTGGCTCTGCTCATCTGTTAATTTGTGTTTTAACATTTGCAGAGATAGCATTATCGGTGTCATTAGATTATTGAGGTCATGTGCTATGCCGCCGGCGAGAGTGCCTATGCTCTCCATCCGCTGCGCTCGTAATAACTGCGCTTCAAGTTTCTTTTTCTCGGTAATGTCAGTGTTGATGATAAGTATTGATCTTGGTTTATCCTCACTATCACGCACAAGAGACCAGCGGCTTTCGACAATGACTTCTTTACCGTCTTTAGTCCGTTGTTGCAGCTCTCCTTTCCACTCTCCATTCTCGATGACTCTACTCTTAGCTTCAATCAGGTTGGATGATTCTTCTTTATATAGAAGCTCGTTGGCATTTTTGCCTATAGCTTCCTCTTCTGTCCAGCCGTATAAGCGCTGTGCGCCTTTATTCCAATAGATTAAGCAGTGTTCTAAATCCCGGACTGCAATAGCATCATGTGCTTTATCAAGAAGGGCAGCTTGCTCCCGTATTTTCTCATCAGCCTTCTTACGTTCGGTGATGTCGCGAACGATACCGGTGAAAAATCCACCTTCTTCTGTTTTCCAGATGGCTACAGAAACCTCAATAGGAAATTCACTGCCATCTTTCCTCAGTCCATGAAATTCGAGCGTTTTTCCATTATATTTAGATTCACCGGTTGATCTGAACCGCTTCAATTCCTTTGAGAGAAAACCTCTATGTCGCTCAGACAATAAGATGGCAAGCGGTTTCCCCAGCACTTCTTCCTCAACATAGCCAAAGATGGTTTCTGCGCGTTTGTTCCACGAAATAACGTTCCCATCGCTATCGACTGAAATAATTGCATCATTGGCTGCCTGAATCACAGAGCGGAATTTCATCTCCGACTGTTCCAGCGTCTTGTTCAGGTTATGTAGCTCAGTGATGGATTCCTGGAACCCGCGAAACGTCATTTCAAAGGGTGCCATGCTCTCAGCAAAGAACTGCGCTGCTTTCTTGATAGTCTCCGAGCTCTCCTGCGGTGTAAGCGTGCACGGCAATACTCTGACCAGTGCTCTCTGGTGAACTATTGCCATATCCAGAATGCCCAGCCTATCGGCTATTGCTCTGCGCCCAAGTTCATACGCACGCTCCAGAGCTGTTTCTCCCCTTCCTACAAGATAATCCTGAAGTGCCGAAGAGTATTGTTTTTCTAATTCATCCAGAGCGTCATTCTTTATTTTCATATATATCGCACGACCAGCACCAGTGCATCATCTGTTCCCCTATTGAACTGGGCCATGATACTATCGGCAATTTGCTGCGGCTTATTGCTCAGGTTTATCACTTTCTCAAATCCGCTGCGAATGCCGTCTGTGACAAAAATCAACGTATCGCCCGCTAATACCGGGATTACAGACTCCTTTAGTGGCGGGAGTTGATAACCTAAAAATCCACCACGAAGCAGCAGGCTCTTTCGCGAAGAGACGGCGTTTACATCCCTTCTCAGCAGTATGCCCTCGATGTTGCCTACACCCAGCCAGGTCATTGTCTTATCAAGCAAGTTAAACGATGCAATGCTCATCACTACTCCGCGTGTTCCCTTTAATGCCTCATGACAGCGCCTGACCAGCGGGATAATTGATTCGTGAGCATAGGTATCCAGCGTGGCAGTGGCGATTTTAGAAGCTTGCGCCGCTTCATAGCCATGTCCTAACCCGTCCACTACAGCCATGAGAATACCTTTCTGGAACGGCTTGATAATATAACTATCGCCCGAGACAGCCTGCCCCTGTAATGGCATCGTGGCAAGACCCCACTCAATTAACCGTAATGGATCGGTAGCTTCATCGCACATTATTTTGCACCCATTTCTTCATAGTTACTTTCGTTCCCTTGCCGACTTCTGAGACTATTTCAAACTCGTCCATCAATCGCTTCGCTCCCGGCAAGCCCAGCCCCAGACTATGCCCGGTCGAGTAACCGTCCTGCATAGCCAGCTTAATATTGGGAATGCCCGGTCCGCGATCGGAAGCGATTACAGAGATGCCGCGTTTATTACCCTGCTGAACAATACTTAGACAGAGTTCGCCGCGCCTGGCATATTCCACAATGTTGCGCGTTACCTCGGAGATGGCAGTGGCGATGAGGGTCAGTTCTGTGTTTGAGAAGCCCAGCCGTGCCGCCAACTCCCGCCCCTTCTGACGGGCGGTAACAATATCGATTTCGGAACTGACAGGAATACATAGTTCATCGGGCACGCTTGTTATCTCCTTTTGTTCGATGGTCAAGGAGTGTCAGCCCCTCTTCAAGGTCAAGCGCGGTCTCTACGCCCTCAAGCTTCAAGCCCAGTTGCACCATCGAAAAAGCGACCTCAGGCTGTATCCCGACTATAACGGTCTCTGCCCCGCGCAACATAATCATGTGTGCCATGGCTCGCAGTGTGCGGGTTGCGAACGAATCCATCACATCCAGCACAGTGACGTCTACGATGACTCCGCGTGAGTGGAACTCGCCTACCCGGCTTACCAGATCGTCACGTAGTTTTAGCAGATCGGCGTCGCTCAGCTCTGACTGAATGGAAGCGATTAGATAATCGCCCTGCTTGAGAATTGGAACCAGCATTGTTCATTGCACCTTTTTTTCTTGATGATTCAAGCTGGTTTCCGGCTCTGTTCTGACAACCTTGTAGCCCAAAAACTCATTTGCTACTTCGATGCCGCCCTGCAGGTCGCCTACAGTGTTCATCTTGGCTATATCCACACCAAGGGTCACCAGCGTCTGGGCGATCTCGGGCGATATACCCGTAACAATAACTGTTGCGCCCATGAGCTTCGATGCATCCACCGTCTGCACAAGATGCCCGGCAATCTTGGAGTCCACGGCAGGAACACCTGTAATATCCATAACCACGACTTTGGCGCGTCTGGTACGGATTGTTCGCAGTAATTGTTCAGTTATTTGACGGGCACGATGGGTGTCAATCACCCCGATAATCGGCAGGATGAGCAACTGGTCCCGAACCTGCAATACAGGAGTTGAGAGTTCACGGATAGCCTCTTGCTGCTGACGGACGACTTTCTCGCGCTCCTCGACGAATGCGAGCGCAACGACAGAAATAATCTTGTCAGCGACTGGTTCGTAGATGTCTAATGCCGCAGACAACCGTTCCATATCCTGCTGGTACCACTCAAACAGGCTGCGCCCGTACACATTGCGCAGCGTGAGTATGCCACCGATGATCTGTTCGGTCGTCATCCCGCGCAGCACGCCGCGTTCTGCCATGCGCCTGGCATAAGTCTGTGCACCTTCGTACTCTCCAGTTTCCAGACAGACGATGCAGGTATCGTAAATCGTGATGGACTCGTTTTCGATTTCTTCCTGGGTCAGACCTGCAAGCAACCCCTTGGCATTCATCTGCTGTACCCACTGCTGCCGCAGCAGCTCTCGCTTTTCACGGAAATGCTCTACTAATTCCTGCCGCAGCGCGGCTTCTGATTCCGGTGTTGATTGGTTAATCTTTTCTCGTTTCATAGTTCTCCCTTTTTAATTGTCCAGATATAAAATTAGTATCTTGCTTATGCAAGCAGATATTTTAATAGTTAACGTTCCGGCATAAATTATAAGTGCCCACAGGACAAAATAAGATTGGAGTGTATAGAAATGGGTGTATTTAAGAAAGAAAAAGAATATTACAAGAGCGTAGACCTTGATAAACTTACAGGGATGATGGAGACCTACCTGAGAGAAGACAGATGGAAAGTTCAGGTGGGCAACACTGAAGATGGTAAGCTGATCCAGGCCAGGAAGGGAGGAATATTGAGGGACATCTTTGCCGCAGATAGGGCTCTTAATATTTTGTTCACAAGGACTCCCAGTGGTTTTAAGGTTACAATGGGCGTCGGGAAGTGGCTGCAGAACATAGGTGTGACGGTGATAGAAGCAGTCTTGCTGACTACGCTATTCCTGGTTATAGACGTTCCTGAGATGCTATGGAACGCCGAAATAGAGAATAATATAATGAAGAAATTGGACGAATTCGTAGCCCAGATGTGATCTTCCCGCGCAGTGAAAAATAATCCGGTTATTCCCGGGCTTTCATCCGTTCCATGCGCCCTGCAATAACCGCAGGCACAGCACCTATTGCCGTACATGTCTCAAGAGAAACTCCCTTAGAGGTGATATCGAGATGGTGCTGTGCCATATCAAACAATTCCTGCGGAAGTCCTTTATGGCCCAGCCCGATGAGGAACAGGAATGATTTCCTTTTGTTGATCAGGTTTGCAAGCGCATCAAGGTGAATATTTTTTTCTCTGGAGGGATGGGATGTTGTTACTATTATTGAACCGAACTGGGGCTGGAATCCTTTTTCCGGGAGGTCGAAAACAAAGAACCTGCCGGCCCCGAAAAGTTCTCCAAGGTATTTTCCCGAACCACCGATCGTGGTTTTATCCTTCACGAAATTCATGAGTTCTTCGGCATCCATCCTGAACGGGTAATCGAACAGTGCAAGATTGAACCCGAAAGCATATGCGACCGGCGCCGCCCTTGCAATGCTGCGGTAATGCGCTTCGTGGACTTTTATCTTATCGTATGTGTTCACGATCCCGAGTGTCAGCATTGTCTTTACTCAACGAAAAATATCCGCTTATAGATCCAGGTACGTATACTGGTTCATGGCGTCTTTATAATTATTCAAAATCTCTTCGGCATCCGTTTTAGATAATTTATTATCCCTTACAGCCTGCGCTATTTCAGACTCGAACATCGTGAAAAGACTTTCAGAATTATATTTGACGTATGCAAGCACATCGCAGTTCTTGTCGCCTTTTACGATTTGTTTGATATGCCACTCGCCGCTGTCATCCACTATAATATGCGCCTCGTTAGCTGCGCCGAACAGGTTATGATAATCTCCTATCGTGTCCTGGTACGCGCCGAGAAGAAGAATTGCCAGGTAATAAGAGCCGTTGTTCAACTCATGGAGTTCGAGTATCTCCTTTACATCCTTCAGGTCAACGAACTTATCGATCTCGCCGTCCGAATCGCACGTGATATCCACAATTGTCCCGTACTCGTTGGGCTTCTCAGTGGCTCTGCCGACGGGCACGACGGGGAACAACTGCTTTATCGCCCAGAAATCAGGGATCGACTGGAATGTCGAGAAATTGCCGATATACTTTTTTGACAGCAATTTATTCAGGTCATCAAAATCGTCGGATTTGTTCTCGGTCTCCCTTGCAAACCCGGCTGCTTTTTCACATATCTGCATGAAAAGGATCTCCCCTTTGGATTTGTCCTCAAGCTCGACCTCGCCGAGGTTGAACAGCGAGAGCAACTCCTCGCGATGCTGAAGGGCATCGTGATAATACTCTATATAATTTTTAATATTTATTTCTTTCAATCCGTCGTACAATTCTTTTATTATATGCGGCTCGTCCCCGCGAAGTTCGATCGGTTTTTTATGGTTGCCGTTCTTATCCCCTTTGATATTGATCACAAGAAGTGAATGATACGCGCTGATCGCCCTGCCGCTTTCCGAAAGGATTATCGGATGAGGAACGTCCTCTTCTTCGCATACGTCTTTAAGGGAATACACAACATTGTTGGCATACTCCTGCATGGTGTAATTAGCGCTTGCATCGGATGAGGTCTTACTGCCGTCATAATCAATGCCAAGACCGCCGCCTATGTTGAAGTATTTGATATTCACGTGCATATTTTTTATTTTAGCATACACCCTGGCAGCTTCTTTGACTGCTTTCTGTATCCGCCGGATCTCGGTTATCTGCGAGCCGATGTGGAAATGAAGCATCTGCAACTGGTCAAGCATCTCGTATTCCGAAACGGTCTTGACGCAGTCCAGCATCTCGGTTGTCGTAAGACCGAATTTTGAAGATTCGCCGCCTGATTCGGCCCACTTTCCGCTGCCTTTTGAGTATAGCTTTACCCGTATCCCTATGAGCGGTTTAACCCCGAGCTTTCTGGAAAGTTCCAGCAGCCTTGTTGTTTCGCTGTACTCATCGATGACGATGATGACCTTATTTTTCAGCTTGAACGCATTCAATGCCAGCTGGAGATATTCATCATCCTTGAAACCATTGCATATTAACAGGGCCTCCGAACCGAGCTCAAAAGACATCGCTGCAAGAAGTTCGGCTTTCGTCCCGACTTCCAGGCCGAGATTGAATTTTTTACCGGCCTTAATGATCTCTTCTATCACTTCCCTCCGCTGGTTCACTTTCATCGGGAAGGCTCCCTGATAGGTGTTATTATACTTGTATTCAGAAATAGAGTTGGAAAACGCCCCGTTCAATTCCTTTATCTGTCCCTCAAGTATCTGCGGGAACCTGAACAATACGGGGTACTTGATTTTCTTGGTACTGAGTTGTTCGATGACGTTTTTCAGGTCGATGGTCTGGGCATCTTTTTTTGTGGGTCTGATGATTAAATTCCCGTTCTTATTGTAGGAAAAATATCCGCTGCCCCATCGTTCAATACCGTATAAATCTATAGCATCCTCGATTTTCCACATTTAATTAAGTTTCACGTCCTTCGAAATTTTGAGTTCTATAATAGAATACTTTCTCAGGTTTAAAGTTTTCCTTCTGAGATACCACAATATGAATTTACTGAGACCGTTACTATTTCTCATTTTCCTTTCTGTCTGATATAGAGCTGTTCAACTTTTTCAATAGAATCGGCATCATCTAACGATTTATCGCTCCTGATATTGACGAGCCTGGGGAAGCGAAGCGCGTATCCGGAATCATAATTCGGGCTTTTCTGTATTTCCTCAAAGGCTATCTCGAATACTACCTTCGGCTCAAATTCGATATGGATACCGCTCTCTGAGATTATGAGCTCTTTGAAAGTATTTGTTAATTCGTTAAGCTGCCCATCTGTTATACCTGTCGCGACCCTGCCGATGGAAAGGAGCCTGTCCGAATCCGGGTCGCGACACGCGAGTAAATAGGAACCGATGAAATTCGCCCTTCTTCCTTCTCCCCATTCTCCGCCTATTACTACGAGGTCAAGCGTCTCCATAATGGGCTTTAATTTAAGCCAGTTCTTTCCCCTTTTTCCGGGCGTATAAAACGAACCGGGATTTTTTAACATGACGCCTTCATGTCCGGCGGCGAGCGCATCTTTATAAATCGAATCAATAACAGCAGTGTTCTCAGTAATGGTCTGCCGCGCCACAATGCCCCTATCACAAACTTCTTCAAGCATTTCCCGCCGGCGCTTCAGCGGCATATCGATAAGGCTCTCACCGTTCAGGTACAGTATATCAAACAGATTCAGGTACAGAGGGATTTCAAGGGCTGTTGCAGAGATATCGTATTTTCGCCGGAAACGCTTGAGTATCTCCTGGAAAGGCATAGGTCTTTTGTCTTTTCCGATAGCAACGACCTCGCCATCAAGAATAATGGAGCTTGCGGCGACACCGGATTTTACGGCTGTTACAACATCAGGTAACGATAGGGTAACATTCTCAAGCTTCCGTGAATAAATTATAACTTTATCGCCATCTTTATGTATCTGGACACGCGCACCATCGAACTTCCACTCGACTGCAACAGAGCCCATCTCTTCCACAGCCTCTTCTATGCTGCCGGTGACCTGTGCAAGCATCATCTTAAGCGGTCTTCCCAGAACAACGCTCAGCTTCTCAAGACCTGATGTTCCTTCGTTTTTCGCCGTAATTGCGACAAGCCCGAAATCATTTGTGAGCATGTACCCGCGCTCGACAAGTTCCGGGGTTACATTGAACGCCTGTGCTATCGCATCTCTTACTATCCCTTCGCCAACGCCTATGCGTAACTCTTCTATCGACAGGCGCGCAATGTATACGCTCTCATCCGGCCTGGCTGCTCCGAAAAGATATTGCAGGTTCTTTATTTTCGCATCCTGCGACCCCTTGCCTGTCAGGCTTGCGATCTTCTGGAACCGAATATGTACATCCCGGATTGAAAGCTCTTCGGTTGAGAAAAAATTCATATGATTTTTACCGGATAGGATCGCTTTCTCAGCTGCTAATCCCACATCCCCGGTCTCCTTGATGAGTTCTTCTACGCGTTTAACAGGAAGAGAAGATGTTTTGGATATGGCTGAATATAACAGGTTCGGACCTATCCCGAGTTCGGCTTCGGCCCAGACGGGGAACACCTTTCCCATTATGAAATAAGCTGTGATCCCGAGCTCTTCTTCGTCCAATTCTTTAAGAAATTGGGCTACAACAGATGTTATTTCAAGAGAGCCTGATATACCTTCAATCCTTTTACAAATACTGACAAATTTTTCAAAAGAGGTCATTAAAAATGAAGAATAAAAGGGTTTTACACCCTTTTATTTAAGTTGAGGCGTTTGTTGGAGCAGGAGATCCTGTTGGAGCAGTGGATGGAGCAGTGGACTTAGTTGCATTAGCAAGCGCTGCTGCGTGAATGGACTGAATATCAGTGCCGTGACAATTTGTACAGTATTTGCCTCTTGACAGATGTATCAATATCAGATTACCATTGCTTGGTTTAGTATTGTCAGGCGGCGGGGCGTGGCATTGCTCGCAAACGCTGTATGAGCCTGGTCCTTTCCCTGGCTGTACAGTTGGGATTTTTGGCGGGAAGCCGTGACATGTCTTACAATCCAGATTTACAGTACCTTCTCCTATATGGATGTTGTGAACCTGGCTGCCGTGGCAGTTTATACAGAGTTTTCCACCATTAACGTGCGGACTCAGGTCTTTTGCGTTCGTATGACATAATTCGCATTTTATAGTCGTGACAGGGCTTGCCTGTGTTGTTGTCGTGACCGTCGTGGATGTTGAACCTGTCGGTGCTACAGTAGCTGCAGGGGTCGGGGTTGGGGAGGTGTCAGTCGAAAGCTGTGGTGCTTTAGGTTGGGCTGGTTTCCCGAGAACATAGTAACCGGCAGCGGCAACAAGAATGAGGGCTACTATAATTGCAATATAAATTGGTACCTTCGTCTCTTTGTCGTTCATTTGGTATTCACCTGTGTTAAATAGGGTTCTTATATGTTTTAAATGTTTTGGTTTTTTTTTAAATCCATAATGGATTATGCGGAGGATGGGATTCGAACCCACGAACTCCTGCGAGACAGGACCCTAAATCCTGCGCCTTTGACCGGGCTGGGCGACCTCCGCAAGACTGCGTTCAAATGATGCTTATTACATAAAGCTTTGGCGTTCAATTTGCGATGGAACACGAAGTGCACGGATGATGTGGACGAACACGGATTGGCAGTAGCCGTTCCAACCGTCTAATCCATGTCATCCGCGTTCGATTTAAATTGAACCGGAGGACTATAAGAGCGCAAAGCATAAACCGAAATGTTTATTAAGTCTGAATTATAAAAAACAGTAAAACACTAATGGATAGGAATATGTATTATGATAAGGGTGAACAAAAGCTGACAGGAGGTGGCGTTTTCTGTCAGGAATGCGGAACTGATCAGCGTACGGAACCGAAAAAAGAAAAATCGAGGGCTGTAGAATTATTATTGGGGTTATTCGGAGGAATATCCGGACTTTTCGGCGCATTCCTGGTAATAGGTATGGGCCGTTTAGGTGAAGCATCAGAAGTACCCGAAGCATCTGATTTTATTATTCTTGGTTATGCTGCAGTAGTCTTCTCGATTATCGGGATCATCGGAGCAGTATTAGTAAGGTCGAAAACAAAAGCAGCAGGATGGTTAATGATCATTAGCGCATATGGTGGTCTTATATCCACGAGCTTTTCTTTCCTGTTACCTTTTATGCTTGTCTTATTTGGCGGTATAAAGACTTTGAGGGATAGATAGCGCGAAAAGTTTTAATTCAGAATAGCTTTAAATCGGTTTCAACCGTCAACTTTATAAATAATAAAACATACTAAAGTTCGGGTAATTCTATCATAAAAATGGTAGAGTGATCTGAAGGTGGTATAAGACGAAAATCAGTAAGAGAACTAAGAGCTGTGGCTATCCGCGAACCTTTATCTGCACTTTTTGTAAACAGGAATTTGGAACATTAGATTCCTTATTCGACCATATGAGCGAGACACATTCTTTTCAGAAGGATGCGTAAAAATAAAGACAGAAGGATAAGCGAGGAGACGAAATATAGGGCAGGTGGATATGTAAAAAAGGTATCTACCTGCCTTGTATTCAAGAATTCTTTGTAAAGGTCATTTAAGATACATGTTGCTTTGGGGAAGGGTATATTTTGAGATTACTTTCACTCTGCTTACAAAGAGCTGATAAAGGAGGAGGAGCTATACCATTGTTCCATAAGTCACTGATATCGCAGGAGTTAAAATGTATCAGCAAATTGGGAAATTTGGACTGCATCTTTCCGCAAAAGTACCCCTTCGGACTATAGAGTTCGGAAGGATCGAGGTTTCCGTATTAACGAATGAGTTATCAAGAACGCACGGGCCATTCAAGTATGCGACACAAATCAATGGAGGGATCGAGCTTCACTCCAGGCTGAAAGCAGGTTTTATCCAGCATTACTACACGGAAGAAGAAGCAAAACAGAGGCACCAGGAGATAATCAGAAAGCTGAGAAACGGAGAGTTCCAGTTTATTCCGGAGGTATATAATCTTGTTATCCCGAATCTGAGGTTTTAACGGGAAGATATAAACCGCTGGTTGCCGAAAAACGTATTTGCCGGCTCCTACGATGAGTCTGGTGAATTTGTTGGGATTTAGTAGATATGTGAAAAAATCATGGGAGGATTTTTATATCCTCCTGTTCCCAAAGTTCACTACTGCACTCTCACTCTCTCCCAAATGTACTGAAACGACAATTGGAGTGGTCGGTATCCATCCTGGCTGTGGCATCTCGTTCACAATGTAGCTTCCCGGATTCGTATTTGTGAAGTTGTAGTCGCCGTTGATATCTGTGACTGTAGTTCTGTGAACAGAGCTTTTATTGAGAGAATCAAATCCTCTCAACTGTATTGTCCAGTTTGCCAGGCCTTCTTCTCCCGCATCTCTTATTTTATTACCGTTTGCATCGTTGAACTTGGTGCCATGAATAACTCCCTCTTTCTGCAATGTGACCTGTACCAGAGGTAAATAATCACCGCCATTTATTATGCCACCAGTGGAATTGTATGGAAGCAGCGTATCTCCCAAACCATCTCCGTCTGTATCCTTACCTGCATAATCCGACCAAAAGTTACCCCCAAGCCAGGAACCGCCTATAATGTTCTTCCCTGAGGTTTTTGTGATGTTCCAGGTGTTGTTTCCATCATCAAAAGCATTGTTCGCATTATTGAAGTAGTTATTGTAGATGATATTGTCAGGGGAAAGACCCAGGCGAATGCCAAAGTTGTTGTTTGATATCGCAGTGTTGCCTTTCAAAGTATTATTGCTGGAATAGTTCAGGCTGATGCCACCGTAGTTGTTAGAGGCATTATTGCCAGTCAGCGTATTGTTGTTGCTGCCATATGCCAGATAAATGCCAAAATTATTGTTGTTAGAGGCATTATTGCCAAGCAGCGTATTGTTGGTTTCGACATACCCCAGAACAATCCCGCTTCCCAGGTTCAAGTTCGCGGTGTTGTTAATCAGCCTGTTTCGTCCTCTGGATTCCCCGTCACCAAATAGAAGGTAGATCCCATTGTAATTCGAGTTTGCGATATTATCAGTCACGGTATTTTTGCCGCCACGGTTGAGATAAATCCCGTCGTAATTCAAATTTACAATATTGTTGGTTAATGTATTTTCGTAGCCATAATAAAAGAGGATTCCACTGGAAAAGTTTTTGACATTCAGGTTCTTGATTGTAACTCCGCCCTTACTAACGAGGTAAACGCCAGAGCCTGTATTGTTCCCTGTCAATGTATGCCTGTTCCCTTCAAGAGTTATATTGTCGCTATCAATCTGAATATTAGAAGCTATGTCCATTGTCAGAGTGCATGTCTTTGTACTATTATCCCAGGTGCCTATTAAGGTGCAGTTGCCACCCGTTGCGTTATCCAGAATGAATATTGTGCTGGGGAGAGTATCGGCGGGACCAGCGATGGTACTGTTTTTACTTACCTTTCCGGGTTTCGGCTGGATGAATACAAGGTGCGGCTTTGAGAGATCCTGCGTATAAGTATAACTCCCGTTACTGTCTGTAGTAAAAGTCACAAATTTATGATAATCATCCTCGTATTTTTGGTAAGAGGTATGCGGGGCAAGGCCTCTCATGATAATCTTTGTTGTGGTAGCACTTGAAGACGATTCAATGTTCATGATAACCATTTGCGGCATGGATTCAAGGGTTGACTTAACAGACTCTGAGCTATCCAGTTCGATGTTCAGGTAATTACTGTTGCTAAGTTCAAAATGCGTTCCTGCAGCATTAAGCCGTACATGCATTTGAAGCGTATCTGAAAATCGTGTTTGCTGATGCACATTTGGTAATCCTATCCCTGCCTGGACCATCCCAACGCCCGCCAGCAAAAAAAATGCCAGCATAGTTATTCCAAAAGCTATTCTGAGGGCATACCCTCTTTGAATATTATATGACATCATTTTCCCCCTAATGCATATTTGATGGCCACCCCTTATCAGGCCAGATTCTCTTTAACCAAAATATCATTTGTGATATTATTTAAAATTTGCGCTTTAATTTTTTACATTATAAAAATGCTTGTAAACTATAGTCTTCTGCATAATATCTAATAATAAACCACAGAGGACACAGAGAGCACAGAGAGTTGTGGTTTGTACTCTGTGTCCTGGTATGAAAAACTAATCAACTTCAACCGGAAAATGCGAGTTCACAAAGCAACAATTTTAAGATAGATTTTACGACATGCACAATTTTCAAACAAATTTTTTAAAATAATACTGAACTTAATCCTTATTTTTTGTCTCAAATATATAACAGCAGCTAATCATTACGGTCAATCAGGATATTGTCGTTCCTATTCACTAACTGTTTG
>CABMIB010000083.1 GCA_902386135.1 uncultured archaeon
CTCAATTTTGACCATGATGTTATCTCTAACATCATAGTGAACAAAAACCTGTGGGGAGTGATCGTTAACATCTGTGCCCAGTTCATTACACAATATAAATTTATAATATTATATAAATTTAATATCTCTTTGGTTTATGTTTCTGGTAGCATTCCCTGCAGTACACCGGTCTGTCACCGGATGGTTGGAAAGGTACTTCAGTTTCCTGACCGCAGTCCGCACAGGTTGCCTTGTGCATCTCTCTTGGTCCTCTGAAACCGCCACTTCCTCCGCGGAAGCCACCTCTTCTATCGTCGCCCATTTATACTTCTCCTTATTATTAGTTTGTCCCATCAAGGGTTGCAATCGCAAATTTTCTCATGACCCGCTCAATTTTTATCTTGACCTGGTCTCCGATCTTCGTACCGGGCACAAAAATAACAAAGCCCTCAATACGCGCGATTCCATCCCCCTTTTTGGCAATGCCCTCGATTGTGACATCGTGGACCCCGCCTGCCGAGACTGGAGCGTTTTTATCTTCTTCTGTAAACAATCTATTCCCTCTGTTCAATTCATCAATCAACCTAAAAGAAGCACACACAGACGGGATTAACCCGGACTCGTTTACTCAATTAGCCAACTGATTTAGTAGTAATAGGTTCTGTGAATATATAAACTCTTGGTCGTTTTTAGCTAAATCCGTTTTTTCGGGTTAAACGACGGCCTGTTTCTTAGCCAGCTCATAATAATATCTCAATTTGCAGCTGTGCTCTACCAGCGTTGTAACGACATAAGCTTCTTCAAGGTTCATCCCGGTAGCAAACGTGCCGTGGCTAAAAACGATAATGCCCTTGTGGTCTTTGAGGGCCTCAGCAGCATTTTTTGCAAGCCCATCGGTGCCGCTGCCTCCTTTTACTACAGGGATATTATGCAGGAAGTGCTCTCCTTCTATGTCCAGCGGAGCTATCATATCTTCCGCAGCCAGTAATGATTCAATAACAGCAAAAGGGGGATGTGCATGGATCACTGCCAGAGCCCGGGTATTTTTGTATATGGCCCTGTGTACAATACTCTCCGAGGATGCGATCGCATCGAGGCTTGAGGGTTTATCAATATCCACTTCAACGACGCTGTTTTCGTCTATCCCGTCAAGAGCCGAGCCTGTTCTTGTTATAAGCATCCTGCTCCCGGTGCGGATGCTGATATTCCCGAAATGCGACTCAACAAGCCCGTGGTCCACGAGCATCTTTCCGAATTTGGCTATGTCCTGCCACATATTCATCTCATTTTGAAGATACCTTAACTTAAATTCTGGTGAACCTGTCAGAGATGTATATATTCAGGATTTTTTATTTACCGAATATACTCTTTAAGTGATCCAAAGCAGTATTATAACCCCAAAAGGCACTGGCAGCCACCCCGGAAAAAAACCCTATTATAAAAGCGACACCGGTTTCCTTAATAAAAACTATTTTTCTGAACCTGTTTAATTCCTGAAACTTGATGCCATCAACGCTATTGATAAGCTCATTTCCAACTGCTATAGCCTCTTTATATATTTCAACTGCGGTAAGTGGATTTGCTCCTATAGAATCCAGCTCGGCTATTCTTGCGCTCTGTGCTTTCTCCCTGAAATTATTGTATCCTTTAATAAATTCGTCTTCAGAGATATTAAGTACAAAAGCTCTTTTTTTCTTATCCAGGTAGATCGATCTTAGTTCATTGTTCATTTCCACCCACAGTATTTTATAGCAATCGAGGGTAACTCTTGTCAAATGGCTATGTGCTTTCTTCAGGTTCTCTTCTCTCATTCTGGGATTTAACCCGGGGTTATAGTATTGAGCAATATGGGCAAGGGTATTTTCCATTTCAATAAGGAATTGTATATGTTTTTTTGCAGTATAACCGACAACATCGGAGTAAGCAGGTAAAAAAGTATCCCGGTAATACTCAAATAAATCTTCTGGGTTCAAGGAACTCACTTTTTGATGGCTTTATCAAACCTGCCATTGATGTCTACATTCACTACTGGAATTACAGTCCCCCCGGTACTGATAATATCCGGACTGACCGATACGACTTCCAGCGACTTCTTCCCCGTTTTCCTCGCTACAAATTTGTCCACTTCGCACGTAGTAAAAAAGTCCTTGATTTTTACTTTATACTTATCCTCAAACAGAACTGTATTTGCTTTTCCCATTACCTCTCTCCCTCCAGCACACAGCATTGATTGGACAGACAATCGTGGTTAGAATTACCTGAAGAAGCAACAATTCCTGTCCAAGATGGAATGTTTTTTATCATATCGACCACATCAAACTACCTGCCAGGGCAGGTCTGCGCCTGTAACAGCACAGGACATTATATACATTCCATATTATTTATAATTTTGCAGTGCAATTATTAATGAAATAATCAATAAAATAGTAAGTTACCGAGTACTTTTTCTTGTATAAATATTGTTTATTAGGCAGCACCAGCAGTTTTAGAAATCTTACGCGGTTTTACTCTTTCCTTTTAAAGAAAAGCCAGGAATCCTTTCCCTTGAATTTCGTCTTTATCAGTGCGTACTTGCCTGTCAGCCTTCTCCCTTTCAGCTCAAAAAGCAGCCTGTCGCTCATCTCTTCCTCAAGGATGAGCTCGCCCTTATCCCAGATGCGCACTGTTCCTGCGCCGTACATTCCTTCAGGGATGGTGCCTTCAAAATCCGCATATTCAAGAGGATGGTCTTCAGTCTGGATTGCAAGGCGCTTCACGCCTTCTTTCTCAGGCGGCTCCTTCGGGACAGCCCACGAACGAAGCACCCCGCCAATTTCCAGCCGCAGGTCATAATGAAGATGCGAGACGTCATGCTCATGCACAACGAAGATGCGGCCTCCGCCCTTTTTGGCGCCGCCTTCTGGCTCAGGTGATTTTGTAAAATCCCTCAACTTGCGGTATTCATCAAGCGGCATATCTCACCCGAAAGTAAAAGCCGACGGGCATATTTTATTCAAAACGCAGTCCTGGCAGCGCGGTTTTTTTGCCGTGCAAATCTCTCTCCCGTGCCTTATGAGCAGCAGCGAAAAGAGCCCCCAGTCATTTTTCGGTACTGTCGCCATCAGGTCTTTTTCGATCTTTTCAGGGTTCGTGTTCTCTGTAAGACCGAGCCTTGCCGAGACACGTTTCACATGTGTATCTACTGCAATCCCCTCGTTTTTCCCGAAAGCGCTCCATAGTACGACGTTGGCAGTCTTTCGTGCCACACCTGGCAGCGTGATTAGGTCTTCCATATTATCAGGAACTTTTCCACCGAAGTTTTCAACAAGAAGCTCGCACAATTTTTTAATATTCTTTGCCTTGTTCTTATAAAAATTCGTAGAGTGGATATCTTTCTCAAGCTCATCAAGGGGAGTTTTTATATAATCCCGCGGTGTCCTGTATTTTTTAAAAAGATTTTTTGTGACCACGTTTACCTGCCTGTCGGTGCTCTGGGCAGAGAGTATGGTGGAGACTAACAGTTCCAGGGGGTTTGAGTAATCAAGCGCGGTCCTTACATCCGGGTATTCTTTTTTTAACAGCGCAATAATCTCGTTGACTCTTTCATCTGGCATGTGTTCTGATTATAAGATACAATATAATTAAGACTTTTGACGGTACAGGGAAGTCATTCGATCGGTATTTTAACCCCTACCTTGATAGGATGCTTGAATGCAGCTTTAACAGTCAGAAGACCGTTATCGAATCTGGCGCTTACATCCCCGGTATCGACGCTGTGCGCTAAAGAGTAACATGCACTGTACACCGCATCCTCCTTGGGAGCGCGGAGGCAGAGCGAATCCTCACCCACTTCGAGGTCAATATCCTCTTTTTTCACGCCGGGGAGTTCGATTTCGATATGGTACTTTTCCTTGTCATGGTCCACGCATACCTCTGGAAGAACCTCAGGTAATTCTGATTTAGCAGTCTTAGCCATAAAACCTCCACTTCAATTTATTACAATAATATTGTTAAGACTTTTCTTCGTGATATAGTTTTGTTTGATGATTGTGCAATAAACCTATCAACAAGAGACTAATATCATACCTTCAACCGATATGTATAAATCTCATTAGCGATAAAAACAAAAATATAAAATAACTGGAGGGAAATTGATGGCAAACAAGACAACGGGAAAACCCGCCACTTCGTGGTGGGAAGAGAGAAGTAAAATACTGGCTGAGATGACAAAATCTAAACCTGCAAAAGCAAAAAAGGTCAAGGCAAAAAAGCCAACCAAGGTGAAAAAACCGGCTAAGGCAAAGAAAGTAGTTAAAACGAAGAAAGCAAAGAAAACAAAGAGGGTAAGAAGGGCAAGGAGGGCATAGAAGCTAGAAGTCAAACTGCGGTTATATCTTCCAGCGGCTCTGAAACTTGAAACCTGAAAGTTCTTTGCATTCTATTTCTTTTTTCTGTATCAGGATTTTGAATGTTTCACCCATCTCCATGATCAGAGTTTTCACCTGGAGCATTTTTTTCAGGTAGTTTTTAGCATCACCTTCCTGCAGTTTTTTAAGATACTCCTCGACCCCAAGCCCGAGCAAAAAGTGCGCCTGGTCATTGAAACCGCAAAGCTCAAGCCCGCTTTTCCTGCCCCAGTGCTCAAGCGCAGAAAAATTCACATGTGACGTGATATCCTGCTCTCCTATGTGCTCGCAGGGATTATCATTCACGGTATGCTTATAATAGCACATAAGCGTCCCCGAACTCCTGTATTCCTGGTATAATTCAGAAGACGGATAGCCGTAGTCTATTGTCAGGACAAATCCTTTTTTGAGCAACGAGCCGATTTCCCGTATCCATTTTACTGCATCGAGGTTTACTTCAGTCCTGTATCCCCGGGGCAGAGCAACTCCCAGTTCAGAGAAATAGTTTTTAAGCTCAGCCGATGCAGGTCTCAATACCTCCCGGAAGCCATCCCTGTAATCCACAAATACCTCCATCAGTTCTTCTCCCATCACGACCTGATGCACGGGAAATGCATCCACAAGCTCGTTTGAGAACACACATCCTGTCATTCCTGAAAGCTCCTGCATGGAATTGCACCACCTCACCTCATCGCCCAGTCTCTCTTTCTGTTCTTTTTGCATCGCCGGGCTTTTCTCGATAATACAGTAATCAAGGTTCTGGTATAATTCCCGGTTTTTTTTGAGATATCCAAGAACATCCCGGGATAGCAACCCCACGCCTGCCCCCATCTCCACGACTGTGAATTTTTCCTCTCCGAGGATATGCCACATCTCCTCAAGCTGCCTCCCGAGCATCTCCCCGAAAATGGATGTCACATTAGAGCTTGTATAGTAATCTCCCTGTTTTCCTATCCTGTCTTTTTGCGAATTGTAGTATCCAAATTCAGGGTAATACAGAGCCATTTCCATAAAATCGCGAAAGGATATGGGACCGTTTTGCCGGATTTTCTGGATTATGAGTTCGGATAAGGACATTACCCGTATATCTACTCACTATGGTAATAAATCCTGAACATTGGCTACCGTAAAATATAATTATACTTATTTTATATCTATAAACAGAGGTGACTAATGGTGAAGAACTTAATAAAGCATGATGACGGAGGCTTAGACCCTATGGCAATAGTAGCATTGGTAGGAATGGTAGCCGTATTAATCGTAGTGCTATATCTAGTCTCTAAATATATAATACCGGCATCCTGTAGCAGTATGCAGTTTGCTGCCCAATGGATTCCCTGGTGCTGACCTTCAAGACTATGGTAAATCCAGTACTCTGTTTGCTTCACCAGTTCCATTCATCAAAATGTTGAGGCAACTAGCCAAATGACTGCAACTAAAAGTAAAAGCTTGACTTCATTTCTTAGCTCCCACTGGTGTTGATTAAATACAGAGCGCACAGCATTTCCGACTGTCCAAAAGCTACTTATTCCAGTTCCTTTTTCCAATTGTTTTGACGTTTTAAAAATATCTTCATATTCTTCATTAGACTTTAAAATACTCAACCAATAGTTGTACCATGGGTGCTCTTTGGAAACCACACACATTTCCTCGTCATAGCAAGTCATGCATTTAGCTTTCATGCAAATTCTGTTGCTGCTCACCCAGATTTTTATCGGTACCAATGTGTGGGTTTTACATTTAAAAAATAATCTTTTAAAAAACATTATATGTTCCTTACGAAAATTCATAGAGTCTTAATATAACTTGCTTTTATTAAAGCTTGGTGTGCCTTAATAAAACAATAAACTCTTATTTTAGGGGCGAAGCTTCATAATTTTAAGTGTAAACGTCACTTTATTCGGGGGAACTCAAAAACTTTCGTACATTCGATATGAACACCCCTCCAGACCTTTCGGATTGCATTTAACACGCTACCAAATTTCTATCTTCAAATTTAGAAAAGTTAAGGATTTTTGGAAATTAAACCCATCTCTAATGCTTTATTCTCTACATCTCCATTCCAATGGAACATATAATAAAAATCGACGTCTTTTAACTCTTTAAGTATTGATTGGTCTATCCATTCAGGTAATAAAGCAATAACCATTATAATTGGTAAGCCTCCATGATCTTTTATAATTTTAAATCCATTATAAGCTGTTAGACCTGTTCGTAAAACTGAATCCACAAGTAGAACTTTTTTTCCTTTAATATCCTCATCAGGCAGAGGCGGTTTAATCGGTTGAAATTTTTTTGTGATACCCCATCTATCATTGATAAAAATAAAATTTTTATCATAGTATAGTGATAAGCCCACCGCCAAAGGTGATCCTGATCCGCCTAAAGCTGCAATATAATCTATTCCTGTCCAAATAGGTTCTACTTGGCTATGTAGTTTAGTAATAATTTTTTTAAGAAGATTATTGGATTTATAAGCTTTCCACTCTGCTAAATCATAAGGATGGTAGTTATATGTAGCTATTAACGTTTCCTTAACAGTTTCATCCTCTAGCATCGTTTTTATTGAATCAGAATTAATTACATTAAGTGAGTCTACTATTTCTTTCAATATCATTTCTGTTCTCTAATAAAACGTTATTGTTAATAAGTTCTGTGATATTATACAGTTCATTGTAAGTCTTATTATAATCTCTTGATTTCAGTGATTTAGATAAGATAATAAGGTACTCTCCCAACTTATTACAAAAATTTTTAAATTGAATATTAGTTAAAGATGCCCTTTGTTCATATGTAAATTCATAAAACAATTGGTAAACATAATTTATTAAAAAAGTCTCTATTGGTAATCCTGCAAGAGGCTTATTGCAATAATTTTCAAATAAACTAAATATATGTATAAGTTCATGTTTATCATCAATTAACATTTTTCCAGATGTCTCTAGGCAATTTATAAAATCTTTTCGTTTAATAACATTATTTTGATTAGGCTCTAGCTGGCATAAATAATAATAATATAAGTTAGCGTTAATGGAAAAAATAGCAGGTAAATCGCTAATTAAATAATACTTCTGTAATTTTGACAATGAATCGTTTTCTTTTTCCTCTATTACTTTCAATATGTTTCCTTCTCTATCCATAAGTTCATTACGAACTAGTTCTGGACTGGATAACACTAAATTGATTTGCGCTGCAAGAAAATGCGAGGCGGGATCTAGTTTTTTATATAGATAATCGGTCCAATTCTGTAGAGATTTTCTTCGTGAACTTAGCTTGTTTTGAGTAATGATGCTGTTTATTGTATCACGGGTTATGTTTCTATCGGTTTCTGAAATGTTTTCAAAAGTTTTTAATGATTCATTTTTAAAAAAAGGAATTAGTATTCCTTTGTTCTTAATAAACATTTCTCTCATTTTATATTACCTCATTAATAAACTGTATACGAACGAACCTATTGTCGAAGAGCTAAGCCAAGCAAAAGATAAAACTCCTAATTTTGTCATAAAATTGAGAAAATGACCATTTGTATTTTCAATTGTATTATAAGCTAATATAAAAAATACTCCTAAGAGTGCTAAACCAATAAGTATGCAAACATCCATGTTACCTTTTGCATTTTCCTTATTTATTGAAAGGTCTGGTTCTTTTTCATAAATTTCTAAAATTTGTGTGCTCACACAAAATATTATTACAATTAGTAATGTCAGTAGCCAACCTAGAAACTGATAAGAAGATGGTAAATCTGTAGAAAGCTCTAGGAGCCAAAGTACAATAGTTAAACTAAATATAAATTCAAATGACTTTTTATCAAGTATATCCTGATACGCCATATTATATAAGCTCCTACAAAATTTTTGATAACTATTTGTAGTGAACCCCACTAATGAACCCAAGTTATATGAAATTATCGACTCAAATGCCACCATTTATAATAGTAATTGGCATTTACAGTATATATATTTTTTCTAAAATGAGCTAATTTGATATAATTTATACTGATTAAAGCAATCTTTATCTACTTTCATAGTAAATATTAATTTGTTATGTCAGATGTTATTGGAAAATTTCAAATTAAGTTCAGTGATCTTAATGAAACTCAAAGGAAAATAATAGAATTACTAAATGAAAAGATTGATATTAAAGTTACAAGTAAAGAAATCGCTGATAAACTGGAATATAATCCTCAATACGTAACACAAACAATTAATTCACTGAGAAAGTTAAACTGTCCTGTGATCTTAATTAGAGAGAAAAAAAAAGCTTACCATAAGCTTATGAGGAAAATAGAAATTGAGATGGATATTTAAGTATATTCCAGCTTAAAACATAAGGCAAAATAACAGTAGCAACGTATTATTTAATATTATTTAATAGCTAATAACTGAATTAGAAATTATTATTCGGTTTGATAATATGATGGATAAAAAATATCAAGTTGTTGGTTTTGGCGCTCTGAACTGGGACGATATAAGAGAGGTCAATGAAATAGTGCGTCCTGGAGGAGAAACTTCGGGCGAGGTTTTATTGGCGTCTCCTGGGGGTTCGGCAGCAAATACTATTGTCGGTCTTTCAAGATTGGGTGTTAGTACAGCATTTGTTGGGGCGATTGGAAATGATGAAATAGGCAAACGCATTGTAAATGATTTGGAAAAAGAGAAAGTTGAGCAAATGATTGTATCTAAGAAAGGTTATACAGGGAATTGCACAGTACTTGTCGATAATAAAGGTGAAAGGTCAATATATGTTTTTCCTGAAGTGAATGATACTATTTCAATCAAAGACATTCCTGAAAGCACAATAAAAGTCATAAAAGAAGTGGGTTATTTTTACTCGGCGACATTTGCATGTCGTTCATATGAATCGCTTGAAACACAACTTAAGCTGTCAAAAATAGCGCAAAAATTCGTTTTTTCCCCCGGAACCCTTTACACTAATCCTGATAGCAAAGTAGTACAAGAAAAAAACGAAGTGATAGATGCTCTTCTCGATAATACCGATATCTTGTTTCTGAATCATGAAGAGATTAAAATGCGAACTGGGCAGAGCGAATATTCAAGAGCCTCCAAGAAGCTAATGGAAACATATGATAATATAGGTACCATTGCAGTAACTCTTGGAGAAAATGGCTGTTTTGTTAAAACACGAACGGATGAAATAAAGATCCCGGCATACAAGGCGGAAATTATTAAGGATACAGTGGGGGCCGGAGATTCGTTTGCAGCAGGATTCATGTACGGTTTGATTAAAGGCAAAAGCCCAAAGACTTGTGGAGAGATCGGAAATTACGTTGCAAATAAAGTTATTGGAAAGGCAGGGGCTCGCGAAGGTTTGCCATCCCATGATGACGCTCATATTGAAAAGTTGCTATCTCAAATATAGACACCATACAAAAATATAGCATTTCATAAATTACTAATTATAAATAGATTTTTAAATATCTCGTGATTTTTATGGGTTAAAAAATAAAAATCGAGAATGCTTCCTTTCGATATCAGCTAAAAATAACACTTACTATATGCATGTCGATTTAAGAGATATACTTCAACTCTGGTATGAAATCCTGTATATCTTCCCTGCATTATCATCGCTCACAAACAGCGAGCCATCATTTGCAACTATTATATCCACAGGTCTTCCCAGCACGTTTGCTCCCTGAAGCCAGCCCGTAGCGAAATCTGTTACCGTGAAATTGTTCATATCTATGCGCACGATCTTATACCCCGTCGGTACCCTGCGGTTCCATTAGCCGTGGTACGCAACGAACAGGTTACCCCTGTATTCCTGGGGGAAGCTGTTACCATAGTAGAAAGCAAGCCCCAGGGGTGCGGAATGAGCCTGGAGGTCGATAAGACTGGGTGTCATATCCATGCATGGGTCTCTAACATAAACATTCTTATCAAAATCCGTATCATGGATATTCTTGCCGTAGCATATGGGCCAGCCGTAATTTTTACCATCCTCGATCAGGTTTATCTCATCAGGCGGCACGTCCTCCCCGAGATTGTCGCGGCCATTATCAGTTGCATACATTTTGCCTGTTACCGGGTGGAACACAAAACCGACCGCGTTCCTCAAACCTTTTGCAAAAATCCTGCACTCTTTTCCTTCGGGGGTACATATGCTAATAGCAGCCCTTCTTTCATCCTGCTCATAGCAGACATTACAGGAAGAGCCGATGCTGAGGTATAAACTGCCGTTATGGACTTTTATCGTTCTTGTGAAATGACCGCCCGTCGGCAGGTTATCGATAAGTACTTCCAGGGTGCTTCTATCAGCAACTGAATTGTTATTGCCACTCTTCACCCTTATCACCCTGTTTTCCTCAGCGACGTAGAACCAGCCATTATAGAAATCGATCCCGTGCGGATTGTTCAGTCCATCGATGAATGTTGTTACTTTATCGGCTTTTTTATCGCCGCTTCGGTAAGGGAGCGCAACAACCTTTCCCTGGTTCGGTATACTAACATACAGAACATCGTCTTTGAGGAGCATCATCCTTGGACCCGGGTTTGCACCGGGATATGAGACTGCGCTTCCACCAAGATTGTCTGCATAGATATCTATCCCGAACCCCTGCGGCAGGTTGATATAATTGAGCGTATCGGACTTAACCGATGGTCGCAAACCCAGTAAGGTAGACGCAACAGTTATAGCTGCGATTACGAGCAACACAACCAGCACCCATACAATTTTCCTGCTCATATTTCAACCCACCTGAGGCGGCAGATAATAGGCTGCTATCGCCACCACAGCGCCGATGATCACAGAGTATATAATAATGCGCCACGCCTTTCTGCGGTCCATAGCGCGGAACTCAGCCTGTTCAACCGTATCGGTCTTTCCGACTTCGGGGCTAAAATTAAGCAATCCCAGCATGCCAAAATAAGCGCAAAAATGCATGCGCGCCTGCAGGAAACCAACAGCCGCCATCGTTGCCGGAATAAAGGTGATAAGGCGCCAGAGCCGCGGCGCGTTAAGAAATATAAACATACCCAAGAGGAGAACCGTGAGGATCAACCCGAACCAACCGGCCTGTTCCCTTCTCTTGATCTCACTTCTTCCGATGTTGCATACTCCCGGAATATACTGGTCTTGTGCTTGCATATATTTGTAGCCAGATGTTAAATGCGATTATTCTCTACGCATCCACCATTATCGAATTTCCCTCTACTTTAACAGGATATGTCCCTATATCATAAATTTTTATCCTTGACAAAAGCATGCCGGTATACTGGAGCGCATTCTTCAGATGTTCAGGAAGCGGTTCATCTCCCGTACTGCGGGGGACGGGACCACTTAATGCCTCACCTGTAGTTATATCGAATTGTGAATAATGCATGGGGCAGGTTAGAATATAACCCTCCAGGGTTCCCATTTCCAGCGGCGCATTCGTATGACCGCATCGCCTGCTGACCGTGTATATTTTCCCGTCATAGTTGCACAGGACGATCTCTTTGCCATTTGCTTCAACTGCTATCATTCCCCCGGATGCGATATCATCCATCCTGGCCACTTCAACGAACATTATTACCTCTTTTGAACGCAGCAGCGGGTATTTCAGTAACAGGTATCTGTCTTAATCCGCTGGTATCCGTAACGTCTTTATGCACATATAGCAGGCACCAGCAGCATTTCATATAATCGAAATGTTCCCTGTGAAAAGGTATACATGGGCAGACAAGCTTCATCCTCCCTTCTCTGTCCTTTGGCAGTCCCTGGCATGGACAAAAGGGGATGCCGTGTTTTTGCTCCAATCCAACTTCCTGCTCAAGTAAAAAATCAACCAGCTCCTCATCAGGATTGAACTTGTATCCCAGTGGGTCCACTACTTTTTGGAACAAATATCTCAGAGCCTTTTTCCTTGATTCGACGTTCATTTCTGTTTACCTTTATCTATCTTCTTCACTCTGAAGGTCATAATCCACGTATGATATGCATTCATAAACCGGCAATTTATCCTCTTTGATTGCAAACCCATGAAGACCTCACGATTCATTTTTTTCCACTCCCAATATAACTATTAGTAACAGCGGTATATAATCCCTATTGTTTCTTTGAGGCAGTTTCAAATCGTGTTGATTATACCATAAGATACCTACAATCGTGTTATAGATGAGAGCCACGCTCGCGCTCCACCGTCATGGACATTGCTCTCGAACATCGCCTCCCGGATATAATTGATCTTCCATCCCTTTTGGAACGTTGTCCGTATCTCCACCTGTGTAACCCGCCTCGGTCCCCATGAGCCAGTTTCGTACTCGCTGAAGCAGAGCATGTAGTATATCCCGCCGGAGCGGAGAACCGATGCAAGGCTGCTTACGAAAACCGGTCGTTCCTCATCCGAGAATACGTGAAATAGACCGGAATCAATAACAGTATCGAATGTCCTTCCGAGGTGTTGAAGCTTCAGCGCATCGAAAACAAGGAAAGTTGCCTTCAAACCGCGCTTCCGGGCTTTTGTTTTCGCCTTCTCGATAGCTGCGGGTGTAGAATCAATTCCCCACACATCGTGACCCAAGCCAGCAAGATACAGGTCGTTCTCTCCCGTGCCGCAACCAACATCAAGCACGCTACCCCGTATCTCGCCCGCCTCCTCTAACCGCACGAATTCCTGCTGCGGACGACCAATATCCCAGGGAGGCACGCCTTCATAGATCGAGTTGAAAAAATCCATAGTTGAGACGGCTTTCAGCGTCACCTCCTGCAGGTGCTTTACTTTTTTCTATACAATCCTTACTTTTACATCTTCTCCATCATTTCCAGTGCTTCTTCAAGCGGCAAAGCAGGAGCTATATGTGGCACGCCTATTTCTCTGAAAGGGTAGGTTATCTTTAGAATTGCTTCCTCATTTGGGGCATCAAATATTGCTACAGAAATATGTCTTCCTATCAGCAGATATCTGCCTATCAATTTCACTTCTTGCGGATATTTAAAATCTTTCCAGAGTCCCAGAAGTTCTGATGTATTTTCCGGAACCCACTTGAACCATAGTACAAACAACATATACTAACCTCCAATTATACGTGTATGTAATTAAGTGATATAAATATGTTGATACCATTCTTCTCAACGTATATCGAAATCGTCTCTATTCAAGCTTTTTTCACTTTGTTAGCGATGTCTTTCCCCAGCCGCTTGCACTCTTCAAGGTCTTTTTCCGTAGGCTGATACTGGATACGCAGTACAGGGTCAATCACATTCATACCAAGTTCACGCATCTTTTCTGCAATCATCACAGGCGCCTCGCCGCTCCATCCGTAAGAGCCGAATGCCGCCCCAACTTTGTCTGCTACTTTTGCTTTTTCAAGGCTTTCAATAAATTTTTCCATGGGAGGCAGCATCTTATAATAGAAAGTCGAAGAGCCAACCGCTATGGCATCCGCAGCTTTCATGTCCTCTATTCTTACTTCATGGAAATTCACTGCTATAGCGTCGACGTTCCTTGATTTTGCACCTTCTACGATGGCTTCTGCCATCGCTTTAGTATTACCCGATGTACTGAGATATACAACAACTACTTTTGGCATATTTTTCTCTCCTTATCATGTTAATTGGGTGGTTTTATGGCTCCCACTCACACAATAATATTAGGGGTGGTTATTAGATAAAAACTTTCGCTCAATATCAAGTATAGAAATAGGTTTTTCAGGACGTTTCAGTTCATGGTATTCGAAAAGCTACATACGGAAGCACTATATCCAAGACTTTAAGCTATGTGAGCATCAAACTGTGGTTTATGTGGGTATGATATGGTTAAAAAATTCAGTAAAGAAGAATTGAAAAAATTCGATGGCAAAAGTGGAGCGCCAATTTATGTGGCATATAAAAATAAGGTTTATGACCTTACACAAAGCCCTTTGTGGAAATTTGGCATCCATGCAAATACTCACAAAGCTGGAATAGACTCAACTGAGAGCATATTGAATGCGCCGCATGGTGAGGAAGTTTTTGAGAGATACTCTGTAGTCGGTGAGCTTGGAGAAGAATCAGGGTTTGACTTAGAAGGAAAACTTTTGAGAGTTATTAAGACCGGGGGTATGGATAGAAGAATTCATAGAATGACCTCTCACTTTCCTATTTCTCTTCTCATGACCGCTTCTCTGTTAATTCTTCTTTATGAGTACATTGGCAATAGATCATTTGAAGTTGCGGCATACTATACTTTATCGCTTGGAGTTATAGCCTCACCAATCTCAGTTTTAAGCGGCTTATGGGGTTGGAAAATCTCTTATCTTGGAGTAATGACAAAAATTTTTAAAAGAAAGATACTAATTTCCGTACCTCTTTTAGTTATTGGTTTCGTGTGCCTTATTTTACGGAGTCTTTATCCCGATATTCTGGTAGAAAAATTACTCTTAAGCTGGATCTATCTAATAATGGTTTTATGTCTTACACCCATAGTTATTACTCTTGGATATTATGGAGGAAAAATAACATTCTTAAGACCATTTTAATTTAGAGGGAAGATAATGGAAACGAATAATAAAAAAGAATTACAGGGTATGATAAAAGAATTGCAAGATAAAATAAATGAATTGCAGGATATGATAGAGGCTATCTTGTTAGCCATACCCAGGGAAAGGGAAGCTCATGAATATTACGCAAACGCCTACCGTGAAGCTACCAGCGAGGCTTCACGAAAGATGTATTCTTATTTAGCTGAGCAAGAAACATTGCATGAGACTACATTAAGGAAAAGATTGGACGAGCTCCAACAGGAGCTAGTCGAAACAAAAATAAAACTAGAATTAGAGCGCATGAAACTGAAAGGGGAAAGAGGGGGTTAGCCTAATTTTGCCCAAAAGGTTTCTTATATAAAATCCTTGCATGCACGGCTTGTTTGGTATACGTTCTTTTTTATTTTCAAGCAATAGCCATCAAATCCCTGTTTAATTCCACTTTTTACTTTCTAGAAAAAATATTACAGTCTACACAATAGTACACTGCCTCTCCTACACTTAATTACCTCTTGTCATAATAATACGAACTTCTTTTCTCCATCTCCCATCATGGAAATACTCACAATAGATATATTCTTGCATGCAACATTCCGGTCTTTTCTGAATATCGCATCCACTGTGCATTCGAGGACATTTATTAGGTAATAACATGCTCTCCCGCGCATGGTTTTATAAGCTTCTTAGTAT
Source organism: uncultured archaeon (assembly GCA_902386135.1). Taxonomy (GTDB): domain Archaea; phylum Halobacteriota; class Methanosarcinia; order Methanosarcinales; family Methanoperedenaceae; genus Methanoperedens. The sequence goes on from CABMIB010000083.1 coordinate 15,512, forward strand.
AAATAGCTGGCGCTCGACCCTGTAAAACTATAAATTGTACCTAACTCTGTATATAATAACTTCATGTCACTCGAGACCGGTAAAGAATAAAACTAAGAGGTATGGTGTACATAATATATACACCTGCAAGTTGGTGGTGTAATGGCTTACGGCTTTATCTTACGTTTCCAAACTCAGGGCGAATTGAATTCTGTTTATGCGCTGTTAAAGGAAAAATCGAATCCTTTCACATTGAGAAAATTTTTCAATTCAGCTAACGTTCCATGTTCTTTTGCTCTCGTTATTGAATGCAGAGAGCAAGATATAGTAAAATTGTTGGAAAATTATTTCTTACGTTCTTATTGGGGTGATGTCGACATTTCTCTCCTACAGGGACATGAATCTGAAATTGATAAACTGATGCCGATTTAATGTATGCAATGGGATTCAACACAGTTATTCACAGACTAAAAGCATCGGCTCATTACAGCATACAATAGCTTCGGCACCGGGTTCAATACATACAATCTCGCACCCACAAACCTCGCAATAATATCTCTCGCCTTTTTCCGTCTTCTCTGCCTTTTCTGTCTTCTTTGCTTTCGTCTTATTTGGTCTAGACTCTGTCTTTTTTGCCAAGGTTAACCTCCTCTTAATTCTCATAATTATTAAGATTTATACATATCGTCCAAAATGTCCTCTCCACTGTGCGGGTGGAGCGTCAAATTAATATAATAAGTAGTTATCTGACACATCAATAAGTTGCAAAGGTATTGGAACGATGAGACGGGAGGGGGAACTGCTGCTTATTTCAAGAGGAAAAGCTGTGAAAAACGAGGATAAAGCCAAAGAACAAATCATAAAAGAACTGCGCCAGAGGATTGCGGAGTTAGAAAAATCAGAGACTCTACGTAAGCGAGCAAAGGAAACACTGCGACTTCAGACTGAAAACCCGCAAGAGCTATCGACTGAGAATGTCCAGAGTCTGATTCACGAACAGCAAGTGCATCAAATCGAACTTGAAATGCAGAACGAGGAGCTTCGCAGGGTACAAAATGAACTCAAAGAAGCACGCAACAAGTACTCCGACCTGTATGATTTCGCTCCAATAGGTTATTTTACTTTTGATAAAAATGGGCTTATTTTAGAAGTAAACCTTACAGGTGCTAATAAATTAGGTGTGGAAAGAAGCTTTTTGATTAAAAAACCATTTTCTCTTTATGTTGCTTTCAGCAGCAGGAATGTGTTTTATCTGCACCTGCGGCAGGTTTTTAAAACAGAGACCAGGCAAACTTGCGAGATCAAACTTGTGGACCAGAATAAGAATCAATTCAATGCTCGACTGGAAAGTCTGGCAATGCAGGATGGCGAGGGTAAATCTGGTCAATGCAGAACAGCGATAAGCGACATCACTGAGCACAAGCAGATGGATGAAGCACTACTGGAGAGTGAAGAGAGGCACAGGGAACTTGCTGAAAGCATCGATGAAGTCTTCTATGCAATGGATAGAGATTTAAAATACATATATTGGAATAATGCATCTGAAAAGCTTACAGGTATTTCATCAAAAGATGCTGTTGGAAAATCTCTCATTGAGCTTTTCCCTGAACTGAAAGGGGCAAGAGCGGAGAAGTTGTACATGGAGGTATTAAAAACGCACCAACCTCAGCATTTTGTGCATAAGTATCTGGTTGAGGGCAAGAACCTCTTTTTTGAAATTAACGCCTATCCCTCTAAGTTTGGCATATCAGTTATTGCCAAAAATATCACCCAGCATAAACTGGCTGAGGAGCAGATACGAGAACAGGCGTCACTTCTTGACAAAGCACATGATGCTATTGTCGTCCGAGACTTAAAAAACCGTTTCATCTACTGGAATAAAGGCGCCGAGCGACTATATGGCTGGACAGCAGAGGAGGCCATTGGCAAAAATGCTTTTGAGCTTCTGTATAAAGGAGAATCACCCATACTTATTAAAGCTCAGAAAAGCGTAATTGAAATGGGGGAATGGAGCGGTGAGTTGCATAAAGTAACCAAAGATGGTAAAGAAATCATTGTAGAAAGCCGCTGGACCCTGGTGCACGATAACGAAGGAAAACCAAGATCAATACTTGTCATAAACACTGACATCACTGAGAAGAAAAAGCTTGAAGCGCATTTATTACGTGCCCAAAGAATGGAGAGCTTAGGTACACTTGCTGGCGGTATAGCGCATGACCTCAACAATGTCCTGACGCCAATGATGCTGTCGCTGCAAATGTTAAAAGAAAAATTCAAAGATGAACAGAGCCAGAAATTGCTTTCTATTCTCGAAAAGAACTCCCAGCGCGGAGCCAACTTGATAAAGCAGGTACTTTCATTTGCACGAGGTGTAGAGGGTGAACGCAATCCTCTTCAAGCAAAACACATTATATCTGAAGTTGAAAAGGTTGCAAAAGAGACATTTCCAAGAAATATTGAAATTCAAACTGATGTGCAGGAAGACCTTTGGACTATTGCTGGAGATACAACGCAACTGTATCAGGTTCTGATGAACCTCTGTGTGAATGCACGTGATGCGATGTTAGACGGTGGAATACTTCGCATCTCTGCTAAGAATTTTTTTGTTGATAAGAAATATGCAAGGATGAATACTGAAGCAAATGTTGGTTCTTATGTTTTCATTGCAGTCACTGATACTGGAACTGGTATCCCCCCTGAAATAATGGATAGGATTTTCGAACCGTTTTTCACGACAAAAGAACACGGTAAAGGCACCGGTCTTGGTCTTTCGACCTCCCTTGGGATTGTGAAAAGCCACTGCGGATTTATAAATGTGTACAGCAAAATCGGGAAGGGAACAACTTTCAAGGTTTATCTGCCAGCGATTAAAGCTGAACTACAAACAGGAGATGAGCAGCAGTTTGAACTGCCAATAGGGCAAGGAGAATTGATTCTCGTTGCTGAAGACGAAGGCTCGATTCGTGAGGTTACCACTTCAACATTAGAAACATACGGATATAGAGTGCTTACAGCAGATGATGGTGCGCAGGCAGTAATGTTGTATGCAGAGAATAAAGATGAAATCAAGGTTATTCTTATGGATATGATGATGCCAGTAATGGACGGTCAAGCAAGCATACGAGCGATTCGTAAAATCAACCCTGAAGTCAAAATCATCGTAGTTAGCGGATTAACAGATAAAGACATGCTTCTGAATTTTGCAGATTACTCAAATGCTTTTTTGCCAAAGCCTTATACTACTGAAAGATTGCTTAAAACCCTGCATGAGGTGTTAAGTGCAAGATAGAGAATACGCGGAAATCAAGATAGGCGGCTGCCTCAATAGCCTCCAAGCATCTCCGGGGCCTTACCAAGTTTTGCCTCGACACTAAACCTCTCCTTGCCCCGTATCACTGTCAATTTAACCCGCTCCCCCACACTTTTCTTATTAATTTCACTGGTCAGATCTTTCATATTACCTATGCTTACATCATCTATTTTCTGGATCAGGTCCTTTTCTTCCAGCCCGGCCTTATCGGCTGGACTGTTTGGAACCACCCTCATAACTATGATACCTTTACTCACAGGTAAATCATAGTAGGCAACAACCTTGGGAGTTATATCCAGGCCAGTTATTCCCAGCCAGGGTCGCTGGACTTCTCCATAGGCCATGAGGTCCTCTGCGACTCGTCTCGCTGTATTTATTGGTATGGCAAACCCGATTCCCTGGGCAAAGGGAACAATGGCTGCGTTTATCCCGAACACCACTCCAGAGCTATCCACAAGCGGACCGCCGCTGTTTCCCGGGTTTATAGCTGCATCTGTCTGGACCAGTCCCTCCATAAAACCCCTCTCGGACTGGATGGAACGGTTAAGAGCACTTACTACGCCAGTGGTAACCGTAGGCCCACCTACAAGACCGAGGGGGTTCCCAATAGCAATGGCTATCTGGCCTACCATCAGCTTATCTGAGTCGCCCAGCGTTGGAACCGGGAGGTTTGTATCATCTATCTCTATCTTAATCACGGCTATGTCTGTGCTCTTGTCAACTCCCACAACCTTTCCAGGGAACTTTCTCCCGTCCACAAGGATAACTTCAATCTCCCTGGCTCCCTCAATTACGTGGGCATTGGTCAAAATAAATCCGCCAGGATCTATTATCAGCCCGGAGCCTACCCCTTTGACAGGTATAACACGATAATAGTAATCTCTTACAAGCATCACGTTTGCAATATTAACCACGCTTGGAGCTACCTTTTTCATTGCCGAGATAACCGCTTCATCAAAAGGGATCATAATTTCACCGTATTGCTTATCTACACGAAATTCCGTTTTTTCGATAGCAGCGCCAGCCGCATGCCAAAATTAAATAGGCGGTGCAAATCAACACTATCTACTTAATACTTAGCGATCAAAAGGGATGAATCATCAGTCTTCCTTTATCCTCAAGACAACCTTGCCCCGCGGGTGCCCCTTTTGCAGGAATGAGAGCGCTTCTCCTGCCTGTTCCAGAGGAAATGTTCTTTCAACGTGCACTTTGATAGCATGTTTCTCTACGAGTTCAGCCAGCTTAGACAATCGTTCACTGTTCACCTGCGTGAATTGTCCTATGGCATTCACTTTGTATTGTTCCATGAGGTCTGAACGGGGCTGCTCTAACATGGAAACGATTATGCCGCCTTTCTTGAGCACTTTGAAGGATCTTACGTACGTCTCGCCGCCTACCGTATCATAGACTGCGTCATAATCGTGTACAATATCTTCGAAGGGCTGGTTTTTGTAATCTATAGCCTCATCAGCGCCCAGTTCTTTGACATACGGTATATCTTTTGCGCTCACCGTTGTTGCCACATATGCTCCCAGGTACCTGGCGAGCTGGATTGCGATTGACCCGATACCGCCTGCGCCGCCATGTACGAGTATCTTTTCGTCCCTGGAAAGACCTATATGATTCACTAGTGCCTGCCAGGCGCTTACCCCTGTAAGCGGCAGTGCAGCAGCTTCAACATGACCTGTGTTCTTCGGTTTATGTGCCGTGGTGTTAACATCTGCCGAAGCAAATTCGGCGAAAGAGCCTGACCCGCCCCTTGTGATGCTGGCCTGCCCGTAAACCTCATCGCCTTTTTTGAAGCCGGGAACGCCTTCCCCGACTTCTGCTACAACTCCTGAATAATCTCCTCCCAGAGTTGCCGGGAACTTTAGCGGCGCCATCTGCCGCATATACCCTTCGCGGATTTTCCAATCGACAGGATTAACTCCGGCTGCATATACCTCGACAAGAAGCTGTCCCTGGGATACAGTGGGTTTCGGTGCATTTTCATTAATCTTTACAACCTCACTGCCTCCGTAGTTATTAATCTGTGCTGCTTTCATATTATACCCCCTTTCTGTAAAATATATATTTTATCTATAGAACTTATAACTTTCTAGAGCCCTGTTGATTCTGTTAACCCGGCACAACTCATTAACTCATTCTTTACCGCCGCCTCTTAACCAGTAGGGCTGCTCGAAGGAAGGATTAGGATATGTATAGAAGCCTTTGCCTGTCTTAACGCCCATCTCACCCTTCTCTATTTTATCAAGAAGGAGCCTGGGAGGATAATCCGATTCATTGCCTGACTCATGATAGTATTCCAGTTCAATGTCCCGAACGACATCAAGCCCGACAAGATCCATCAGACCGAAGGGACCGATCTTCATCCCTGTAAAGATCATCCATGCCCTGTCCACATCTTCGTAAGTTGCAACTCCGTTATCCACGATGTGCAGGCACTCTTTCTTGATCGCCCGCCATACCCGGTTGAAGAGAAAGCCGGTGCTCTCCTTAAGTACAAGAAGGGGCGTTAACCCGATATTGCGGGCAAATTCACGCACGCTTTCGATCGTCTCGTCGGATGTTCTCGTACCGCGCATCAGTTCTACCATCGGGCGCTCCCATATCGGTGGATAGAAATGCATATTGAGGACTTTATCCGGACGGTTTGTGGCATCTTCTATAGCTGAGATGCGAATGGACGAGCTGTTCGTCGCCAGGATAGTATGGCTTGGACAAACCTTATCCAATTGGGCGAAAACTTCTCGCTTGGTGTCTAATTTTTCAGGAACAGCTTCGATCACCAGGTCAACGGAATCTGCACATTCTTTTATGTCCTTGGTTAAATGTATCCGGCTGAGGATAGCCTTCGATTCATTCGTAGTGATCTGCTGTTTTTTGACCCGTGCTTCTAATTCCTGCACAAAGCTATCCGAAGCCTGTTTCAACGACTTTTCGGAATGACCGACGATCCAGGTCGTATAGCCATGAGATGCGCTCTGGAGCCCTATCTGGGCCCCCATAAACCCTGCTCCGAAGATACAGACGGTTCTGATAGGTGTTATTTCCATTTTACCCACTCCTTTCTCTAAGGAATATATTTTATATCGATAGGACTTATAGCTTCTGGGGTAATTAGAAATATTTTAAGTAAAAGCAATGTACATTAAAGTAAGGGGGAATAAATTATTGCAACTGGTGGAGGAAATGGAAGAATACGCATTGCTATAGCATGCCAGGGCGGCGGGAGTTTTACAGCTTTTACTGCAGGAGCACTGAAAAGGCTGCTGAAAGAAAATGGGAATTACGAGATCGTGGCATTAAGCGGTTCTTCCGGCGGTTCCATCTGTGCCCTGCTGGCATGGTACGGCTTATTAACGAATGATGAGGAAAAGGCTATCAGGCTCCTGGATTCTTTCTGGGAGGATGTATCAGCGAGTACGCCTGCGGATATCCTTTTGAACAACTGGGTTGTCTGGACATCCAGATTGAGCGATCTTGTTCCCGTACCCGAAGTCAGCCCGTATTATTATCCTCCCTGGGCTCAGGAATATTTGAGAACCATCCTGGAAAAGCATGTTGAGTTCGGAAAAATCAAAGAGCTCATAACCCCATCAAGCCCTGATCTATTTGTTGGGGCTGTTGATGTTCTCTCCGGTGAATTCAAAACTTTCAAGAATAATGATATCAGTGTTGATACAATTCTTGCTTCGGCCGCGCTTCCGGAGCTGTTTCCAGCAGTACGGATCGATGATACACTGTACTGGGATGGCATGTTCTCACATAATCCTCCTTTACTATGCGTTCTTCAGGGCGCGATAAAACCCGATGAGATATGGGTAATACATATAAACCCGGATACGATTCAGAAATACAGGGAGCCGGTGTCGATAGGAGAGATACGTGACAGGCGTAATACGCTCTCAGGCAATCTTTCATTACACCAGGAAATTGATTTTGTAAGAATGATCAACGAATGGATAAGACTCGGATACCTTCCAGATGATAAATTCAAGCATATTAAGGTAAGATTCATCCAGATGCTTTACGAGCTGGATAAGGAATCAAAGATGGATCGCAGTCCGTCATTTATACATTGCATGATGGATTACGGTGAAGAGCAGGCTGAGAAATTATTGATGGAACTGGCATAAGCGGATAGACAACGTGCTAAGCGCTCATATAAGCAACAAAGTCCTGGGGAAATTATATTCCTCTTGGACACCAATAAATTATCAGATAAATCAGGGGGCAGCGTATGACAGGAGTAAAGCTTTATGACGAACTGAAAGTTCTCAGGGGAAAAGATAAGTATCCCAGTAAAGAACTGGAAGAACATTTAGTAAATAGGATTTTTCCCAAGACCGCAGAGGAGTTAGCTCTGGTACTTTCCAACGTTACAGCAGGATTCTATGGATTTACTTTAAAACACATAGGCCAGCAATGTGGTTGGGACAGGGTGGATTCGATTTCCAAGTCTCTCTTCAGGGAACTTGGCCAATTAAAGACAAAAGAGGCAATCGAAAGAGGCGTAGAAGTACCGAGGGACACCAGAGGACTTGCGATAGTGTGTATTTCAGCAATATATACTAGCAGTCCGGAATTTAACTTTGCAATCTTGAAGTATGATCCCGAAGAGACGTTAGTGAGAATCTTCGGGGCATCCAGATATTTTCGGATAGCCAGAAAGTTGAATATTGATAGATATATCTCATGGCCTGTCCTGATACCTTTCTTTGAAGGAATAGCTCAACAAATAGGCATAAGATGTAAAGTAGAAATGGAGACCAAAAAACTTGAGGATGATGGGAGATGCGATTGTTTAGCAAGGTTTACTTTGATATGATGTCCGGGAGAGAACCTCAAGCTCATCAAGAGCTTGAAACCATTGCGCTCCGGACTGCACCAATCGAATGCATCTTTTTTTGATTCCACGCTTATTTTTATTTTTCCCCGCCAGTCTCTAATAACTCAGAATACTTTTCAGGGTTATATCCGATAATCACCTTACCGTTGATCTTCACGAACGGAAAAGCAGAACCGCCATACTTGGACATCTCTTCCAGTATCTTTTCCTGTTCTTTCTCATCCGCCAGGTCATAATCTATATATTCAAACGGAATGTTCCTGTCAGTGAAGAATTTTTTTGTTCTCCTGCACCACGGACATGTACTGAGCGTATACATAGATATTTTCACCATATTTTCACTCCCCAATTTTTATAAATATTTTCCCTTCCGACGACTTCCATTCATAAACCTTTAATTTGATCTCTGCGGCATCTAAAAATTCACCTGTCCTGATATCGAATCTCCAGTCATGACAAGGGCACCTGATTATATAGTCTTTTAACGTACCACCTGCCAGTGCACATGCCATATGCGCGCATTTATTGGATATTGCGTAGATCTCCCCTGCTTTTTTGATAAGAAGGACAGGCAGCCCTTTCGGGAACACCATGCTAGCAAAATTATCCTGCAATTTATTTTCCTCAATCGCGAAAACCCATGAAGTTTCAGGCATCACTTTTACCCCCCAGTATAATCATTGCTATCAGCAATATATATTCTTATTGTCTCCGGGATTTTTTGGAAGCTGTATACATATATCTTCAAAACAGTTCATCCGATCCTGAAGCATCTCATGGAGATCGAAGCGTTTTGGAACCCTTCATAAACGAACGTGAGTGGCTCATTTTTTCCCTGTAAAGCAATCGTATATATCATCGGCAGATAATGATCGAGGGTCGGCACAGCTAATGAAGCTTCTTCACCCATGTCCTTGTAATTGATCAGCTCTCTGTGGTTCTTATGGAGCAGGTTAAACTTTAATTTCTCATCAAACTCTACAGCCCAATCATATGTTTTCGCGTTTATGTCACGAAAATCGATCAGCCCGAGGTTATGTACCACGTTGCCGCTGCCTATGATCAAAATTCCTTTCTCCCTTAACCCGGCAAGCCCGGACGCCAGTTCATAATGATACTGTAGCGGTTTCGGGTCCCATTCGTTGAAAGAATAATCAAGGCTCATTTCAAAAACAGGGATGTCGGCTTCCGGATACATGTGTTTTAAGATAGCCCAGGAAGCATGGTCCAGCCCCCAGTCGGTGTTGCATTCGATTGGCACTTTTTTTATATATTCTTTTACCAGTCCCGCCTGCCCCGGTGCCCCTGGACTCGGGTATCCTATTTTGTATAATTCCTGCGGGAATCCATAGAAATCATAAATGGTTCGTGGTCTTTCCATGCATGTTACATAAGTCCCCCTTGTTAGCCAGTGTGCTGAAATAACCATTATTGCCTCGGGCTTCGGCAGCTCTCTCCCCAATTTTGCAAGAGCCCTGGTAAAATCGTTCTTTAAGATGATATTTACAGGCGAACCATGACCTATGAATAATACAGGCATTTTCCCGGCTGCATCTGGATTTTTTTTAGTCTTATCTGCCATTATCTACCCCTTGAAATAGTGTATGCAACAGGGCGGTATAAATACTTTGATACCGTCTGATAATCTTCTCGTAAAAGAGGTTAAAAAATGACAGAAGAGCTTGATCTTGAACATGCAGGCGAAGACGCACGCAAACTTGTTTTACTCGGTGCAGCGCAAAAAGCAGGGCTCTTTCCGGCTTTGACAGAGGAGACGGATATAAAAACCCTGAAACGTAAGCTTAAAGCAGACGAGAGGGCTTTATTCATTGTTCTTGAGGCGCTCTATCGTCTCGGATACGTGAACAAGAGAAATGAAAGGTACATCCTTGCGGATAAGGCGCGCCCTCTTTTCATTGAACACGGCGATGACTACGTCGGAGGCTATCTCCCTCATTTCCTGAATATTCTGGAAGCATGGCTTGCCCTCCCTGAAATAATCAAAGGGTCAAAACCTGAGAGGGAAACACCGAGGGATGTGTCATCCTTTATGCATGCCATGGCTTCCAAGCCTGATAAGGCTGTAGAATACGTGGTAAACCTGTGCCTTAAACGAAAGAAGGACGCAAAGAGCGCACTTGACCTGGGCGGAGGGCCCGGTAAATACGCAAAAGCCTTCGTGAACAGGGGTCTGAGTGCGGTTCTCTATGATATGCCGCAGACCATAGATTATGTCGGTACGGAATTTGAGTTAAAAGGCATAAAGAACCTTATGTTGAAGAAAGGGGATTTTACCAGAGACGAGTTCGTGAAGGAATTCGAAGCGGAATTGTTCGACATCGTTTTCATGGGCAACATCTGCCACATCTATTCTGAAGAAGGGAACAAGAGGCTTTTAAAGAATGTAACGAAGCTCCTGAGAAAAGGCGGAATGGTGGCGATAGAGGACTTCGTGCGCGGAAGAAGCCCGGATGCGGAGATGTTCGCAGTGAACATGCTTGCCAATACAGAAGGCGGCAGTACGTGGACCGAAGCTCAGTACAGAGAATGGCTGGAGAGTGCAGGTTTTCATAACATAGAAATAACCGACCTTGCCGGGAGAGGGAACCAGCTTATAACAGCTTTCCTGGAGAAGGCATAGATGAGACTTGCACTCAAACTGGCTTATCTTGGCACCGAATACCACGGCTACCAGATACAGCCTGGCGTGCCGACAATAGAGGGGAAAATACTTAAGGCGCTGCGGGACCTGGGCGCGGTAAAAAATCCCTCAAAAGCAAGGTATTCTGCCGCGGGAAGGACAGACAGGGGCGTACATGCCCTGTGCCAGGTAATAGCTTTTGATACTGATGCTCCTGACGCTTCGATGCCCCGCGCGCTCAACAGCCAGCTTGAAAGGATATGGGCGTACGCATGGGCGCAGGTGGGGGCGGATTTCAATGCACGGAAATCCGCTATCGAGAGAGAGTACAGGTACATGCTCTGGGGCAGGGGGCTTGATATTGCTAAAATAAAAGACGCAGTATCGATATTCCCGGGTACGCATGATTTCAGGAATTTCGTGAATGTTGAAAAAGGCAAATCAACAACATGTGATGTAAGAAGTGTTTCAGTCCGGGAGCAGGATGGATGGATCTATATCGATATTGCAGCGAACAGGTTCCTGTGGCACATGGTCAGGAAAATAGCAACTGCCCTGAAATTGATAGGAAAGGGAGAGAGGGATAAGGAATGGCTTGGCAAAATGCTGGATACTACTTTGAGTGAGAGCCTTCCGCCCCTGGATTCGCACGGCTTGATCCTGAAAGATGTCAGGTATCCTGATGTAAAATGGAACATAGACACTTATGCCAGGAACAGGGCGCTTGAGGAGCTCCACGAGCTTTTTATAAGCTATGAGATAACTGCAAAAATTCTGGAAGAGATCCAGAGCGGGATGCAGTAGCCTGACACGACGGTTAAACTTAACAATCCGGAACACGGATGGCACGGATTCGATGGATATTCACAGACATCCTTAATCCGTGCCAGTATGGTTTTTATATTCCTTCAAGTTACGCCGCTAAATCAAATCCAGGGTCACAGTGCCGCCATTAAGAACATCCTCTTCTTTGACATTAACAGGCTTTGAGATGTTGCCCGCGGTCACTGTGTAAGGACCTTTCGGTCCGGTATCGAACAGCGTTTGTCCCGCGATCGGTTTTCCTGTGGAATAGGGAACTGTAAATTCATATGTTCCATCCGAGGAAGTGTTCTGGGAATACTGGATAGTTCTTCCAATATTTGTACTGACAGTATTTGTCAGTGTAACCATAGTATTTGGCGGCGCTCTCCCTGTGATTTTTGCGCCTTTTACATATTCAAAAATCTTTACGACTCCCGAATCTTCAACCGGGATATTGCCTCTGTACAATACATTATAAACATTTTTATCAAATTTCTCCCGATAGCCTCCCTCCGTATTTGGATTTGTAGGAGATTCGTGTACCAGTCTGTACTGTTTTAAGCCATTGCCATCAAGGATATGTAATTTACCTTCCATGCTTGTAAAAGATTTCAAGCCAGGAATGCGGACGGCACCCTGACTTGTATACGCAATGGAATCATAATAATTCGTGGGGTCCGGTCTTACATTCTGACCAAATAAAGCCGGATCGTATGAGGCATTCTCTTCGTCGTTCCAGGTGGCGAATATAGGCTGGATGCCATATGCCATGTAACCATTGCTCACTATGTATCGAGCACCGGGTTTTCCATTGATCCCTAGGGCATCAAGCACTTTATTCGCTTCTTCCTCGCTCTTTGCGGTCAGGAAAGTAGAAGCCCCGGGCGCATGCGTTGCTCCTCCGCCGATACCTGCCTGGAATGGGTTTGCATTGGGTATCCTGTGCGCCCAGTACGTGATACTATGTCCATAGTCCCACCAGCTCATGACGCCGTAAGCACTTTCCGGATACTGGTACGTGCCGTTTTTGGGTTGTTCATAAATGCCAAAATAATCTAATCCCGGATCGGGCGTATTGTAGCGCATCCAGTTAAGCGCTTCCGTCCACGGATCGTACCCGCCGCCTGAAGGTTCACTGCCTCCGTAACGCGAAAGCGGAGGCGAAGTCGCGGTGCCAATAGCAGTAACCACAAGGCTCGGATACACAAAGAAAAGCACAAGCATCGCTACAAGGATCAGGGAAAGTGCGTGAGACAGGCCGATATTTTTGCCCTGGTTCTCATACCATCCCCCGAACTTCATTATCCGCTCTGAAAGTGCCACTGAAACGTAACCGATCATTAAAGCAATATTCACTGCAAAATAATAAGCCCACCTGACCTGCCCGTATATCGCAAGAAGCATTACCAGGTTCCATACAAGCAGGAGCATCTCTTCAGGTCTTTGTCTTCTTGCAACCCTGTATCCTGTATAGGCAAGAGCAATAAATATGAACACGAGCACCCAGTTATCAGTTTGCAGGAAACCCGTCACAGGGAAATTTCCCCAGACCATGCCGCCGGCTTGGGTAAAAATTGACTGGCCCTCTCCAACAGTGGCAGCACCTCCTGTATGTACTGCAAAGATGAGACCGGGCGCTTCCATCAGGGAATCAAACAAATTGGGAAGGATTATTTTTAATCCCAGCAGCGCCGCCGCAAATAATGCCACAAGAGAGAGCGGGTAATACAGAGGATTATATCCTCTTTCCTTAATCTCTTTTGAAAGTATATTCAATGCTGCCGGAACTGCCATGCCTGCGATAGGCACAGCAACATGGAACCATGAATAATTGGATATTCCGAAACCGTACTCAGAATGAACATACGGCAGCACCGCTATTAATTCGATCAAGAACATGGGAACCGCAGCAACAACAATGTAATCCGTTGACCTGCCCCGTAAGTGATCCACTATAAATTGGACAAAAATGAAGATCAAGAATATCATGATGAAGAACAGAGCGCCGGGCCATGTGATATGGAAAGCTGCAAGCATTATCCCTGCAAGTATAGAATACAACACCGGTTTTTCTTTTAAATTTTCTTTTAAATTCAGTCCTGAGAGTTTTATATTCCTTTCACGGCCGGCTTTTATTGCAAGCATAAAGAGAGCCATCGCCGCTGTGCTGAAAAAAACCTCGGCGACATGGTGGTCTGTGAATCCCAGCGTTGAGCGGCTGAAGAACTGCCCCGGCAGGACGGCGATCATAAATGCTGCAAGCAGGCCCGCACTTCTGTTATACAGGAGCTTACCGATGTAATACACCGGGAAAACGACAAGCGCACCCATTACGGCAGGGAAATAGGCGGCTATGGCGTTCACGGTTTGCATGTTGTAACTGCCCAATCCTGCGATGAGCGAGAGAGTCGCGATCATCTGCGTCCACAGGGGTCCCCAGTGTATCGCGGTGCCAGTGGGGTAGACCGTAAATGCATCGTAAAAAAGCCTGTGTGGAAAATTATTCAGTGTATTTTCAACAAGACGCATCTGGAAAACGGCATCATCCGAAGCAAATGCAACATAGCCGTTCCTGAAAACGCTATCATATGGCATTACAGTCCGTAAGTAAAGGGAAAGGACAAATATTGCCAGAAGGATTATGCCTGCTACATAGCCAAAATAAGAAGGAAAATTTAACTTTTGTTCTTTATCTTTTCCCGCTCTTACGGATTTCTCTTCACGCTTCTTTTTGTTCTTAGTCATATTAAACCTGTGATTAAACCTTTGATAGAACAGTTCGTGTATTATATACTTAACCCATGCCAGTCTGGTTATTCATGTTCCTTCAAGTTACACGCTAGATCAAATCCAGGGTCACAGTGCCGCCATTAAGAACATCCTCTTCTTTGACATCAACAGCCTTTGAAATATTGCTCGCTGTCACTGTATAGGGACCTGTCGGTTTGGTATCGAACAGCGTCTGTCCCGCCATCGGAGCCCCTGTGGAATAAGGAACTGTAAATTCATATGTTCCATCTGAGGAAGTGCTCTGGGAATACTGGATAGTTCTTTCGATATTTGTTTTAATGGTATTTGTCAGTGTAACCGTAGTATTTGGCGGTGCTCTTCCTGTGATCTTTGCGCCTTTTACATATTCAAAAATCTTTACAACCCCTGAGTTCTCAACCGGGATATTGCCTCCGTACAGTAAATTATAAACATTTTTATAATATGTCTCCTGATAGCCTCCTTCAGTGTTTGGATTTGTAGGAGATTCGTGTACCAGCCTGTACTGTTTTAAGCCGTTACCATCAAGAATATGTAATTTCCCTTCCATGCTTGTAAAAACTCTCAAGCCAGGAATGCGGACGGCACCTTGATTTGTAAATGCAATAGACTCGTAATAACTCGCTGGGTCTGGTCTTACATTCTGACCTCCCTCAGCCGGGTCGTATATTGCATTATCATCATTCCAGGTGGCGAATACACTCTGGATGCCATATGCCATGTAACCATTACTCACTATGTATCGGGCACCGGGTTTTCCATTGATCCCCAGGGCATCAAGCACTTTATTCGCTTCATCCTCGCTTTTTGCGGTCAGGAAAGTAGAAGCTCCGGGCGCATGAGTTGATCCTCCACCGATTCCCGCCTGGAACGGGTTTGCATTGGGTATCCTGTGTGCCCAGTATGTGATACTATGTCCATAGTCCCACCAGCTCATGACGCCGTATGCGCTATCTAGATATGG
The DNA here is from genome assembly GCA_902386135.1 of uncultured archaeon. Lineage (GTDB taxonomy): Archaea > Halobacteriota > Methanosarcinia > Methanosarcinales > Methanoperedenaceae > Methanoperedens. The sequence goes on from CABMIB010000083.1 coordinate 30,831, forward strand.
ATACGTGCCGCCGTTTTTAGGTTGTACATAAATAGCATAATAATCTAATCCCGGATCGGGCGTATTGTAGCGCATCCAGTTAAGCGCTTCCGTCCACTCATTGTACCCTCCGCCTGAAGGTTCCCCGCCCCCATAACGCGACTGCGGGGGTGAATTCGCGGTACCAATAGCAGTAACTACAACGCTCGGATACACAAAGAAAAGCACAAGCATCGCTACAAGGATCAGGGAAAGTGCGTGAGATAGGCCGATATTTTTGCCCTGGTTCTCATACCATCCCCCGAACTTCATTATCCGCTCTGAAAGCGCCACTGCAACGTAACCGATCATTAAAGCAATATTCACTGCAAAATAATAAGCCCACCTGATCTGACCGTATATCGCAAGAAGCATTACCAGGTTCCATACAAGCAGGAGCATCTCTTCAGGTCTTTGTCTTCTTGCAACCCTGTATCCTACATAGGCAAGAGCAGCGAATATGAACACAAGCACCCAGGTATCATTTTGCAGGAAACCGGTCACAGGGAAATTTTCCCAGACCCAGCCGCTTTTGGAAAAAATTGACATGCCCTCTGCAACAGTATTAGCACCTCCTGTATGTACTGCAAAGATGAGACCGGGCGCTTCCGCCAGGGAATCAAACAAACTGGGAAGGATTATTTTTAATCCCAGCAGCGTCGCCGCAAAGAGTGCCACAAGAGAGAGCGGGTAATATAGGGGTTTATACCCTCTTTTATTAATCTCTTTTGAAAGTATATTCAATGCTGCCGGAACTGCCATGCCTGCGATAGGCACAGCAACATGGAACCATGAATAATTGGATATTCCGAAACCATAGTTAAAATTAACATACGGCAGCACCGCTATTAATTCAATTAAAAACATGGGAACCGCAGCAACAACAATATAATCCGTTGACCTGCCCCGTAAGTGGTCAGCTATGGATTGGATAAAAATGAATATCAAGAATATCATAATGAAGAACAGAGCGCCGGGCCATGTGATATGGAAAGCTGCAAGCATTATTCCTGCAAGTACTGAATACAACACCGGTTTTTCTTTTAAATTTTCTTTTAAATTCAATCCTGAGAGTTTTATATTTCTTTGACTGCCTGCCTTTATTGCAAGCATAAAGAGAACCATCGCCGCTGTGCTGAAAAAAACCTCGGCGACGTGGTGGTCTGTGAATCCCAGTACCGAGCGCTGGAAGAACGGCCCCGGCAGAACAGCGATCATAAATGCTGCAAGCAGGCCTGCATTCCTGTTATACAGGAGCTTACCGATGTAATACACCGGGAAAACAACGAGCGCACCAAGTACGGCAGGGAAATAGGCGGCTATGGCGTTCACGGTTTGCATGTTGTAACTGCCCATTCCTGCGATGAGCGAGAGAGTCGCGATCATCTGCGTCCACAGGGGTCCCCAGTGTATCGCGGTGCCAGTGGGGTAGACCGTAAATGCATCGTAAAAAAGCCTATGTGGAAAATTATTCAGTGTATTTTCAACAAGACGCATCTGGAAAACGGCATCATCCGAAGCAAACGCAACAAAGCCGTTCCTGAAAACGCTATCATATGGCATTACAGTCCGTAAGTAAAGGGACAGGACAAATATTGCCAGAAGGATTATGCCTGGTATATAGTTAAAATAAGAAGGAAAATTTAACTTTTGTTCTTTATCTTTTCCAGCTCTTACGGATTTCTCTTCACGCTTCTTTTTGTTCTTAGTCATATTAAACCTTTGATAGAACGGTTCGTGTATTTACGAACTTAACATTTACAGTTATTGCCTTAGTGATACCACTTTGAGATACTGATCACTTATTTCATTCCATCCTAATGCTGGCGGATTATATATTTTTTCTCTCTCAAAGTTCTCAAGGAGCTTTTTCTTTATCTCATCGCTATTCATGGGAGGTACAAAAATAGCTCCTGCATATTTCCCCAGCGATTCTTTTAATCCTCCTACATCAGAAGCGATCACCGGTTTCCCGAAGGACATTGCAATATGAGCGATACCGCTCTGTGAAGCCCGCGTGTAGGGCAGGACTACGATGCTTGCGGCGCTGAAATACACAGGAACTTTGTTGTCAGGAACATATTCATCCACAAGTGTGATTTTTTCGGTGAAGGGAGAAGATCTTATCCGGGAAAGCAGCTCTTCCCTGTCCTCCCACATCTCGCCCACGATAAGCAGCCTGCTTCTTTTAACTATGTTTTCCGGCAGCAGCTCAAAAGCCTTGATCAGGTAAGGCACCCCTTTATACCTCCTGATCAGGCCGAAGGAAAGGATAACGAACTCTTCTTTGATGGACAGGAGTTCCCTTGCCTTTTTTGTATCCATGACACTGCCGTAATGGTCGTACAGGCCATGCGGGATCACATGGATTTTTTGCGGGTCAATTCCGTACCTCTTAGACACCAAAAACTTATCCGATGTTGAATGTACGATGTAAGTATCAAGATCATCGCGAAGGATCTTTCCCATCAAACGCGAATAAATCCTGAGGGGAAAGATGCTTTCTTCCAGCGGGTCAACCACTTCATGAAAGTCGATTACCAACCTTGATTTCAAGGATAAGCCCATTATTTTCATGAGCAGGTGCATATGGGATACAGAGGATGTCCACCACTGCAAAATAATGATATCGGGCTTTGTTCTCCTGAGGTGGCGGTATGCCCTGTACCATGTTACCGGGTTGTTATAGTCCATCCCGTCGTACACCTGCACTGCCGGCGAGAACTCAAGGTGCGAAATCTCTTTACCCACATGCGCGCGCCCGGGGAACAGGAAGCGGGGGAGAAGGTTCCTGTAACAGATAACAGACACGCTGCAGGAAGCCGATAAAGAATTCGCAAGCCGCATAATAAAATAGCTGATCCAGCTCAGGAAATGTTTTGATGGCCCGACGATGCAGACTTTTACATTTTGCATATCATTCGCAAGTACATTACCTTTATATTTAAATTAATGCATAAGAAGCCTGAGGCAGTTTTTAGTGAAAATAGCACAGGTATGTCCCCGTTACTACCCTGATATCGGTGGAGTAGAGACACACGTGCAGGAAATAAGTGAAAGGCTTGTAAAACGCGGTTTTGAGGTCGAAGTGGTCTGTACCGATCCCGCAGGTATTTTACGCAGGCACGAGATGATAAACGGCGTCACTGTAACAAGATTCAGGTCTTTTGCGCCGGGAGAAGCGTACTACATTGCGCCGCAGATATATTTTTATTTGAAGGAACAAAGCTATGACCTGGTACATGCGCACAGCTATCATGCACTGCCTGCGCTTTTTGCCGCGCTTGCAAAGAACGGGCGGCGGATGGTGTTCACGCCGCACTATCACAGGAGCGGGCACACGTTCATCAGGGATGTGCTTCATAAGCCATACAGGCTTATCGGGAGCGGGATTTTTGAAAAAGCGGATAAAGTGATCTGTGTGTCCGAGCATGAGCGACGGAAAGTTACTCAGGATTTCAACCTGCCTGAAGGAAAAGTAAAAGTCATACCAAACGGTCTGGATCTTGAAGAGTTCAAAAACACAGGATACGGCAGGAAGGATGATAGCAAGGGAACATTGCTGTACGTTGGAAGGCTGGAAGAATATAAAGGCGTACAGCACATAATCAACGCTCTTCCCCTGTTAAGAGATTCCAGGCTGGAAATAATCGGGCATGGACCTTATGAGCCCAGTCTGCGAAAACTTGCAGAAAAACTATTAGTAACGGAGCGCATTAACTGGTATAAACAAATGACAAGAGAAGAACTGCTCCGGCATTATGCATCCGCAGATGTGTTCATCATGCTCTCCAGGCACGAAGCATACGGTATTACAGTTGCCGAGGCGCTTGCCTCAGGAACGCCGTGCATCGTTGCAGCCGGAAGCGCTCTTGATGAGTTCACGGATGGGAAGCGGTGCCTGGGCATTGAAGCGCCTGTTACGACCGATAAACTGGCTAAAGCTATACGACAGTTAAGGGAATCCCGCATTAAAGATGATATGAAGATAGAAAATCTCCCGATCCATGACTGGAACGATGTAACAGATAAACTAATAGAGGTTTACAGAAGCATACAATGAATATCGGCATCGTCGTACCTTACTTCACTCCTTATGTGCGCGGCAATGAGTACGGACTGGCACAGGGTCTCACCCGGCTCGGGCATAACATCACGATAATCACATCAACCGCCAGGGCTCCGCGTGAAAAGGCGATCACAGATAAAGCACCTCAGGGTAATAAAATCGATTTTGACGTGAGATACCTTCCGGTCTTTATTGATATGGGAGACAATCCCATCGTATCCGGAGTAAAAGATCATATCAAAGAGCAGGATATCGTGATGCTTCAGGAGGATTATCCGCTCATCTGCCATAAAGCATACAGCGCCGCAAGGGAATACGATATACCCGTGATTCTATCGTCAGAGCGGACATATTCACCGGAAAACATCGCAAAGCGGTATACTCTTAAATTACTGGATGCAACGACAAACAGGAAACTGTGGGAGGGTGCTGATGCGCTGACCGCCCACTGCACAGCAGCTAAAGAATTCATAATAGAGGAACTGGGAGTAAAAAGAGAGATCACGGTTATACATGTGGGCGTGGATACAGACATGTTCCGACCGCAACAACAGGGGAGAAAATACCTCACAAAAGGAGACTTTCGGATTTTGACCGTGGCGCGGCTGCACAGATATAAGGGGCTTGAATACCTGGTAGAGGCAATGGAAACGGTCAGGAAAGAAATACCGCAAGTGCATCTCTACATCCTTGGAAAAGGCGGGGAGGAGCAAAACCTAAAAAGCCTTGTAAATAAGCTGCAACTGGACGACGTTGTTACATTTCTCACAAAGACTGTCCCGAATTACGAAATACCAAAACTGTATGCCGAGTGCGATATATACGTCCAGCCCAGCATCGTAGAACCTTACGGCATTGCTGTTGTGGAAGCTATGGCATGCGGAAAGCCGGTTGTCGGGACGAAGGTAGGAGGAATGCGTGACACGGTACTGGACAAGGAGACAGGTTTCCTGGTCGAGCCCGGGAATCCGGCAGAACTTGCGGGGCGTATAACGGTGTTAAGGGACGATGAACTGCGCAGAGAAAAGGGAGCAAGGGCAAGAGCGAGGGTGGAAAAAGAATTTGACTGGAAATACATCGCGTCCCGGTACCAGGAGTTAATTGATGTCATCACATGAATACGATGGGGACTATTTTAAGAAAACGCGCAGCAACGTAGGTCTCCTTCTAACAACAATGCGCCCGCTCTGGGGAAGATGGGTAAAGATCATCCGGGAATACAAGAGCAGTGGAAAGCTGCTTGATATCGGCTGCGGTGAGGGTTATTTCCTGCAATATGCTGAAAAGTATTACGAAGCTTATGGAATGGATGTTTCGGACTACTGCATAAGCGAGGCATACCGGAGGACGAAAAAAACAAAACTCTCAACCGGCAGTATCGCACACATAGATCACGGGAACGAATTCTTTGATGCGGTCACATGCTTTGATGTTCTGGAACATCTTGATGACCCGGAAGCTGCTGTACGGGAGTGCAGGCGTGTTCTCAGGCCCGGGGGAGTGCTCGTGATCAGGATTCCGAATACATCCTCTTTAGGAGCTAACTGGAAAAAAGAAGATTGGTTCGGCTATAAAGACACGACTCATAAGTCACTGCTTTCAAATGAAGGCTGGCTCTCCGTGCTCCGGGAGAATAATTTTGAGGTGCTGAGCATATTCTATGATGGATTATGGGATACCCCATATCTGAAATATATTCCCAAAATTTTTCAGGACGCTTTCATAAAATTCCCTTCTCTGATATTGTTTTCTCTGGGGACGAAGTATTCTAAAAAGTACGGTGAAAATCTATGCATGATCGCGCGCAGGCTATGAAAAGCGTATCTTCTCTATTTGAGCTGTTAAAAAACGAGAAAAAGGTCTGCATTATGATCACTAACTTCCCGCCATACCCTGAAAAAACCGAAGCATTCAGGGGGGGTGTTACAGAGGTACATGAGCAGCTTTATAACCAACTCATAAAAAATGGCGTGGATACATTTGTCATCTCTTTTTCCCTGTACGGCAGGTCACCTCATAAGGATGGTATTTACAGGATCGGCACGTACATCCCTTACTCTAAAAGTAAAGTCAGGAGATTGATATTCCCTTTTCTTGAGTTTTTTAATCCCCTGATGTTTGTTAATGTAATGCGAATTTTAATCAGGGAGAAACCGTCCTGCGTGGAATATGCCTCGCTGCTGCAGGGATCGGTTGCGCCGCTTGTGGCATCGGTGTTATTCAGAACCAGGATCATCGTCCGCAACGACTGGTTATGCCCGAATCTTTACGCAAAGAGCCAGTCCTGCAGCGATTCGCAGAGATTGAGAGAATGCGCAGAATGTCTGGGCATTAAAAATTCTCTTTTGAAACCAGTGGCTGGATTATATTCGATCATTATATTAAAATTTAAGCGGTTCCTGTGGAACAGATATTGTACGATTATAGTCCAGAGCAGTTATCACAAAAATTTACTTGAAGGATGGGGAATACTTCCTGAAAAGATGATATTAATACCTCCCACGTCTGATATATTCGAAGACCCTCTCTATACCGGGGAACTTGTTAAACTTAAAAAAGATAAAATTATCCTGGCTTATATAGGACGGCTCACTGTTGAGAAAGGATTTGACCTGTTGCTTGAGGCTTTTAAAATGGTAATGCAAAAAAGGCCGGATGCAGTGCTGTGGGTGGCGGGCACCGGGGAGTTAAAAAGAGATATAGATGGCGTGGAATATCTTGGCTGGGTAGAAAAGGATAGACTGGGAAGCGTGTATAAAGTTGCAGATATTGTTGTCGTTCCGACTGTAGTTCCTGAGGCGCATCCTGCAACGGTGGATGATGCAATTAAATATAAAAAACCAATTGTTGCATTCAGGGTGGGAGCACTTGAAGAGATGATTGGGAATGAAGGCATATTTTGCGATGAGATAACATCTAAATCATTATATAATCAGATAATAAAAGGGATGAATCATATAAATAGAAACTGAAGTGAAAAATATTATGCAAACAATTAAAAATAAAAAGGAAGAAATTAACTACAATAAAGATCAATCCTTAGATTCTATAACGGAATATATAGAACGTTGTTTCAAAATATACCCATTTGAATCATATTACTCACATATACATAGCTACCTAAATAGGCCAAATATGAATATTTTAGAAATGGGATGTGGAAATGGATTTTTAAGCTTTTGGTTAGAAAAAAAAACTAAAAGAACTATTTATGGAACAGATATATCCAAAGAATTTGTTAATACTGCACACGTTTATGGAAATGCACACGGATACCAATCCCAATTCATATTGATGGATATTGAAAATTCTGGATTGAAACCATACAGTTTCGACCTGATCATAATGCTCGATGCACTACATCATTTTCCAGATACTGGATATGTCCTAAAAGAGATATATAGATCATTAAAAAATAACGGAGTATTTATAATATTTGAACCAAATCCATTCAATCCATGGATTATGTATAACAGGATTAGAAGGAAAATTGATAAAGAGGAATGGGGATTCGAACACGAAAAAATGTTCAGTAAAAGACATTATATAAATAGTTTTAAAAGTATGGGATTTGACATAGTTGAAAGTAAGACTATCAGATATATCCCAAAAAGAACTATAGATGAGAGAAAATATCTATTCCAATTCGATGGGCTATTGAGCAAGATTCCAATAATCAATTCTTTTGGTTTCGCTACATTTATATGTGCTCGAAAAAGATAGATTGTGAAGCAGGTATGGAGTTGCTGATAGTGTGGTTTTCTCAGCAGTTGTCCCTGAAGCATATACTACAACCGTGGATGAAACAATTAAATATGAACATATATTATCATGTTCAGGATAGGAGCATTGGAAGAAATGATAGGGGATGATGGCATATTTTGCAATGAATTGAACCTCGGTTCATTATATAAAGGTTTGATTAAAACCATTGATAGCCTGAAGGAGAATTAAAAAATGTGCGGGATTTGCGGATTTTACGGATTTGAAGATGGAAATATCCTTAAGCGGATGATAAAAAATCTGTCTCACCGTGGTCCCGATGACAGTGGATCGTATGTAGATGGAAATGTCTCCCTCGGTCATACGCGCCTCAGCATCATCGATACATCCGACAAAGGAAAGCAGCCGATGAGCAACGAAAACGGGACTGTCTGGATCACGTACAACGGTGAAACATATAATTTCATGGATATGAGAAAAAACTTAAAGGGAAGGCATGATTTTTATTCAAATACCGATACCGAAGTTCTGATTCATGCCTATGAGGACTTTGGAATTGATTTTGTTAAAAACCTCAGGGGAATGTTCGCATTCGCGATATACGATTCTATAAAGAAAAAATTGATACTCGCAAGAGACCCTATAGGTAAGAAACCCCTGTATTATTACTGGGATGGAAACAGGTTCGTTTTCGCCTCTGAGATCAAAGCTATCCTTGAAGCCGGGATTAAAAGAGAAATCGACACGCAAGGGCTGTGCGCATATCTGACGCATCAATACACCATCGGAAGAAATACCATGTTCCTTGGCATCAGGAAAGTGCTCGGGGGCGAGATACTTACCTTTGATATCAGCAGTAGAACTGTAACAATAGATAAATATTTTGAGATTAAAGAAGATATTGTAAACGCGCCAGAGGAATTTTTCGTTCGGAAGCTTCGAGCGCTGCTTGAAGAATCGGCGCAGCTTCGAACCATAGCCGATACTCCCGTTGGCGCATTTTTATCCGGCGGGATTGATTCTACAAGTGTAGTTGCGCTTACAAAGCCAAAGATTGACTATGACCTGCATACGTTTTCAATGGGTTTTGAAGGCTATTTCTCAGAGCTTGACTTTGCAAAAATGGCGGCGGAGCATGTCGATACGGTACACCACGAAGTTGAGATAGGTGCAGGGGATGTTATTAAAGAACTGGAAAAGATAGCCTGGCATTATGACGAACCGATTGGCGAAGCAGCAGTCATCGCAAATTATTTCCTTGCAAAAGAAGCAAGAAGATATGTTAAAGTGGTAGTTGCCGGTGAAGCGGGGGATGAGCTATTCGGGGGATACGGTCATTACAAGATAGGCTTGAAGACCTATCCTTGGTTCAGCCTGCCCCGTATTTTCAGAAGCACGTTAAAAAACATTGTTTCATCCTATTTGAAACAAGAGTGTTTTTTTAAAAAGGAGTTCCCGTATTACGTACTAAATTATTTTTCGCAAAAAGATTTGTACCATGCGTCGTTAGACCTGACAAAAGCAGCGATGGCAGATGAAGAACTGAAGCGGTTCACTTCTGAGCGCATGAGCTTTGATGAAGATTTGATCGTATTCCCGGCCGATATGAAGCATCCATTGAACAAGATGCTCGCTCTCGATTGCAAGAACCTGTTACCTGAAAAATACCTGATGAAAGCAGATAAAGCTACAATGGCAAATGCTGTTGAGGAAAGGCTGCCGCTGATGGATAAAGACATTGTTGAGTTCAGTTTTAAAATCCCGCCCAACTTTAAGATCAAAAACGGGGATGGAAAGCATATATTGAAGATGGCAGTCAAAGATCTGGTTCCTGAAGAAATTATAAAAAGAAAGAAAACAGGTTTCAGTGTACCCTATATCCACTGGGTAAAGAATGAAATGAAAGAACCGGTTGAGCAGAAACTGGATGAAGGGGAATTGATAAATAGACTATTCGAGAAAGAGAAAGTCAAAATGTTAATTGAGAATTCCCGGAGAAATGACTGGTATCGCAACACTGACCTTGTCTGGAACCTGTTTGCCCTTGAACTGTGGTATGAACAGTTTTTTCATGATACATAATGTTTTATCCATGTAGAATAATATATTACAAATCAATAAAATATGAAAGAGAGTATAATTAACGATTTATATTGCCCCGCCTGTCATGGTAAGCTTGAGCGCAGGATAACGAAAGCACAGAGCAATGAGGTCGAAGAAGGCGTGTTGATCTGTAAAAATTGTTCAGGTAATTATCCTGTCAGGAACTGCATCCCGAGATTTGTAAAAGAAGATAACTATGCAGCCTCCTTTGGACTTGAATGGAATAAGCACTCCAGGACACAGATAGATAAATTCAACGGCACGAATATCTCAGAAAAACGTTTTTATTCCCAGACGAAGTGGGATAGGAATTTAAAAAACCAGAAAATACTGGAAGTGGGATGCGGGGCGGGAAGATTTACCCAGATAGCTATAGAGACCGGCGCGGAGGTATATTCGTTTGATCTCAGTACTGCGGTTGATGCCTGCCTCGCTAACAATGGACTGGCAAAAAACCTTCATATCTTCCAGGCCAGCATCTATGAACTTCCTTTTCAAAAAGGATATTTTGATAAAATCTTTTGTTTTGGGGTTTTGCAGCATACACCTGATGTCAAAAAGGCATTTTCAAGTCTGGTACCGTACCTGAAGCCAGGTGGAGAGATCGTTGTGGATATTTATAAGAAAAGCGTCAGGAATTATTTTCAGTCAAAATATTTTTTGCGTGTTTTCACGAAACAAATTGATAGCGCTAAATTATATGTTATACTTACTAGAGTTGTACCCATATTGCTTCCAGCCAGCAATGCCCTGAAAAAAATCCCGGCTTTTGGCAATTCCCTGAGTTCCTTAATCCCGATAATAAATTATAAGAACGTGCTGCCAGTGAAGGACGAAGACCTCATGGACTGGGCCATTCTTGACACTTTTGATATGCTGTCGCCCAGGTATGACAATCCCCAAACGATGAAGACCCTGAAAAGATGGTTCATGGAAGCCGGGCTTACAGATATCCAGGTATCTTCACCGGGGATGGTCGTGGGGAGGGGAGTAAAACCCGACGGGAACGGGTCATGAAAATATGCTTTTTTTCACCCGGTGCATATTCGTATCTCTCGCAGAGAAATACCGGGTCAGCCGGCGGTGCAGAGCTCCACCAGGCGCTTGTAGCAAAAGAACTGGCAAAAAAAGGGTTTGACATATCTTTTATAGTGGATGATTACGGGCAGGAGAATGTAGAGGTCCAGGACGGGATAAAAATCTTAAAATTTCCAATCAGGGGTTATACAAATGTTATATATTTTCCTTTAAGGGTTTATCGTCTCTTGAAAGTTTTAGAAAAGGCTGGCGCAGATATTTATTACCAGAGGGCAGCAACCGCGGAGACCGGCATTATCGCTTTTTTCTGCGCCATGAGAAAAAGAAAATTCGTGTATGGGATGTCAAGCGACATTGAAGTGAATGGGATATTTACCGAAAGAGCAAAGTTCTACGAAAGGATCCTTTATAATTCTGGCGTAAAAAGGGCTAAGCGAATAATTGTGCAGAGTGAATATCAGCATATTATGCTGAAGAAAAAATCCGACCTTGATAGCATAATTATAAAAAATCCATGCTATCAGGCTGGGTGCACAGAAAAAAACAAACCCGACCCGCCTGTTGTTCTCTGGGTGGGGACGATAAAACCGGAATGGAAGCAGCCGGGCTTGTTCCTTGAGCTTGCAAGGGCTATTCCGGACGCTAAGTTCCAGATGGTCGGAGGCTCCGGCGGCAACAGACAGTTTTATGATGGGATAAAGAAAGAGGCAGAGCTAATATCAAATCTTGAGTTCACAGGCTTTGTGCCATATCCGGAAATAAATAACTATTTTAATAGCGCATCGATCCTGGTAAACACCTCAACAGTTGAGGGTTTTTCAAATACTTTTTTGCAGGCGTGGGCAGGATATACCCCGGTTGTAAGCCTGAGCGTCGACCCGGATGAGATCATCTGCAAATATAAACTGGGGTTTCATTCAGGGACATTTGAGCAGATGGTGTTCGATGTTAAGACTTTAATTAAAAATAAAGAGCTAAGGGATGAGATGGGGATGAACGGGCGGCGGTATGTTGAGAAGGAACATGACCTGAGGAAGATCGTTGAAAAATATACCGAAGTTTTTGAGAAGATATAAATAGTTTCGTGATGTTATTTCAATCGGTTTTCGTGCCTGTATGGCAACGCTTCTTTGAGGCTGTCTCTACACTTTGGTTTTTAATGCAATAATAGAAATTATTTTATATTTAGTTGCAAAAATCTTATATAGTACTTTTGCACTTGAGGGATGCCAAAAGGATAGAAAGTGACAATGTTACACGCATTATAATTGCAGCGCTTGGCGATTTTCTATCTGAATCGAAGACGGTACAAAAAGGTATTAGTGGAAAAAGTGGTAAAAATGAATTATAAAAAATATGTGGTTATGTTTTTAATAATTATTAGCAGTGCAGATATTTCATTTGCAGATGATAATTTTGTTTTTGGTCCGACTGTTTATGAGAGAACAAAAGGATCAACGGATATTTTTGTGGATAATTTTTCCTCTCCTGAGGGCGATTTTATACTGCATGTGGAAAACAGCAGGGACGACAGCCATAAAATAAGAGGCACAAAAACCACGCGTAACGGAGAAACGATCGCCAGGCGAAAGGAATTCGATCATGAAGATGAAAAATCTGCAGACGATGATTTTTCCTCTCCTGAGGGCGATTTTATACCCCATGTGGATAACGACGGGGACGATGGCCATAAAATAAGCAGCGCAACGATCACACTTAACGGAGAAACAATCGTCAGGCAAAAGGAATTCAAAAAAAATGTTAATTCGATCAATAAATCGATAAAACTGAAATCTCACAACAATCTGCAGGTGAAGCTCAACAGTAAGCCGGGCGGTTCAATAACCATATACATTCATGCAGCGCCTGTTGTTGAAATTGAGTTTCCAATAAAAAATGCCTACCATCCTGTTAGTGTCCCTCTTGATGGAACACCGGTTGAATTTAAAACTGCTGTCACCGGAACTATTAGAGGGAACGTTACAAATGCTACGATAAAAGTAAATAATGAAATCTTTGATGTACCTGTTATCAATGGCAGCTTTTACCAGGATGTAACACTGATCGAAAACGGCAACCAGATAAGCGTTTCTGCTATAGATACGCTCGGTTACGCAGGAAATGCGGACATAGTCGCGTATGTGGAGAATACGAATAAAGAGCTGACAATGCCGCTTCCCCCGCAAAACCCGTTTGAGAATGATAAGCTTGGCACGGGGCTGAATTACACTGCGTACCTGTACGAAACCCAGGGTATGGATGCAGCAGTTGCCTTCATCTCAAGGAACCCTCACAATATCGTTGAAAACGGCAGTATCCGGGTAAGAATACCGGTTCCGGAAGAGAATGAAACGTACATAAGCACGTTAAGATCGATGGGCATAGATGTTTTAGGTGTTATTAATGCGACCGACATCGGTGGTGAAATCCTCATTGAAGCGTCTTTACCCATTTCTAAGATACGTGAAGCAGGGGAACTGGGTTTTATAACACGGGTCTATGTTGTTGCTACACCATATCTGGAATCAACTGCTGAAGGGGATGCCATTATAGGTGGTGACAGGGTAAGGAGCCTTGGGTTCACAGGTTTGAAGCCTGACGGCTCGAAGGTGAAAGTAGCTGTGATCGATGGTTCTACCTCGCCTCATGAAGCCAAAATCATGGATGTCATCCAAACAATCGCGCCCGGCGCCAATGTAACCGCTTACAGAGAAGACTGGAACAATGAAATAGAAAATGCCACAGCCAATGGAGTGGATATAATCTCGGTATCACAATCAGCACCCAATCTAGACCTGGATGGGACTGACCCGATCTCTAAAAATATTACATTGGCGAGAGCAAACGGCATTCTTTATATCAATGCCGCAGGTAATTACGCGCGGCTTCACTACAAAGGGACGTACCAGGACAATAATAAGAATGGCTGGCATGAATTCGCAAGTTTCAGCAAGGGATACGATGAGACATTAAATGCAGTATGGTCTTCTAAGCTAGATACTACTGTCACAGCGTACCTTCATTTAAACCCTGCTGATGCTGATAAACTAGATATTAAAATTGGAACTAATGATACCGAACCGCTACTCTTAGATAGCAGTCAGGATCGCTACTCCAGAGGGGTGAGAGGCATAGCAATCCCGGTTAATGGATCAAGCGATGTTAGAATTTTCGTTACTAATTCAAGTAAATACAAATCTTCCGACGTGCTAGGAACACCTTTCCAGGTTTTTATCCTTCCTTCTTCCAGATCTGATCTTCCGTTATCAGAAATACTTGACAAACAGAACCAGTGGGTTGATAATTATGTTAAGGAATCCAGCATAACAGCACCGGCTACAAGCAGATATTCGTTCACTGTAGGAGCCACACTTCCTAATTTAGTCGAGCCGTACGTTAATACTGCCGCTTTTCTTACTGCAATTTACGGGAACCTACAAACAAACAAAGAATCTAAAGTGAAATATATGATTCTTGCAACAGATATAAAAAATAAATTTTATCAAGGTGATCTTGCATACTTCAGCGGTCAGGGACCGGTATATGATGCTGCCGGCAACACGCTCATCAAACCCGATGTCGTTGCTCCCACCTTCGTCTCTACCTCTCACGGTATTTTTGGCGGCACATCCGCTTCAGCGCCTCATGTTGCAGGCGCTGCTGCCCTTGTGCTGAGCGCAAATCCGTATCTTACCCCGGACGAAGTACAGCAGGCTCTTGAAGAAAGCGCTGTTGATCTCGGGTCTGCGGGTAAGGACAATCAATACGGCTCAGGGAGGATAGATGTATACCAGGCTGTGCAAAAAGTCTTGCCGGACTTGCGGCCTACAAATATCCAGGCTGTCCGTGATAGTGCAACAAAAGGTTTCACCGTAAAAGCGGATGTTAACAATGCCGGGCACGGGGTCACTCGAAACGTAGAGGTGCAGTTCCTTAAAGATAGCAGCGTCTTCAATACCTCCGTAATACCGGTATTAAAAGCAGGAGAGACCGTAACTCTGGAAACAAAGTGGATGGCTGAAAACTACGGTTCATATAATATATCGGTAATAGTTGACCCCGGGAAAAAGATCCCGGAACTTGATGAGAACAACAATTATGCGAATGTAACAGTCGATGTAACCGGGCTTCCCGGCTGGGGCTTCAGTAAGAAATTAAGCATCAGGGGAACTACAGCAGGGGCGCAAACGAATTATCAGCTAAAGCTTACGGTCAGGAAAGGTTCCGGAACCGATGTGCCGGGTACGGTGTATCTTGGAAATAACGTGCGGAATGATTTCGGGGATATAAGGTTCACAAGATCGGACGGGGTTACTTTGCTGGACTACTGGGTAGAATCGTATGCGCCCGGTGGCAGTGCTGAGGTGTGGGTTGAGGTTGATTCGATACCGGAGAGTCCGGGGACGGCGGATGTGTACGTATATTACGGCAATGAATCTGCGGCATCAACCACTAGTGGAGCAAACACATTCATACAATGGCACGGATATGACGAACAAAGTTTTATTGACTCTGCAATTGTGCCGCCCACAAATGTTGCGTATGAAGCAATGGTAATGAGAACAAGGAACCCTGCAAATATTCTGTTCGGGTTGAGTGATAGCAGCACAATGATGCATGATCGTGTTATGATACAATCGATTAGCATAGACGGGGCGAATCTTAGAAATATCTATGCCACGAACAATGGTGTAGAATTTTATTACTCAGAAACCCCACAATTTCCACAAGATGTTTGGATTCGGCTTTCTATTTTGGTTACGGAAGGAGTAGCCAGATACTATGTAGATGGCATTGAAATTGGGTCAGACGGGTTAGTTACCAACCTACCCGATGAGAATATGGGGTTACAGCAGCACATACGGAGTAGAACACCACAGGCGGGAAAACAAAACTTTTCTTTCGCAAGAAAGTATGTATTGCCAGAACCAATATGGGGGTTAGAATAACAAATTTTTTCTTATTTCATCGATTCAAGATGAATCAATGAGACTTTCCAGAAGAGGAGGTACATTTGTTGATATGATTTAAATATTCGAGTCTTCAGATGGTGTAAACTCATTATGTGCTGGCGTTGTACAGTGTAAGGTTTAGTTCGTGGTATCAAGAACCCCACCGCCTTTTAAGGTTGTGGGGTTCTTGATACCATCGTTTTTTGAATAGTAGTCCGTAATTAGGATGCGAGAGGATAGTTGCATATCCCTTCGCAAACAAACTTTCGGGTAGCGTGAAGCTTCTCGAATACTGGAGGCATTCAATGGAATTCGATAGGTGTAGCCATAGCCTTGGCGAGAGTAACTACTATTTCCAGTTCACGCCGAAATACCGACGTGATGTATTTAGGGATGTTATCCTTAAAAAGGCTTGTGAGGAATCTTTTCTCAGAATAGCTGAAAAATACAAAATAATTGTTCGTGCTCTGGAATTCGGCCCAGATCACGTTCATCTGTTTGTAGGTAATTGCAAGAAATATAGTGTTCCACAGATTGCTCAATATTTCAAAGGAGCAAGAGGAGTAAGTTCAAGGGAACTTCGTGAACGATACTGGGAGCATGTTAGAGTAAAAGAATATGACCACTCTTTCTGGAGTGGCGGCTACTTTTACGAATCAGTAAGTAGAGTAACAAGTGAATCAGTGGAATACTACATAAATCGACAGCAAGGGAAACAGTGGGCAAACATAGAGGATATCCCAAAACTTAAAAAGGCTTGTGGAAAAATAATACATATGACATTTAGGGAAGTGGATGATAAGCTGTGGGTAAAGGTCAAGCCATTCCTGCCACCAAGAAAACCAAAAACAGGGAGACTCAGAACTGATGAGAGAATAGCATTCGATGGTATCCTATATGGGCTGACTACTGGCTGTGCATGGTCAGATACACCAAGGACATATGGAACGAAATCAACAATTCATAGGTTACACTTGGAACTCTGCAAGAATGGAGCATACAAACAAATTTTCCAAATGTTTGTCTCAGAAAGGTACGAGCTAAAAAAGCTCAATTTATCCATTTGCTCGATTGATACCGATTCCATTCATGCTAAAAAGGAGGAGATATAGGCTATGATGGGTATAAGAAGGTGAAGGGATCAAAGATAAGCATACTAGCAGATAAAGATGGATTACCATTATCTGTTGCATTATTTCCTGCAAACATACATGACTCAAAGACTTACAAGCCAACAATAGAAGACTTCAAGATAAACAGAGAAGCAGGAAGGCCAATAACAAGACCTAAAGCTATGAACTGTGATTCAGCTTACGATTCAGAAGAGATTAGAAGTTACAACAGGAGAAGAGGTATAAAATCTAACATACCGGTGAATGAGAGAAACAGAAAAAATAAAAAGAGGGGGAGGCCAAAGAAGTTCATGCAACTGGATTATAAATTCAGAAGATATGTAGAAAGGGCTTTTGCCTGGCTAACTTCTTTTAAAAGATTAGCCCTCAGGTATGAGATCGAAGAGAAGTCTCTTATTGGTTTGCTCTACTTAGTATCTTCTCTCATTTATGGAGAGTTTTGGGATGAACTCGAAGATAAAGGAGGGTGTTAAGTATCGCAGTATCATGGGATTTAAAAGCATCCCATAAAGATTTAATAGAACCAAGAAGAGAGCACCTTGAGAATCGGCTTAAGAGGTTCACATAAATGTTGTTATATAGAATGCAATAATAATCAAACTTACAATAGCCTCAGCTATTATAATTTTTTTAACCATGTCGTCGTCCATTGTTCATCTCTTTGCCGACGTTGCTAAAAATATTCCTCTCGTAGCCGATACTGATCTCCTTATCCAAGCTAAAGTAAGATTTTATTGCATTTTTTAAGTTTCTGAAACAGCTTGTGATGTAATCTATCATATATCCACCACTTACAATAAATGTTATTACACATATTTTAATGTTTGCCTAACTGGTTCTGTTAAGTCTATGTAGGATAAAGGAAGGTGTTAAGTATCGTGGGATTTAAGAGCATCCCACAATGATTTAACAGAACCTTATCCGCTGCAATCGGTTATTACACATCCTTCGCCATGCGCAACTTTAACAGGCTCTCTCTCAACGCATGATAGGCAACTTCATAAGAATATCTTTCTTTCATCCGTTGCGCATTGGCACGACCCATTTTAATCCTTAAACTTTTATCCTCAATTAATTGCGAAATCTTTAGATACCATTCATCTTCTGAATCCGCAAGGAAACCATTTTCACTATTAAAGACTATTTCGTTATTTACTCCAATCGGCGATGCTACTGAAGGGATACCTACTGCACCATATTGTAAAAGTTTGTAGCCTCCCTTTCCTCTTGTCCATTCATTATCTGGAAGCGGCATAATTCCAATATCGAAATTCTGTATGTCTGAAATCTCCGTGTTCATATTCCATCTTTTCACCTTGAATCTTACCCCATCTAAATTTATATTTGACGCACCTATGAATTCAAAAATTAAATTCGGATATTTATTAGATAATTTCTTAAATATTTCCTTACACGGACAAAGATATCCCTGCGTGGAAGGGCTACCTATCCATCCGACTACAACTTCTTCTTTATGAGCGTCCTCTTTTGAGCAGTAGTTTTTAACATCGATTGGACCAGTTATTTTCAATACATTTTTATTTCCACGTTCGTTAACATATCTCTTTGTATATTCGTTTTCTAATATTATTAGATCATAAAGAGGGATTTGAGAATCAAATCGATTCTTATTATAACATTGTGCATCCGCATAGATTGCATCGTCAAAATCAAAAACAATTTTCCTATGGTATAGACTTTTTATGATTTTCACGACAATATTTGGAAGTAAAACTTTTTGAATAAATATTATGTCGTAGAATTTTGCTATGCTGATAAGCCTCAGTGTTTGAAAGCTCGAAAAAAGTACATCGCATAGCCCAATAAATTTGTAAATCAAATTTCGCAGAAAAAAATTTTCAGGCCAATACCCATGCAAATAATAGTCCAGGCCAGTTCTGTAAAGAAGTACTTTGTAATCTATTTTATCTTTCAAGAAAAATGGTAAATACTGATATACTCTGGTTCTGCTACTAGCAGCAATTTTAGGAGCAATAACCAAAAACAAAATCTTCATACAGTTGCCTTATAAGCTATTAATTTCACCGAACTTGATTATTTCGCCGACAATTTTTTCGAAATCAGTTTCGGACATATCTGGATAAAGCGGAAGTGTTAATAACTTCTGCCAGACTCTCTCTGTTACCGGAAGGTCCGCTTTTACTTCTTTGAAAACTTTAAAATGATGGATTGGTTCATAATGAACCCCTGTAGAAACGCCTTTAGTCTGTAAATATTCATGTAATTCATTCCTTTTCGGAACCTTGATTACATAGTTGTGACGATCGCTATAGGCATAATTTTTTTCAACAGGAGTTTCAATCCAGTTAATATCCTTAAATGCTTCATCATACTTGTTAGCATATTTTCTACGAATCAGGTTATGTTCATCTAGTACTTTAAGCTGCGCCAATCCAATAACCGAAGTAATATCGTTCATATGATATTTGAATCCCAGACTATCTATTGAATATCTCCAAGAATAACCTTTTTCAGCAGATCTAGTCCATGTATCTTTGTCTATTCCGAGCCATCTTAATTTATTGAGCTTATTATATATCACCTCATCATTGGTAGTTATCATCCCTCCATCGCCTGTTGGAAGATTTTTTACTGCATGGAAACTAAAACAACCTATAACGCCAATTGAACCTAGCATTTTATCTTTATATTTGCCTCCACAACCATGTGCGTTATCCTCTATAATCCACAAATTATTTTCCTTTGCTAATTTCATTATTTCCTCCATCCTGCATGCGTGACCCCCATAATGAACAGGAATAATTGCCTTTGTTTTTGAGGTTATTTTTCTTTCAATATCAGTAGGATTGATACATAAAGTATCTTCTTCAATATCAGCAAAAATAGGTGTAGCTCCACAATATAATGGAGCAAGTGCTGTAGATACAAATGTTATTGAAGGAACAATCACTTCATCGCCTTTTCTGATTCCCAGAACTAGATTTGCCAGATGCAAAGCGGCAGTTGCAGAATTTACACCAACTGCATATTTCACACCTATATAATTGGCGAATTTTTTCTCAAATTCAGCGGTCTTGTTACCAAGTCCAATCCAACCTAAATCAAAAATTTTTTCTAATTCAGGTAATATTTCAGCTTTATTCATTTTCGGTTTAAATATCGGTATCATTTTATTCTCACCATTGTTAATGTTCTTTCACGACTTCTAACTCAATCCATACTGAATGAACTACATTAATAAGGTGGTCTCTTAAAAATTTTTTGAATGGGAAAAACGGCAGGTTAAATGGTGGAAGATAATTATATTTTACATTTTTTAATTGAAAGTTTGTATTGATGTTGTAGTCTGAGCCATACCATTTATCATCTGTAAAATATCTAAATGTTTCTATTGTTATGACCTGTTTATGTGTTGGATCCTTCCATTGCGTTACTGATGACCACTGTGGAAAACTTGCCTTTATTATTGCCCCGTTCCGACAAATTCTGTAAAGTTCTTGCATAAATGGAATAAAATTTATAATATGCTCGAAAAGAAAATTTGAATATACCAAGTCAATTGTATTATCTTCGAAAGGTAGTCCATTTTCGTTAACATCATAGACAATATCAACCCCTTCTAATTTTGCAGTATCCACTCCAATATATCCCTTTTGTTTTCGGCTACCACAGCCTAAATCAACACAAATAGTATCATTGTTTATATTGAATCTCTGTTTTAACAACTCACGGCTGTACTTCTCCAACAATAATCCCCCTTTACTATTTTAAAAACTCAAAATTCATAATCATTCCATAATTCTATTGATAAATCTATAATTCCCATTTTATCTAATATTTTAAGTAAATTATAAAAAATCTCTGCATCAATTTGATATTTAAAAAAATTGGTTTTGAAACGAATATCTATCAATGAATATAATATAGTTTTAATAGATATTTTTACAATATTATCATCAGAATAAATCGTTGTTTTGCTGTGATATTTGAAATAGAAGCAAACATAATTTCTTATAAACTTTTTTGCACCTTTAGTCAACCATGGTGACTTGAATTTTCTCAGCGTATGGCTCGACCATCCATCCAAACTGGTAGGTGGCTTGAATCCATTTTTTACAGCATATTCGTACAATGGTGTTCCTGGATAAGGCGTATAATAGAACACCCTTACCATTAATCTCTCCTCTATCTTCTGGCAATTTGTTATCATGTTAATAGTATCTAGATAGTCATTACCATTGCCTATAGGAAATCCTACCATCGTAGAGAATAGCGGGATAATGTCCCATTTTTTTAGCACTCTTACAAATTCATAATTATCTTCAACTGAGGAATGTTTATTAATGATTTTCTCTAATATTTCACTGTTGCCTGTTTCTGCGCCAATGTATATTCTGGAACACCCACTTTTTTTCAATAAATCCATAAATGAGTCGTCGCACATTTTCAAGAAAGAGGATGCATGCGCTGAACAATCCCATTTTATATTGATATTGTTTTCTATAAATGCATTTAAAAGAGTTACTGTAAATTTCTTATTTACAAAAAAGTTGTCATCGTCAAAAGTAACTCCATTTACATTGTATTTTTCCTTAAGATATTTTATCTCCTTGATTATCGAATCGACATTTTTAGGATACCATTTTCTTTTAAATACTCTAAACACCGAACAAAACGCACAGTTAAATGGGCATCCATGACTGGCAAATAACCCTATAGTTCTATCTGAATGATCAGATTTATAAATGTATTTATTACAATCGATAAAATCAAAATTTATTTCTGGAAAAGAATTAGGATTTATAAATTCTCGTGAAGCGTTTATTTTAATGCTCCCGTTGTTTTTATAGCCAATTCCTTTAATCGCACTTACATCTGTTGAATGGCCATCTAAGTATTTTATAAGTTCTTTAAATGTTTCTTCGCCCTGACCTATTACTATGTAGTCGATGTTACTATTTTCAAGCGTCTGTTCAGGTTCTAAAGTAGGATGCCACCCGCCCCAGACAATAGATACATTTCTGTTTTTTTCTTTTATTTTTTTTGAGATGGTTAGAGCAGAGTGAATTTGATATCCTGTAAATACAGTGATGCCTATACATAGGGCTTTGTCTGACTGGCTAATAATTAAGTCCAAATCAAATCCCGCGTCCCTTTCATCAAATATTTCAACTTCGTAATCTTGGTAAATATTTCGTGCAATATAAAGTAATGAAAAAGGGACTCTGCCAACCATCTGTGAAGATTCCGAAGGCCATGCTTTTGGGAATATAAGGATTATTTTATTCAATCAGTTTTTCTCCTTTTAAATGCTATCTTATCGATTAAACTAAAAGTCTTAATTAAATATATCATTATTATCAAATATTATAGATTTCCACCACCAATCATTTTCAGTATACCATTTTACCGTATATCTGAGAGCATCTTCAAACTTATATTGCGGTGACCAGCCAAGATTTTTAATTTTTTCGCAATTTAAAGAGTATCTGAAATCGTGCCCCGGTCTATCTTTTACATATTTTATCAAATTTTTTGATATCTTTAATTCCATGAGAATCTGATTTGCAATCTCTATATTTGTTTTTTCATTTCCTGCTCCAATATTGTATATCTCTCCCGTCTTTCCTTTTCTAAATACATAATCTATTCCAGCGCAGTTGTCTTTCACATAAATCCAATCTCTGACATTTAAGCCGTTTCCATAAATCGGTAGCGCCTTATCATGTAATGCTTTAAGAATCAAGACAGGTATTAATTTTTCAGGATATTGATAAGGGCCAAAATTATTTGAGCTTCGAGTGATCAAAACTGGCAAATTATATGTTTTAAAAAAGGCACCGACCAGTAAATCTGCCCCTGCTTTGCTTGCAGAATATGGGGATGAAGGATCTAAAAGATCATCTTCATGAAAAGAATCTTTTACAGTGCTTCCATATACCTCATCCGTGCTTATTTGAATATACCTCCTGATATCATTTTTTCTGGCAAACTCCAGAAGATTATAAGTTCCAAGGACATCAGTTTTAACGAAAACATCTGCACTCTTAATCGAGCGATCAACATGTGTTTCTGCTGCAAAGTTGAAGATTATATCGCATTTTCCAGCTTTTGCTATATCTTGGGCATTACAGATGTCCCCTTTAATAAAGATAATCTTATCCATCACATCTTTCAAGTTTTCTAATTTTCCAGCATATGTCAGTTTATCCAGAACAACTAATCTCTCATCAGGATATTTATCTAACAGATAGTGAACGAAATTACTGCCTATGAATCCAGAGCCGCCAGTTATTAAAATTTTCATTCTTTCATCCATGTTTCTTTCCAGGGGTTAATACCCAGTCATATGGGATTTCTGCTGTATCTGGTGGCAACCTATATTCATCCGGCTCCTCATATCTATAAGGTTCTGTGGGGATGTTTACCACTATAGATTCTTCTTGGGAGATACATTTCCAACCATGATATACTTCTTTCGGAATTGAAATAAGCATAGAATTGTGGTCTCCAATAAAAAATTCGTTTATTTTTCCATTTGTATTTGAATTTTGTCTTGAATCGTATAGAACAATTTTTATCATGCCTTTTAAACAGCACACATTATCTGTCTGCTTCTTGTGGAAGTGCCAAGCTTTTACCACTCCAGGATAATTAACCGTAATATAGACCTGCCCGAATTTTTGAAACATGTCATCATCACAACGCAAAATCTCCATCAAGCGGCCTCTTTCATCAGGTAAGACTTTAAGCTTTTTTATTTTCACTCCATCTATCATATTCCCACCTTTGAATTGTCACCTATAATAAACTTTTTTCCTCCAGACAAGTGGTCGCTCTTTTCGATGCAAACTTCTTTTCCAATCAAACTTTCAACAATTTTTCCAGCATCTATTATCTTTGTTCCTTCTAGAATAATGGAATCTTCAACATTCGTATTTATAATCTGACCATTATCACCAATACTCGTGTTTGGTCCTATATAAGAACCGGATATTGTACAATCTTTTCCAATAATTACTGGTCCAATTATTGTAGATTCTTCTTTGATTATTGTTTTCTCTCCAATACTTACTTTACCTTTTATTTTGCTATTTATCATTTTCCCTTTGTTTTCTGTTTTAAGGTTATCTAAAATTAAGCGATTTGCTTCAAGGATTGCTTCAGGAGTTCCTGTATCCTTCCACCATCCATTTACCATATCATATCTTACTTGATAACCACTTTCAATCAACCAGTGCAGTGCATCTGTGATTTCCAGTTCTCCTCGCCAAGATGGTTTAATATCATCGATTGCTTTAAATATAATCGATGTTAATCCATAAATACCCACAATTGATAAGTTAGATGGTGGTTTTTTTGGTTTTTCAATTAATTTGATAATAATTTTTTTCTGCTCATCTACCAGAGCAACCCCATATTGCTCAGGATTTTCAACCCTTGTTAAAAGTAAACTCGCTTCAACATCTGAATTAACAAAATCTTCAACAAAATTTTTTATACCACCTTTTAATAAATTATCTCCAAGATACATAACAAATTTATCCTTGCCTATAAACTCTTCAGAAATTTTAACAGCATGTGCCAATCCCAGCGGGGCTTCCTGATAAATAAATTCGATATCAGCATCCCAATTAACAGATCTAACAGTATCTATTACCAGTTCCTTGTTTGGACCCACAATAATTCCAATTTTTTTTATGCCAGCATTAATCAAATCCTCAATACAATAAAATAGTATGGGTTTGTTTGCTACGGGAATCAACTGCTTTTGCTGAGAATAAGTTATTGGTCTTAACCGTGTTCCATGCCCGCCTGATAATATTAGTCCTTTCATTTTTCCTATTTTTATAGACGCTTCTGATGGTGCTTTCAACATATATATCCTTTTAAAGTATGCGACTTAGTTTAAGAAGAACTGCTGTATTTATAGCGTAGGAAACATTGAAGGCTATCACACCTCCAACAAGTCCAACCCTAGGTATCAGTAAAAAATTTAAAACAAGGTTAATCACACCTACTATTATTGCAGCTATCGACATGATTTTCATTCCCTCTGCACCGGCTGAGCTTATCAGCCATGAATAAATGCTGGTTATGCATGCCAGTATCCCTCCAATACCAAAAAGAAATGCAAGTTTTATATCAAATGGATACGCATTTCCATATAACTTCAAAATTATAAATTCAAAAAAAATAGTAGCTGGTAATCCAAATACAATTAAATAAAATATACTTTTATTTATTCTATTTAATATCACTTTTTTATCTTTATATCTGCATGCTAGAGGGAAAAAAACTGCAACAAACATACCGATAAATAACCCTACAAGATTTATCGATGCAAAGTAATACGATCTGTAAATTCCAATATCGGCAGTTGTCAGATATTTGTATATAATAATTTTATCTATATTTGAATAAAAAACAGATGCCAATCCTCCCAGACTCGCGTAAGAACCGTACCGTACCAATTTTTTTGCCCAATATATCTTGAAATTAAATTTTATATGGTTTTTTATGGAATATATCATAATAAACCCTGTAATCCCAAGAGCGATATACATCGAAATCAATGCTGATTTAAAAGAAACGAAATTCGTAAAGAAAAACAAAAAAAATATCAATAACAGGATAATATTAGGTATTGGCTGAAAACATGCATATTCTTTCATTTTATGTAAACTTCTAAGAGTACCTGTTGCAAACGCGCTGACTACCGATAGGACTGCAAATATAATAGCCAGATATAACATATTCGTTGAAATGGAGAAAATCTCTGAGATTCGAGATGAGAATATATAATAAATTAAAATAGAAATTAATGTAAAAATAATTACTAGAATAATCGTAGTGCTTATTATTGTTGACTGACTTTCAAATTCATTCTGTTCGGCAGTATAGGTAATCATAGCTGTATCGATCCCTAACATCATTGGAACAAGCAAAAACATTGCAACAGTCTGAATGAGGGTAAACTCCCCATATTCCCCTGGGCCAAGAACCCGCCCTGCGAAGATGTTAAAAATAGTAGACAATATGGCTGCTATGCCTGATGCAACTACAATGTAGGATAAATTTTTTATGAGTCCTTTTGCATCTTCCCCCATCTTCTCATGAAATATCCTCTCATAAGAAAAACGGACTAAATTTAGTGCAATATCCTTCATTTATTTCCTTCTCAATAATGCCATAATTTGAAAAATCTTTGAATTAGCTTGAGTCATTTTAAAGGCTTGCCATCTTTGGAATAGATTATCCCATCAGTTATCATTCCTTTTTTAGCATTTTCAAGGGTATTATAGAGAATATTAGAATATTTATAACATCTTATTGCTTTTTTAAATCCTGCTGCTGCAATCTTTTTCCGTTCTTCTCCATGCTCGAGATAATACTTGATAAGTCCTATAGCTTCCTCAATTGTATCATATCCAATAATCTCTTTTCCTGGTTCAAAAATTTCATATAAAATATCCGCACAATCGCATATCTGCATAACACCATTCATAGGGAGCTGATACAATCTACCATTGCCTAATTCACCGCTCAGATGCATATTAATGCCAATTTTTGTATTTTGATATGTGCTAACAAATGAACCTACAGGAAGTGGTTTTACCCATACCCATTTACCTTTCAAAAGATAATATCCCCAAAATTTCACTCCCCAATGACCGTAAAGTCTAAATTTATCGCCAAAAGCTTTTTTAAGTTGCAAAAGCGCATTAACCTTCTCTCTATAAAAAGCTCCTACATATAAAATATCTATCTGTCGTTCTTTATTAAAAATATCTTCTTCTGTCAAGTCTGGATTATAAAGACCATCTATAACTCCATAGGGAGTCCACGTAGCTCTTTTAGCTCCCCATTCGATGAGCTTATCTGTCATTTTAACGGGTATATCTTTATGATAGCGAACATTGACACAAGTGACATGGTCAAAAGCCCATAAATAAGGAACAGTTCTTGCGTACGAGGAGTCGGGATCATCCGAGGACATGAGAACCTTATAGACATCTAAATTTTTTAAGAATTCTGGATGATATATATTGTCTCCCAAGACAAGAAGAATATCCACTTTTTTAGAATTAATCAGTTTTTTCAATTCATCGTATGTCTTCAAAAGATTTTTATCCTTATTCCGGTACAGATAATCCAGCATATTAGCATTTTCAATTATCGTACCCAAATTTTCTCTATGGTTAAAAAAAATAAATTCATACTCCTCATTACTCATTTTTTTAAAACTGCTGTCGTTGTACGTTTCTTTATTAAAATTTCTCAACCCAACTGAATAAATAATCTTAAGCATACTTAACCTTTTTTTTCTGTAAACACTTACTATTTCCTAACCTGGTCTAGAATCCATTCATAAGTTTTCTTTAAACCATTCTCTAAAGAAACCTGCGGCTCCCATTTAAGAACCTCCCGCAATTTTGTATTATCACTATTTCTCCCCCTCACCCCTTGAGGCGCCAAAAGATTATATTTCTTTTTTACATTCTTACCTGATATTTTAATAATAATATCAGCAAGGCCATCAATCGACACAAGCCTATCTGAGCCTATATTTAACGGTTTATCATAATCGGATTCCATTAGCATGATAGTACCTTTCACGCAGTCATCTATATAGCAATATGACCGTGTTTGTTTCCCATCACCCCAGATTTCAATTACACCGGGATTGGAAGCTTCAGCCACCTTCCTACAAAGTGCAGCAGGAGATTTCTCTCTTCCTCCTTTCCATGTACCTTCGGGACCATAGATATTATGATATCTTACAATTCTTACTTCCAGGCCATAATCCTTTTTATATGCCTCAGCCATTTTTTCTGTAAATAGTTTCTCCCATCCATAAAAGTTATCGGGATCTGCCGGATAAGCATCATCTTCTTTAAGAGCAGTAACATTTGGATCTGTCTGGCGGTACGTAGGATAAATACACGCTGAAGACGAATAGAACAGTCTCTCAACTTTATTGATATGCGATGCCTGAAGCATATGCGCGTTTATTAATACGTTATCATGCATCACTTCTGCCCCTACCTCTGTAATAAACCCAATGCCACCCATATTTGCTGCAAGGTTAAAAACATAGTCAATATCTTTGGTGGCTTTGATACAATTTTCCCATACCCTTAAGTCGAGAGTATCTTTTTCAGAATAGTATGGTTCTTCTATATAATTATCCCATTTTATATCTACAGCTCTTACAAAATTGCCTTTTTGATAAAGTTCTCTCGACAAATGGCTTCCTATAAATCCTCCAGCTCCTGTTACTAAAACCCTTTTACTTTCCATGTTAATCCTCTTATAACTTCCAGCAATTATAATCTAATTTTTCTGTTACTTACTCTTTATTGAATATTTACTTTTTGATAAACTGAACTTATCCTTATGTCAAGGCTTTTTTGTTATTTCAAAATCCTATAACGTCTCATATTTGCACAAAACATTAATTGTTCCATCTTTTGGTATCGAATTAATCATGGCATCGCTATTCTGGAAACGATTTAAGTTGTTTTCGGAATAGAATTTATACCCAATGCCTGTAAGTGTATTTACTAAATCATGTATGTTATCTCCAGCACCTTGAAGCGAGTATACTCCCAGTTCCATTAGTAATAATGGCTTATCTCGCTTAAGCGTGGCTAGTCCTCCGCTAATCACTTTGTATTCATAGCCATCAACATCTAATTTTATAAAATCAACTTTATCTATATTATGCATTATAATATATTCATCCAGAGTGATAAAATCAATAATTTCCTTATTGTTTGGACCTTGTGAAGTTCCATCTAAAGTCCAACTAGTCCGAAAATAGATATCTTGTGAAGTCTGGATAACGTTTGATAATGCAATTTTTTCTAATTTAATATTATTAAAATCATTTAATTCTATGTTTCGCTTAAGCTTTGAATATGCCCATGACATCGGTTCAAACGAAATTACTTTCCCCCTACCGACTAATTTTGCGAACAGAAGCGTGTGGCAGCCGATGTTCGCTCCGATGTCTAAAACAGTCATACCTTCCCTAACATGTTTTTTGATAACTGCTGTCGTCATAGGTTCAAAACAACCTTCATAATATATTGAGCTATCTATTATTTCTGTCAGGTCAAGTTGATATTTAATTCCATCAACTTCAGCTATAACAGTTTTATTTTTGTTGCGTGATTTATATATCTTATACAATTTATTCAAAGGTCTATTAAGTGGTTTAACAGGTAATTTTCGATAAATACTAATCAAATCTGGCAGGATTTGCATATCAATTAACCCCTGAGTATACTATAGTCTTTATCTCTTATTCGCCGCCCCGATGCCGCGGTAAGTGAACCCAAGCCCGATTGCCCCGTCCTTCTCAAACACGCGCCTGCCATCGATCAGTATAGGGGTGCGCATGAGTTCCTTTGCCCTTTGCAGTTCGAGTTCCCTGAACTCCCTGTGCGCTGTCATCAGCACCATGGCATCCGCGCCGTCAAGAGCGCTGTAAACATCCTTTTCCACTTCTCCGTACTTTTGCAGGTATTCGCTCTCTATATACGGATCAACGATATGGATTCTGGCATCTCTCCTTTCCAGTTCTTCCACAAAGATCTCAACCGGGCTCTCCCTCGGGTCGCCAACATTCTCTTTATACGAGAAACCGAGCACAACAACTTTTGAATTTTTCACAGACTTTTCACGTTCATTGAGAGCATCCACCAGCAGCTCGAACACGTGCACGGGCATATAATCATTTATCGCCCTCCCTGCTGTGATAACTTTTGAGTGGTATCCCAGTTCCTCTGCTTTTTTCACCAGGTAATACGGATCAACAGGCAGGCAGTGCCCGCCGACCCCTGCGCCGGGATAGTAAACGTTGAAGTTCCACTTGGTAGATGCGGCTTTTATCACATCCATGACATCGATGTTCATCCTCTCGAAAATAAGCGCCAACTCGTTCATCAAAGCGATGTTCAGATCCCTCTGGATGTTTTCTATTACCTTGGCAGCCTCTGCTGTCTTGATATCCTTCACCAGGAACACATCCTTAACGATATGCCTATACAATTGCTTTGTAGTTTCGCCCCATTGCGGCGTTATGCCCCCGATAACCCTCACGACATCGCCGATAGTATGCTTGCTGTCTCCAGGATTGTATCTCTCAGGGCAGTGCGCAAGTCCGAAATCAACCCCTGCTTTCAATCCTGATTCTTCAAGCAAGGGATTGAGAACGTCCTCGGTAACGCCGGGATATACTGTGGACTCAAGGACCACAAGCTTATTCTTCCCCAGTCCCTTCGCGATATCCTCCCCGGAAGAGATGACGGGTATCAGGTCGGGTCTTTTATCAGGCGTCACAGGCGTGGGCACAATAATAAGGATCGCATCGCTTTTTCGTGTAGCTTCTGCGGTATCGGAAGTAGCGGTCAGTTTTTTATCCTGGACTACTTTTTTTACTCTCTCGTCAAGGTTCAGATCCTTTAAATGGCAGCCGCCCCTGTTGATAAGGTCAACGACCTGTTTTTTCTTATCCGCTCCTATGACCCTGAAACCCTTTTCGGCGAAACTTACTGCTGTTGGGAGGCCAACATACCCAAGTCCAATTATACAAACTACGGCAGATTTATTATTGAACTTTTCAGATAATTCCATCGCTAAACCACCTTATTGTCTCCTTCAGTCCCTCTTTAAAATTGCTTTTAGGTTCATATCCGAATGATTTTGCTCTTGAAATATCAGCTAAAGAATGTTTAATATCTCCTGCTCTTGATGCGACATATACAGGTTTAACATCCTTTCCAAGAATCTCA
The DNA here is from genome assembly GCA_902386135.1 of uncultured archaeon. Classification (GTDB taxonomy): domain Archaea; phylum Halobacteriota; class Methanosarcinia; order Methanosarcinales; family Methanoperedenaceae; genus Methanoperedens. Next base: position 61,651 of record CABMIB010000083.1, read on the forward strand.
TTAATCATATCGACCAATTTATTAATAGTTATCCTTCCCCCGCAGGCTATATTGAACACCCCTGTCGCATCAGATCCGGCTGCTAGGATATTGGCTTCAACTACATACTTAACAAAGGTAAAATCCCTGCTCTGCTCCCCATCTCCGTATATTGTGGGAGGCTTATTGTTCAATATGCTGGTTATAAATTTCGGGATTACTGCCGCATACTCGGAGGTCGGGTCCTGCCTCTGCCCGAAAACATTGAAGTACCTCAAAGATACGGTCTTTAATCCGTATACTTCCTGGAATACTTTACAATAATATTCCCCGGCAATTTTTGTTACGGCGTAAGGTGACAGCGGATTTGGTTTCATATCCTCCCTCTTTGGCATCTCGGGAGCGTCGCCATAAACCGATGACGATGAAGCACATATTACTTTTTTTACTCCCGCATCTTTTGACGCCATCAGGACATTCAATGTGCCGTTTATATTTGCATCGTTCGATGCGGATGGTTTCTCTATGCTTCTCGGGACACTCGGGATCGCACCCTGGTGGAAAACATAATCCACATCCCCAATGATATCCTGAAGAAGGGTAAGATCCGTCATGCTTCCTTTAACAAATTTAACGTTGCCTTTTTTAACCAGGTCTTTTATATTATCCATTCTTCCTGTCGACAGGTTATCCAGGATAATTACTTCGTTATCCTTTGCCAGTTCTTCTGCAAGATGCGAGCCTATGAAGCCCGCGCCGCCGGTTACCAACGCTTTCATTCTAGTTCACCTCGTCTAATATACCTTGAAGTATTTTACTGTTTCTTTTAATCGCAGCGATCAACTTCACAGCCTCAGGTGCCCTTGCAGTATACCCAAGGTTCGTCTTTATTTTCCCTACAACCCTAATCTCTTCGCAATTTCCCCGACCCCTTTCATCGCAGCCGAGTCCTCAGGCAATTCAGCCAGCGGCCTCCCCTCAAGATCAAAGCGTGCAAGTGTCTCATCAAAAGGCACAACGCCCACGAGATCCATTTTCAACTCCCTTGCATACTCCTCGATGCGCGCACGGTTCTCAGGAGTGACTTTGTTCGCGATAACATGCATCTTCTTGACATTCAGGTTCAGAGACATCGCAAGCCCGCGTATCCTCTCTGCGGTCTGCAAACCCCGGCGCGAGCCATCTGTCACGACAAGAAGTTCATCCACATCGCGGATAATCCGCCGAGACAGGTGCTCAAGTCCTGCCGCCGTGTCTATTATAGTCAGGTCATAGTTCTTGAGTATCCGGTCCATTATTCCGCGCAGCAGGTTATTGGCAAAACAGTAGCATCCCGAACCTTCTGGACGTCCCATCACCAGCAGGTCGTAGTGCGGCATCTCTGTAAGGACCTCATAAACCTTTGACTCAAGCACTCTTTCCTTATTGGTATCAGGAGGCATCTTATCGCGCTCCTGCAGCATGAACTCCCGCATGTCCCCGATGGTTTTGCCGATTTTCACGCCAAGCACGTCCGGGAGGTTTGAATCAGGGTCGGCATCGATGGCAAGCAGTGTCTTATTGCCTTTCGTGATGTGTCTTATAAGCATCCCTGCGACTGCTGTCTTGCCAGTTCCGCCTTTTCCTGTTATTGCGATTACTTTCATGGTTGAGTATTTTCCGAATATCTTTGCGCCCTTTGCGTGCTTTGCGGTGTTAAAGTCCAATTCACCGCAAAGAGCGCCAAGAACGCAAAGAATCGATAAACAGATAAAACAATGAACTCAATACGAACTAAAACGAACTCTTGAGTTAGTTTGAGTTCGTATCAGTTCGTTGTTAAATTTTTAAATTAACTACATTACTTCTCTTTACCTTTCAATACGATGCGGTCAATAGTAATCTTAGCGTTCTTGAGAACTATTTTCACGCCCTCGCCGCCACCAAGCTGCATCGGCGGCATCATCGGCATACCTGCCGGCAGGTTCATCGCAGGTGCGGGCACCGACCATGCCGGCGCTCCGGCCTGGGATGCATCTCCGTCGGAAGATTCCGCTTCAGCAGAAGCTTCCTCTTTCTTCCAGAGCTTGGTAACAGGATGCTGCTTTTTCTCAAGATAATCTTTCAGGGATTTTAAGTCGCTCACGTCTTCTTCCGTGGGTAACTTATCTACAAGCTCCTGCGGTATATCTGCCTTTATCTTCTCTCTCAGGTTCTTTGGCATCCATACAACGCGGTTCCAGCCGCCATCAGCTTGGATGAACTTGGGCGAGCGGAAATAATTAACACCTACGCCAAGGAAACCGATGATCTGCTTTCCACCGCCGGTCTGGCCGGCCATTGTGGAGAACGCAAGACCGTTAGGTGCATTGCCGCTGAAATCCCTGTCGACCCAGCCTATGCCGTCCACCTCAGGTACGTAGAACCCTACAACTTCAAAGCATCCGCAGCTTGTGTGCGGATACTCGAAAAACGAATGTATCTTGATGCGGGAATATTCCCCGCCTGATAAAGCAACAGCTTTCTCATTCACGCCTGAGTACTCCCCGCCCTTCTCGTCAATTATCTCGCCCTTGGGAATGGCGAACTGCGGACCTTCGGGGTCTACCTTGGCCGCAGCGCGCCCGTCGAACCAGTTGATCGCACCGCACAGGGATATCCTGTCCGGGGTAACCACGCATACATTCGTGGGTGCAAAGCTCTGGCACAACGTGCAGCCGTAGAACACATCCACGTCCTCGTCATGCAGGCCGCGCGTCCTAGCATCTCTCGCCTCGTAGATCTTGATAGCTTCTGCTCTCTGCTTCTCTACTTCCTCTGGTTCGGTGACATAGATTGCCTCGATCTTCTCGATAAAAGGCAGTTCGTTCTTGAACAGCATCATTGTGGCTTTTGCTATCTGTTCAAATGACTTCAGCCCTTTTTTAATTGCATCCTTGTTGATCCGCACCCAGACATCATAGCGCTGGTTCAGGTGCATATAGCCCTGGATATAATTTTGGAAATCGTGGTTTCGCCTCTCCACTATTGCCTCAAGGTCGGGCTCGACCAGCTTCCCTGCGATGCGGTATATCATCGCATAAGGATGGCGCGAACCTTCCTGCATCTGTGAGATATCGGGACCGATGAGAGTAAACCTTCCATCCTCTATCTCATCTAAACCTGCAGCCTTCACGAGTTCAAACCCCCGTGACTTGGGACCTGCGAGTTCAACAAACATATCGTCTTTTCTTACACGTTCACCCTCGAACATGGGTGAGATTTCAAAAGGAAATTCGTTTGCCATTACTTCCGTCCTGTCTTAAATTATGATCTATTTTTTCGGTAATTGATTTATAACCTCATCAAGTGCTGCAATGAACACATCTTTCTTAAGATTGCCAAATGACATATTCGCATTTGGATGATAGTATTTATCTATCGAAATTACTTTGATTTCTGAGAAATTCTTGAGTGCTGATATTGCCTGTGAGGCATAATAATAGGTAATGCCAAGGAACGTGACAAGATCATACCCGCCTTTCCCATCAAGCCCCTGCCACTGCGGATCGCAAAGATACGATGCAAGCGCATGCATATTTGCATAGTGAACATCGACTCCTTTATCACCAAGAGACGTATATGCATCCCCGACAGCAGCGATCTGAATACCTGCCCGTCCCATAGCTACTACCCGTTCAAGCACATCCTTATCGTGGACTTCCGAACCCACGATCAGCAGGGGTCGCTTCGCTTTTGCAAGCATTTTCCCGGATACTGCAGGCATCACAGCCCTTGCCATCTCAGGACCGGGGACGTTCCCTGTGTTATAGGGCACTGCCTGGCGTGTTGTGTCGATGACCTTTTCTTCCACCTTCTCCGCTATTTTCCCGGCAGGTTTCTCAACAGGCTTCGGCTTTTCAACTGTTTTTTCTGCAGGTTTTTCAGCCGGTCTGGCAGGTTTGATCGGTGCCTTTCCGCTCATTTCTTCGCCTCCTTGCACAGGCGGGGAACATTGGTAGGCTGGAACGAAACATCCACTTTCCGAAGCGGTCCTTCTGTGATCTTTTTCTTTTCCCAGTCTATCTTCCATCCCTTCTCTTCAAGTAATTTCATGAGCTGCTCCCTCTTGGCCACAGGGAGGTCGGCTTCGCTTCGCACATAGATATGCCAGTCATCAGGCATCTTTTTAAGATATTTCTCGCTGAGTTCAATGTAATGTGTGAGCTTGATAGCTCTACCAAGGCTGTTATCGCTCGGCCTGAAGCACAGCTTTGCAATCAGCGGCATCATCTCCTCTTTTGTCTCTGCCGTGATCATAAGATGCTCAGGGGCCGGTTCAACATTGATGGTCGAGCCGTCTCTTGCATCCAGTACGTTCCATTCATCCTTTCTGTAAGGTTTGCCTATGAACGCGCGCCTGTACTTGGTACCGTGAGGTCCGGCAACAACCGGAATGCCAAGCCTATTGCATCCTGTAGCGATCGCAAAAGCTTTCTGCGAGTAAGCGCCCCAGGCTACGCCGGCAGCCCCGACCCTGTTAAGTACGTAATCGGCGATCTCTTCCCAGTTGCCTTTCGTCTTACGTCCGGCGAATATGGATGCGACTTTGATGGTAGTTGCAGCGATGTGTGCATTCGAAACACACGAGCCTGTGTTCAGGAGATTTCCTTTAATGAATCTGCCCGGATAGCGCTCATAAAGCGTCTTCCCTTCCTTGTCCTTGTACATCCCGATATCCATGGCCGCACATCCCGAGGATATGATGATATAACTGCGCTGGAGCATCTCTTCCACAACATCATATACATCTTTTGTCCCGTCAGGATAATTCCCGCAGCCCACAAAAGCAAGTACGCCGGGTGTGGTGCCGAGCACAAGGTTCCGTCCTTCCTCACGTATCTCGGGGTCGCCAATCTGCCCTCTTCCGATCCTGACTTTGCCTTTCTCTTCCCGGATTACGCGCTGGGCAGCTTTCTCGATGACGTTCAATACAGGGATATCCACTGGGCAGCTATAGTCGCATCTTCCGCATCCGACGCATTTATCATGGAGTTCCTCAAATTTTGAGAGGTCGCCGCTTACTGCCGCAGCCATAGCATCAGATATCGGCAGGCTCTGCGGGCAGTCGCGCGTGCATTGCAGGCACTTTGTGCATTTTGAGACAAGTCTCTTGAATTCCGCATCATCCGGAAGCGCGGTTATCCCTCTGGCTTTCCTTATGGGCCCGATTTTCATTGCAAGCTTGGGTATCAGTTCGCCGACCTTTTCAAGGTCAAGTATCAGTGCGCCTGCCTGCTTTCCGCTTACAAGGTCATCCACGATCGCATCAACCGGGTCATTAGACCGGTCGGGCAAACCGTACGTGATCTTTTCATTGGTGGCTATAACCGGGATAAAAAGTTTTTTAGCTTCCTTCAGGATATCTGCCCGAACGCACTGCTCATCTGTAACAAGCACATCTGGTATGCCTGAGCGGATATATTTCAATTCCTTGCTCATGGAACCGATGATCTTTGCGGTCTTGTTGTAACGTGTCATATCGTGGGCAGTGCAGCATAATCCTGCAATCTCTATCTTGTCAAAGAGCCCGTCCCTGTCCATGTAATCAAGGATGTACGCAGGCGCAGCGATGTTATGCCCAACGCATATCACTACAGGTTTCCTGGAGTCAAGGATGCCCATCCCTATTTCAGCCATCGGAGTGTTCTCTTCCGCCCTGGGCATGTTGAGGCAGGATATCTGTATAATGTCCGCCACTTCCATTCCCAGGAGGTCAAGCATCCCGGCATGGAGCGCCTTGGATTCAAAATCGATCGCAGCGCCTTCCTGTCCTGTATTGATAGATGCGGTAAGTTGCGTCAGTTGCTCTTCTACGTATTCAAGCACCGGAAGAAAATCGCCTATGGTTTTCGGCTGGAGCCCCATTATTGTCTCTGTAAGCGGTGCTTTCAGGTTGCTTGGACCTACGTCTATGGGATGGTCTTCGCCGTATTTCCTGATCAGGTAATTGAGAAGATGCCGGCCGTGCGCCGAGTGGCATGCGGCTCCCATTATGGCAGTTTTTAGCGCCTCTCTTGCGGACTGGGATTCAAGGTCGATTCCACATGCACCTTCCTTGTTGCCTGTGAGGTCGCATTTCCCGTATGTGCAGTAATCGCACGTATCGCTTGTGGGCGTATAAACAGGGTGGTACCTGTCAAGAATACGATAATCCCAGTTCCTCAGGCTGATTATCTCAGGTCTGGGTGTTGGTCCTTCTATGATAGATTCCTGCCCAGGCTCAACGATTTTGCCTATATTTATTTGGACATTGTCCAATCCTTCAATTACAAAACTTCCTTTTTTAATTATCATTTGTTGTCTCCGGCGGTTGTCAGTGGTATTGAACTCCCTATACTGATAGTATCCAGCGATATTATAATTTTGTGGTTGGTATCTTGTCTTACTTAAGTATGGGCTTAAACTCCTGTGTCAGGTCAGTGGGTTGAAATTTACATCAATGTATTTAAGGATTTTTGTATCTATCACTATCATCAGTTATATTTTATTGATAACCCAAAAACTTAAGTAAATACATGCCAGCATTATTCTGAGTGGTTATATGAAAAAAGCAATTATCGTCGTGGATATGATAAATGATTTTGTCACCGGAAAGCTCGGAAGTCCCCGCGCCCAAAAAATTATACCGAATATAGCGGCTCTCCTGAAAAAAGCAAGAAAGCAGGGTATTCCTGTAATATATCTGCGTGATGCCCACACAAAGACCGACAGGGAAATGGATATCTGGGGAGAACATGCCATGAAAGGCACCGGTGCCTCGGAGATCGTGCCTGAACTTAAACCTGAGAAGAATGATATCGTTATCGAAAAGAGATGGTACAGCGGGTTTGTGGACACTGAACTGCCTTCGGTACTTAAAAAACTGGGCGTGGATACCCTGATAATCTTAGGTGTCAGTACGGACATCTGCGTCCAGAACAATGTCGGTCATGCTTATTTTTCAGGATATAAAACGATCGTGCCTCAGGATTGTACTGCCTCCATAGATGAAGGAGCGCATGAGCAGGCAATTAAATACATGAAAAACATCTATGGTACGGAAATTACAACCTCAGATAAAGTGCTGTAGGTAGAAGACGATTTTTGATGATCGCTGGAATAGATGAGGCAGGGAAGGGACCGGTACTCGGTCCCATGTGCGTTGCGGGAATCCTGGTGGACGAGGGAAAACTTGAGTCGCTCGCCCGCCTTGGTGTTAAGGATTCAAAACAACTGACACCCAGGCGGCGGGAGGCACTTGAGGTAGGGATTAAAAAGCTTGCGGATAAGTATTACATCCTGGAGGTCAGCCCAAGGCAGATCGATGAGCTTCGAAAAATAATGACCATGAACGAAATAATGGTAATGTGTTATGTGAAAGTCCTTGGAGAGCTCAGGCCGGAGCGAGCGTTCGTAGATGCTGCAGATGTCATTGCCGAACGTTTTGGGGAGAACATAAAGAAAAAATACAGCGGAAATATAGAAATCATCTCCGAGCATAACGCGGATGAAAAATATCCGATCGTGTCCGCAGCCTCTATACTTGCAAAGGTGCGAAGGGATGCTTTAATAAAAGAAATAGAGAAAAAAGTTGGTGTTGAAATAGGAAGCGGCTATCCCTCAGACCCAAAGACCATCCGGTTCCTTGAAAAATGGGTCTCTGAACACGGTTCTCTTCCTGATTTTGCGCGAAGCTCATGGGAAACGGCAAAAAGGGTGCTTGAAAAAGTTAAAAGGAATCAGAGCATGCTCTCTGATTATTGATTTACGGGGTTATTTGGGTTCTTCCTTCTTTTCCTCTTTCTTCTCTTCCTTTGCCATTTCTGCGTCCATCTTGTAATCGTCGTAACCCATCCATGCTACGATTAACCCTACGAACAGAAGGAAGAGACCGATTGTGCCCTTTAAAAGAACGAGAAGGTCTACCCAGAAGCCAAGACCATAATTAGGAACATACCATGCAATACCGATTATGAATATTATAATACCAACTAGCATCTTTAAGATATTTTTTGCTGAAGACATTTTATATCACCCACCTGACTTATACATTTATTCTATATTAAGTTTTTTTATGTGCGATTGATGTTGTAGAGTCCCAAACCTTACTGTACGATCACCCTATCGCCCTCAACCTTCACCTTCACCGAACCAAAGCCAGATGTGGCTCTCCTGAAAAACGCCGGGGAATCATGAGCCATCGCCCTCTGCACAGGGTCATAATATTCCAGAGACCATGCGCCATTGTTGAAGGAAGCATTAATGGCAACCGCGTATGCTCTCCATTCGAACATTTTTACCTGCGGCATTTCACCGGCGGCGTGGAGGGCAGCATCCAGGTTCTCTCCCCCGGTCGTGATGTTCAATTTCGGAACCGTTACGCTGTATTGAGATGTCCTGTTAAGCTCGTTGTATTCATGTATTTTTATTTTATCCCCATAATCTCCGACAACGTACCAGTCAAAGATACTCGTTGTAGGAAAGGTTTGTTCATTCTGATCTTTAAAAAAATCCTCTGCGCTGGTTTTTTCCATAATCCTGACTGTACCAAGGGCTGCAAAAATCACAAGGAATATGACCAGGAATTTTGTAGTGGCTTCTCTTTGCAAGGGCATTTTATATAAAATTGCTATGATGATCAAGCTCAATATAGTGAGATATATATCAGTGTAGAAAAACACCTCGGCAGAGTACCTTGTCACATCAAAAGGGAAAAAAAGCGGGACTCCTCTTGTGGTAGTATAGTCAAGGAAAAGGTGAATTATTATTCCTACATAAGCAAACGCGATTGTGCGGCGCGTGATGGCAGGTTCAAAATTAACGAACCTGCGGACAAGGGCTTTAACTTTATCACGCGTGGCAAGATAAAGTATTATCAGGGCGGTAAAAAACCCGAAAAACAGTGAGTGTGTTAAGCCGCGGTGTGTTATCAGGAAAAACGTGGGGTACAGGTATTGTATCCACAGGATGGAAAGATCAAAATCCGGAGCTATTCCTCCGATAACAAAGGCTGTGATCTCCTGTTTATTTCGTTTAAAGAAGTTTCCGAGCAGGTAGGGCAGGAGTGCATGAGAGAATAGATCCATTATACTATCCTCTTTTTATCATTCACTGCTATAAACCATACCGTGCCGATAAGTACTACCAGCCCGCTGAGCAGGTACATGACACTGAAACCGAAGAACTGCAGCACAACCCCTAATACGATGGAACCAGTGCCAATGCCAAGGTCAAAGGCTGCGGTGAAGGTAGCCATGGCTGCGCTGCGCCCGCGCTCGCTCACAAAATCCACGAGCAGAGCCATCATTGTAGGATGCACAAAGCCAAAGCCCAGCCCGTAGAGCAGGGCTGCAACAAGGAAAACCAAGAGGGAGTTTGATACGGATAATATCCAGAGACCGAGGGTGACCAAAATCATGCCGGGTATGATAACAAACTTCCGTCCCTTGATATCGGACAGCTTACCTGCAAGCGCCCTGACGAGGATCAGTATTACAGCGAATACTGTTAAAAACAAGGCAGCAGCAAGATCGCTGCCGTTGAATGGAATCCCGTATTTTGCAGCATACGCACTGAAGAACGTACCAGGATTGATCCCCTGCTTCTGAGTAAAAACCGCTATAAAAGACACAATCGAACCATAGGTCACTGTTACCGTGAACATGATAACAGAAGGGAAAAGCGCCTCTTTGCTAAAGCGCGGGGTTTTCGGATGAATGACAATTGTTTCGGATATGGGCAGTATCAGCAGCAGGGATAGGAATGCGATCACGGCGCCAACTGCAAAAAGAGTCGGGAAATCAGACGCGTTCAACACCAATATGCTCAATATCGGACCTATCGCCATGGCAACATTTGAAGATATGCCGAATATGCCCATAGCCTCGCCCCTGCGGCTTGCGGGCGCAATGTCGGCTATCAGGGTACTTGCTGCTGTTGTTGCCGCGCCCCAGCCTATGCCGTGAAGCAACCTCAGCAAAAGCAGCGTTGTGACTGTCGTAGTATAATTGTAAAGCAGCATGGACAGAAGGAACACCACAGTTCCGGCTATAAGTACGTTTTTCCTGCCGCGCCTGTTGATCTCCTGACCGATGAAAACACGTAAAAGCACAGCAGAGATCGTGAACACGCCAATAATAAAACCGATCTCGGATTCGGAGCCGCCGAGCTGGAGGATGTAAATAGGCAGCGTGACTAACAGAAAGTAGAAGCTTGTGAATATGGCGAATGTGGAAAGGCTCGTCAGTACAAAGTTTTTAGTGAAGAGTTTTTCGTTTTGCGGGGATTGTCCCATATTGCGACTTATTAATGAGGATAAAGCAGATAAAATATTCCATTAACGCCCATAAAAGTCCCAGAACTTTAATCTTCTTCGTATCAGCTCGAAGCTTATCTTATTTTTTGTGGTCAGCAGATAGACAGCAATCAGCCCTAAACCTGTAACTATGGCTACAATCAGGATCAAGCTCCAGATAAAAGGTCTTTCTTTGACTTCTAATAACCCCTTTTGTCCAAGGATCTCAACAGTATAGTTCCCCGCCTTGGCTTCTTTTCGCGTGAAATTAATTTCCTTTATCTCACCCGGGGCAAGAGCAACAGACCTGTTATCCACAGCTGTGCCGTTAATTATAAGCTCCACGGGGAGCGTATCTTTTTTCGTACCTGCATTCGTGATATTGGATTTGATCACAGCGTCTTCGTCTGTAAAAACTACATTTGGGGTGATATTGATATCAAGAGCCTTGTACTCAGAGAAGGGTGCCCTCACATCAATTTCCTTTACTACAGTGATATAACCGCTCTCGGACGCTTCTATCATATGCGTGCCGCTTGTTTCAAGCGTATAGTTCAGAGCACCGTTATTATCTGTTAAGCCAATAGTTGTATTGTCATATTTCACAGTAGCATTGCTGACAGCCGTGCCGTTGTATGTGACTCTTATAGTTATTGTCCCAAACTGATCAGCCATGGCGGGAGCATCTATACTCAGCCTGCGCTCGATATATTCCAGCACTTCTATACTTTTGTTCGCTCCCTGGTAGCCGAGCTTGGCTGCAGTTATGTTATGAATGCCCTTCATAGTCCTTGGGAGAGTATAGTTAAGGGTTCCATTGTTATCAGTCTGTCCTATATCGGAAGAATCAATCGCCAGGGATGCACCTCCGATCACGTCACCTCCGGCAGTAACATTTATCGGGATAGTATCGCCCGCAGTAGCCTGTGCTGGAGCATCTATTATAAGCTGGTTTGCCACCATCTCAGGAGTTACGTCTACGGCAAAGTAAAACCGCAGGGAATTATCAGTGGTGTCGCCAACTTTCAGTTTAACATTGCCCATAAGCTCCTCAGTATTGCCATTGTCCAGGCTGATACTCCCATCGTTGCTCATATCTATTTCACTATCGTTTACACCTGTCACTTTCATCTTACCGAAACTATTTCCGGAATTAACCGCAGAATAGTTCTCAGATATCTGGAACACCCCTTTCAGGAATGCAGCCTGCACTTCAATCCCTGAGAACACGCTGTCAAATCTCACCATTATTATAGGGAGGTCTGACACAGCCCCCGCTTTTTTTGTATAAACGTAAGTCTGACCTGCTGAAAGTGGAGTTGAATCTACCTCGCTCCCGTCTTTTAACAGGGAAATAAGCATAGTCCTTGCATTCGTGTCTATATCTTTTGCCTTCAGGACATAGCCTTCTTGCAGGGTAAGAGTGCCTCCCAGGGATATGGTGCGCTGGGTATCGTCGTCAATAAGTACCTTGTGGAGCTGTCCCTGCGCAAGTGCGCTACTCGCTTTAACGCCTGTAGTTGGATTTGGGGGATTGCTGTTGGAAGTGTAGCCGGCGAAATACTTCTCTGCCATGAATCCTATGACATCATAGCTTCCGAAACCGGAATAGCCAAAGCTGACCTCCTGGGGAGTAGTTGTGTATAGGAGATTCCCATCATTTATAGTCCTGCTACCACCCAGCGGCTCTGCAAGCCGGAGACTTTCGTTGCCTATACCATCGTCCAGGTCGTAGTAAAATCCTATGCTTGTCTTGCCTATGTTCATTCCGAAGTTATAAGGAGTCCATTCATCAATGGGGTCATCCTCTCTATAGACACTGCTCCTTACCTCAAAGCCTCCTGTTTTTTCAACAGAGAGTGCAAAGCGGACCACGCTGCTGTTATCCGCTACTATTATTTTTATATCACCCATCAAATCTTGAGTGCTTCCCGCGCTCAGGCTTATATCTGCATTATTGCTCATCTCTATTTTATCCCCGCTTACACTGCTGACTTCCATTACGCCGAAATCATTTCCTGAATTAACAGTATCATAGCTCTCAGATATCTGGAACACCCCTTTCAGGAATGCAGCCTGCACTTCAGTACCTGAGAAAACGCTATCAAATCTTACCATTATTATAGGGAGGTCTGATACAGCCCCAGCTTTTTTTGAATAAACATAAGTCTGACCCGCTGAAAGTGGGGTTGAATCTACCTCACTCCCGTCTTTTAACAGGGAAATGAGCATCGTCCTTGCATTTACGTCTATATCCGTAGCTTTCAGAACATATCCTTCTTGCAGGGTAAGAGTTCCTCCCAGGGATATTGTGCGCTGGGTATCGTCGTCAATAAGTACCTTGTGGAGCTGGCCCTGGGCAAGCACGCTCTTTACTCCGATTTTCGTGGTCGGACTTGGGGGGTTGCTGTTTGCTGTATAGCCGGCGAAATACTTCTCTGCCATGAATCCAATGACATCATAGCTTCCGAAACCGGAGTAGCCAAAGCTGACCTGCTGAGGTGAGGTAGTGTACACGAGTTTTCCACTGTTTATAGTTCTATCGCTATAGCTATCCAGAGTTATCGCAATATTCTCATTGCCAACATCATCATTAATGTCATAATAGAACCCGGAGAAGCTCATGGGGTTCCAGGTATAGGTAAGAGAAAACTCGTCCGGCTTACTACCGTCCCAGATGCGGTTGCCCTTGAAGAATAATATGGGATGTGCGGTCACATTCCATGATTTTGAGCCAGTTCCATTAGTGTTGTTTGCCTCCACAGTTATTAAATAATTTCCCTTGGTAGTTGGAGTAAAGGTGAAATTGGAACTTCCTCCGGCCTGGATCAACGCAGTGCCTTGAGGGCTATTCCCATTAACTTCCCAGGTTACATTTGCTTCCTGATCAATACTGATATTGAATAATACAGAGTCTCTTACTGTAATGTCTAAGCTTGCAGGTTCCTGGATAACATTTATCTTGGGCGGCGGTGGTAATGTGGTACCCATATTTTCAGGCCATGGTTGTGGTGCAAGGTTATCTGAAGTATCAAAAGCAATTACAGTAATATTATGCGAAGTAGCGGGTGGGAGGTCTGTAGCACTGTAATCATTTGATGTTTTTGAACGATTTGTTTCAAAGTTCCCATCTATTAAAATCATGGTTCCATTAAAATCTGGATCCGGTGGATTTTCCCACGTCCAGTTAATATAGGTTTGCCCACTGCCCGCTTCCGTTAAATTAGTAACATTTCCAGGAGGTGTGACGTCTTTCACTATCCATATCCACTCCTTCGACGCGGTGCCATTGGCATTAGTTGCCGTAGCTTTTACGGTCCATGTGCCGAAAGCTGCGCTGGTGTTGGTATAGTCTGCAGCAGTCACACTTTCATTGATAGGTTGAACCTGAATTTCATTTATGCTCCAGGTCACATTTACGGTCTGGTTCACAGTAATATTGAACGATCTTGTAGCCCCCACGATATCATTGACCGGCGATTCGGAGGGAAATCCCTTTATGACAGGTGGGCTCAGGGGTGGTGCGGTCACATTCCAAATCCACTCCTGCGAAGCCGTGCCGTTAGTGTTGTTTGCTATGGCTTTTACAATCCAGGTGCCTTGGGCTGCACTATTATTGGTATAACTTGATTCAGTCAGACTTTCATTGAATTGAACCGTATTTCCGTTAATGTCCCAGGTCACATTTACAGTCTGGTTCACTGTTATACTGAAAGTTTCTGATGCACCCACAATATCAGACACCCGCGTGGATGGAGTGAACTCAGTTATGCCAGGCGTAGCAGTTGGGGTTGGAGTGGGTGTTGGAGTCGGTGTGGCGGTTAAAGTTGCCGTAGCTGTTGCATTTGCCGTAGCTGTTGAGGTTGCTGTGGCAGTTGCATTTACCGTTGTTGTTGAGGTTGCCGTAGCTGTTGGAGTTGCCGTGGCTGTTGAGTTTGCTATGGCTGCTGAAGCTACCGTTGCTGTTGGAGTTGGTGTGGCAGCCGAAGTTGTCGTACCTGCCGGGGTTGCCGTGGCTGCTGTGGTTGCTGGGTTTGTCGTGGCTGCTATGGTTGCTGAAGTTGTCGTGCCTGCCGGGGTTGCCGTGGATGAAGCTACTGTAGCAGCAGGGGTTGCTGCAGATGCCAGAATTGTCGCAGGTACTGCTACTATGGATTTGATATCATTGAGATCAGTTTCAAACAGGTGTCCAGTAGATGCGTATACAGCGCCTAAAATGATCAATACGGAAATGACCCCTCTAACATCCCTTTTAGTTATCATATTGACTGAATCATTATTATATTAAGGAAATTTTTCTTCTGCATATAAGCCTCCTATTGTTCAAACCTCAAAGCATCTACAGGATTCATCTTTGCTGCCGTTCTTGCAGGCATAACACCTGAAATTACACCCACGAACACCGAGAACGCAAGTGCAAAGATAAGAAGCTCGGGTGTAACGACCGGGGGAGCCGCCCCGCCAGGACCACCAATAATCCGCAGACCTACTTCGGATATTATCACTGATACCAGTACGCCAAAAATTATCCCGATCACTCCTCCGACAAGCCCGAACAACCCGGATTCTATAAGGAAAAGTTTCATCACTTCATTATCCGTAGCCCCGAGAGCCTTGAGCAGTCCTATCTGCCTTGTGCGTTCCATGACCGACATGAACATGGTATTCGCTATTCCTACCGCACCTACGAGAAGCGAGACTGCAGCTATCGCAGCCAGGAACAGCGATATTGACTGAACGACACTGGTTACCTGCTGTTGTATTGATGCAAATGCTGTGACTGTAAAATCCTGAGTTCTTGGATTGACGTGCCTCTCAGGCAAAAGTTTTTGTGTAATAGCCGCAGCTATTGTATTCGCCAGCGCTGGGTCGGCTACCTTTACCGTGATTGAAGTAAATTGGTTTCTGGATACATTTGTAGTTATCACCTCCCGGGCATGATCTGCTGGCATATATACCGCATTATCACCTCCTCCTCCAAAACCTCCTCCCGATAAGACAAATATTCCCACGACCTTGAAGCTCCTGCCTCCTATTGTAATTGGTCTATTCAGGGTAATCGGCTGTAAAAAGGTAGTATGAGCTAAAGAGTTGCCTATAACTACAGCGTTCGAATCACCTGGCTGAAGATATCTGCCTGCTTCAAGTTGCGTTGTGACTATGGACCTCCAGACCGTCGTATCGACGCCGCTTACGGACACTGAGGTCTTCTCAGTACCTAATATTATATCTGAACTGCCTGAAACCATGCCGTTTACATACAGCACGCCTGGCACCTGCTTGATAGCGTTCAGGTCTCTATCCGTGAGATTAATAGTTGCACCGCCACCCGCTCTTCCCCCTTCAAAACCGCCACCGCCTGCCCGTGAAAAACCCGGGGTGACTGTAATCAAATCGGCTCCAAGGCTGCCAAGGCGAGCCTGGACACTCGCTTGCAATCCCTGTCCTATGGAGATTATAGCCACGACAGCAGCTACTCCTATTACAATGCCGATAATAGTGAGCCAGCTTCGCATCTTACTTTTTTTAACGTGGCTCAGGGATAACCTGAAAATATCAAAAGTCTTCATTTATTCCCTTTGGGTTTGTGGAAATAGGTGGTTATTTTTCGTCTCTGCCAGTATATTACTATTATAATAACAGCCGCCAGTAGCCATATTATATAATTCGTTCCGCTCGATCTTCCCCCTGCCCCCGTTTGTGCTCCAGCCTGGGATAAATCCACCGAAAGGGGCTTTGTAATCGTGTGTCTTCGTCCGCTGGTATCGGTATATTGTATTACCACATCAAGAGTGTTGCCGGTGCCCGGTATTTTTGTAATCTGGAATATTGCAGATGTGTAATCACCGGGATTTAAATTCCCAAGCACAGATGAACTGCTTCCTGTTATAGAGAAATTCTTCTGCCGCGGCAGGCTGACAGTCACCGCACTTGCAGAGCTAATCCCTACATTGGCGACATTGAGCGAAAATGAACCCAGAGTCTCCTGGTAGCTTATCTCAAAATCAGTTGTTCCTGCTACAACCAGTCCGACAAAATTATCGGAGGAGTAATTATCCTGTCCTGTAATTGTCACAGGAAGATTATATACACCTGGGGTTGCGGTAATATCCACAGCCAGATTAAAGGTTATATCGGCTTCATCGCCCGCCTTCAGATTACCCAGAGAGAATTGAGTTCCTCCGCCCAGAATAGAAAAAGCTGAACTTGCGCCTGAAAGGTTTATTTCAGCTACAGCATTCTGTAGCGTGCCCGTGCCTGTATTTTTAAACTGCAGCGTCACCTTAGTAATGCTCATCGGTGCTACGGTGCCAAGCGTCGAATTAAGCAGTACTATTAATGGCCTGCCTTTAACAGTCAGTATCTGATCCTTGAGCTCGGTTGTTACCGGAGTTGGTTGGGTGGCACCACCGGTCACCTGGCCAGTATAGGTAATAAAAACATTGAAATAATAATCTCCTTCCACAGCGTTGGAATTTACATGGATCCTGAACTGTGCGGTTCTCTGGGTTCCCCAATCATTTATATCTCCCAATGAATCCACATCATCAAGTAAAGTCACAGCCTTCGCTGAAGCATCATCCTTAGGCACAAGTCTGACTGATACATCATTCATAAATGTACCAAATCCCATATTCTGTATCGGTACATAGACGTAGGTCGTATCCCCCGGATAAACAGGCGCGCTTTCGGTCACAAGGTAATTTGATTGTGCGGACGCAGCATGCGCAAGCAGCATCGCAGATACGACTGCAAAAATCCCATAGATCATATTCGGTTGTCTCATGTTTCACCTACTATTTTTCCATCAAGCATTTTCACAATCCTTTGTGCATATCCCGCGATCCTCGGGTCGTGTGTTATCATAACTATAGTCAGTCCTTCGCTGTTCAGGCGTTTGAAAACCTCCATTACTTCGCCTCCTGCTTTGGTATCCAGATTTCCCGTAGGCTCATCAGCCAGGAGAATAGAAGGACCGGTGGATAGCGCCCTTGCTACCGCTACCCTCTGCTGCTGTCCGCCAGATAACTGGGCAGGAAAATGAGTTCCACGCTCGGATAACCCTACGGTATTCAGCAATTTATTTGAGGTCTCTTCTACCTCTTTTTCAGAAAATTCATGGATCCTCATCGGGAGCCGGATATTCTCAAGTGCTGTCAGTGTAGGATATAGATTGAAAGTCTGGAATATGAACCCGATTTTTTTTCCTCTTATGCGCGCCAGTTCATTTCCTTTGAATTCCGATATATCCCTGCCTTCAAGCAGGACTTTTCCGCTGGTAGGCATGTCCAGGCAGCCAATCATATTCAGCATTGTTGACTTGCCGCATCCGCTGGGTCCTGTTATGGCAACGGATTCGCCTCTCCTGATGCTCAGGTTGACTCCCCTGAGCGCGGGTACGTCAAACTCCCCCATACGGTAAATCTTCCAGACGTCCTGCAATTCTATTACGGTTTCCATCAAGTCGCCTCGAATAATCGGTTATGTGCCCGTCTCCTGGAATTTTGAAACTATATTCTATCATCCAGCCGCTGTATCCCGCTCCGCTCTTTTCTACTACAGCGTTGTTTCCATATCTAATAAGGGCTGCTAAAGTTATATTTTTATTGGTTTAAACTACAGAACGCCAGTTAAAAGGCAGCAGGGAGGTTAATTCCCTAACCATTTTTCAGCGATATCCTGTTCCCCATCCCGTCCCTGCGGCGCAGTATTAATCCCCGTCTCTCGAGTTTATCAAGGAGCCTGCTCACTTTCGGCTCTGAAAAACCTGTTTTTAAAATAAGCTCTCTCTGAAGTATATCATTGCTGTCGATAACCTGCTGGAGCAATGTCTTCTCATCACCCTCAAGCATGCTGGCAGCCAGCAGAGCTGCATTTTTATTTTCCGTGATCACCGGGGAATTTTCTTTCAATTCTGAAACTTCTTTTTCCTTCGGGGAAATGACTATGTAAAGGAACGACATGCCGCCAAGCCAGGCTGTTATGATAAAAAACAGCACATCATTTAATGAAAAATACGAAGCCCCTTCTATCGGTACTGCCCTGCCGTCCACTAAAGTAAGCTGAATAGGGCTTGTAGCCAGCAACCTGTCGATCAGCAGAAGTACCGAAATGACTAATACAATAGCTGATATTAAGATGCCCTGAGTCCCGAGTTTAACTTTGAGCGCCATTGAACTTTCAGTTATCACCTGAATTGAGCTTTAATATGATTAATGTATCTTTTTTTGTATCAAGGAACATGGTGTTTCACAGCACTTCCCTCACCTTAACCAGCCGCGCCTGTAAAAGGCATATGCTGCCAGGAGCATGATAGATAACTCAAGAAAGAATACCTCAGAGATCCTGACCGGATAAGGGCTATCGATCAGGTTCACTCCGAAGAGCCCGCTGATAATCGAGGGTATAAGCCCAAGGCTAGTAATCACTGCAAGGATTCTCATGACCTTGTTCAGCCCGACCGATACTGTATTTATATGAAGATCTATCAATGAGATCAAGTTGTCCCTGACATTTTCCGATGTTTCAAACAGGTAGGTTGATTCATCATATAGAATGCCAAAGAGGGGAAGATAGCTCTCTTTCAAACCCCCGGCTGGTATCTTACTGCTTCTTACGGCTTTAAGCACCTGCGTAAAATGCCAGAGATTGCTGTGGATTATCTGGATATCTTTCTTGAAGTAGAACGTATCCCCAAGAAATGAAGGACGCGCCAGGCCTGCAGGAAGTTCCTCCATTGCGATCACCCTTTGCTCAAAAAGCCGCACAATCTCATCATAGTCTGTGATTTTCCTCCTGAAAATTGAGTACAGAATGCTGACTATAAACTCCTCTTTTTCCATAACAGGGCCGTCGCTTATCACCTGATCAAATATCTCACTTTTATCTGCAGAAATTGTGGCGATGTAGTTATCGGCGAGGATGATCAGCATATTATTTCTGGAGATATCTATATCCCTGATACCTGTACCCTCTGACCGCAGCTTCATATCCCTGATGAATATCGAGGTAAAGTCAGAAAAGAAGTCGATTTTGGGATAGGATTCCTTGATGATTTTACTCGTTAGTAAAACCCCGGGGATTTTGAGGACATCGCTGATGAAACCAATATCCACCTCTGAGACATCCTGTAAATCGATCCAGTTGTACCCGGAAGTGGCAAGGAGGCTGAAGATGTCTTCCTTCAATGCGCCTTTTTTGATTTTGCCGTCTGTAAGCATGTTGATTTTCATCCGTGAGACAGACGGCATGGCTCTCTCGATTGGTTTTACCGGGACTGCCCGTTTGACCGTTCTACCGGCTACAGCAAATATCCTGGTTACCCTGAGCAGTCTTAGCATGGGGGATGTCCTGCCGATATCCGCAAATGGAATCCGCGGAAGGAAGATGACTAAAGATATGGCAACGATGAGGAGATCGAGGACATGCCATGGGTTTGTGGCATATGCTCTCCTCGAATCTGCCACGTACAGCTTTAAGAAGTACTCAAGCGCGAAGATTACAATAATAACATAGCTCACAGCCCTGAATAAGACCAGCATGAAGTGTGAAAATTTAAATAAAAAAGGTAAGAATATTACCGGGATCAACAGCAAAGCAAGTACAATCATCAGATTGTCTGTGAATATCTGATATACAGTGCCTCTCAATCTATAGCGCAGCGGCAGTTCTTTCCCTGTGGATTGCGACCGCATATAACTGTCTTAATCAGTGCTCTGAGGGGAAATATCCTTGGATTTGATTTTCTATTGGTTATTGGATAATTTTTTCAGATGCTGTTGACCGGTTCACTCAATCCACTTGTTTTCATCCCATATCTTTCTGGCTTTTTTCCTTATGATCAGCTCTCCGATCGCTCCGGAAATTATGGGGACCGGCGGTACCAGATATAACGCAGCCCCGAATAATCCTATGATCTTATTGCGTTTTTTAATCCTGTGTATCCTTGTATGGAGTACATCATCCTGTACAATTCTCCCACGGAGCGATCTATAGGCAGCTTTGCCTATTTCCATCGCCGTTCCATTGCTCCAGCGAATGCAGGCTGCAAGAGATGTTGTCTTCCCACCAAAAAATGTCTCTTTTCGAAGTATTGACCTTCTGAGGTCGTCCACCGTACTTCCTGAAAAAGTCGTATACGCGTTGCCGACCATTTCGACAGAATGGGCATCGCTTCCACCCATGCTGGCTTTCCCGTTTGTCACACTTTTTCTTAAGGCGAGTCTGTTCGAGTAGGGGTCGCGATGTATAGCGTTGAAGACCTCGATACCATCCAGATCAAGATGCTGTACTTTGAGTCCAAGGCATGAGCAGTGGGGACTGAACGGATGGGGCGCTATAGCCATCCCGCCCTGCTCATGGATACTTTCTACAGTTTCCTGCGCATCAAGCCCGGGCTCAATCCTTTCCTGAAGAAAAAGGCCTATCATTTCACCTTCAGCAGTAGAAACCTCTTCCCCGATAACAACTTCAATCCCTGATAAACCTGCTGCGTATTTTTGCGCTTTAAGTGCACCGGCTATGGAATTATGGTCTGTAATGCATAAAACATCGAGTCCTTTTCGTATTGCAGCTTTGACAACCATATCCGGCTCGGATATAGAGTCCGGAAACTGGACAAGTGAATATCTGGTAAATCCGGAATATTTGGTATGGACGTGTATATCAGCTTTTTTGCAATTTTCCGACTGAAAGTCAATACTATTTTCCAATCAGGTCAACCTTCCTCTTAAACTGGGCAAACCCAGGTTTATTATAGATACTTTCTTTCTATTATATACGGCTCAACAAAGGCAGCCAATCAAAATGCAGTAAATACAGCAATTGTTGATAGGTTTGCTATAAATGTTTTTAGTAAAGAATTGTTTATTGTTACAGATTAACCTCCTACTGCTCAAACCGCAGGGCATCCACCGGGTTCATCTTTGCCGCCTGTCTGGCAGGCACGACGCCTGAGACCACACCCACGAATATGGAGAACGCAAGTGCAAAGATAAGAAGCTCGGGTGTAACAACAGCACTCATCGTCCCGCCCGGTCCTATTGCCCGCAGGCCAACTGCGGATACTATGACAGATACAAGTATGCCAAAAGTTATTCCTATTATTCCCCCGAAAAGCCCGAATAATCCGGATTCTATGAGGAAAAGTTTCATTACTTCGCTATCTGTAGCCCCAAGAGCTTTGAGCAATCCTATCTGTCTTGTACGTTCCATGACCGACATGAACATGGTATTCGCTATGCCAACAGCACCGACAAGAAGCGAGACTGCCGCAATCGCAGCCAGGAACAGTGATATTGTCTGGACAACGCTGGTTATCTGCTGCTGTATTGTCGCGAACGCTGTGACCGTAAAATCCTGGGTTCTCGGATTGACGTGCCTTTCCGGCATAAGTTTTTGTACAATATCCGTAGTTATATTATTCACCAGCGACACATCGGCTACCTTTACCAGGATTGAAGTAAATGTGTTTCTGGATACGTTCGTAGTTATCACATCCCGGGCATAATCTGCGGGCATATAAACTGCATTATCGCCTCCCCCTCCCCCAAAACCTCCTCCCGACTGGACAAAGATCCCCACGACTTTGAAGCTCTTTCCTCCTATGGTCACAGGTCTGTTCAGCGTAATCGGCTGTAGAAAAGTTTCATGGGCTAAAGAATAGCCAATGACCACGGCGTTCGAATCACCCGGCTGGAGGTATCTGCCTGCTTCAAGCTGCGTTGTGATCATGGAACGCCACGTCGCGGTATCAACGCCGCTTATGGATACTGAGGTCTTCTCCGTGCCCAGAACCATATCCGACCTGCCCGAAACCATACCGTTTACATACAGCACTCCGGGCACCTGTTTGATTGCGTTCAGGTCCCTGTCTGTGAGATTAATGCCGGCAGCACCGCCTCCGCCCCCTCTGGGTCCTTCAAATCCCTGCGCCCGTGAAAAACCGGGGGTAACGGTAATCAGATCAGCTCCAAGGCTGCCAAGGCGTGACTGCACGCTCTCCTGCATACCCTGACCTATGGAGATTATAGCCACGACCGCAGCTACACCGATTACGATACCTATTATAGTGAGCCAGCTTCGCATCTTGCTTTTCTTTACATGGCTCAGGGATAGCCTGAAAATATCGAATGCCTTCATTTATTCCCTTTAAGTTGATGGTAATATGAGGTTATTTTTTTCCGCTGCCAGTAGACTGCCACTACGATAATAATCGCCAGTACCCAGGGTATATATTGTGTGCTTCCTGACGCTCTGCGCCCGGCCCCTGTTTGGGTTGCTGAGGATAATTCCACGGCAAGAGACTTTGTAACCGTGTGCCTTTGTCCACTGGTATCTGTGTATTGAATGTCTACATCAAGATTGTTGCTGCCTCCCGGGACTTTTGATAGCTGGAATATTGCAGAGGTATAATCACCCGGGTTCAAATTCCCAAGCACAGAAGAACTGCTTCCTGTTAAAATGAAATCCTTCTGGCGCGGCACGCTGACCGTCACCGCACCGGCGGAGTTTACTCCCACGTTTGCAACGTTAAGCGAGAATGAGCCCATGGTCTCCTGGTAACTTATCTCAAAATCAGTAGTCCCGGCGACAACCAGTCCGACATAGTTATTGGATGAGTAATTATTCTCCCCTGTGATTTTTACGGGCAGGTTATATACGCCGGGATGCGCTGCAATATCTACCGCCAGGTCAAATGTGATATCGGCCTCATTGCCTGCCTTCAGGTTACCGAGGGAGAACTGCGTTCCTCCGCCAAGGATAGAGAACGCCGGGTTCGAATTTGTTGCGAGGTTTATTTCAGCTACAGCGTTCTGTACAGTACCTGTACCTGTATTTTTAAACTGCAGCGTCACCTTGTTAATGCTCATCGGTGCTACGGTGCCAAGCGTTGAATTAAGCAGCACTATTAAGGGCTTGCCTTTAATCGTTAAAATCTGGTCTTTGAGCTCGGTAGTTACCGGGGTCGCCTGAGTAGAGCCGCTTGTTTGTTGGCCCTTATATGTGATATAAACATTGAAATAATAATCTCCTTCTACGGCATCAGGATTTACATTGATCCTGAACTTTGCCGTTCTCTGGTCGCCCCAGTTATTTATAGTTCCCAGGGAATATACGCTATTAAGTAAAGTCACGGCATTTGCCGAAGCAGTATCTTTAGGCTCAAGCCTGACCGATACATCCTCCATGAACGCGCCAAATCCCATATTCTGTATCGGCACATAGACGTAGGTCGTAGCCCCCGGATAAACAGGTGCGTTTTCGGTCACAAGACTATTCGAGGCTGCAGATGCAGACTGTGCAAGCAGCAGCGCAGATACGACTGCAAAAATCACATAAATTATATTTAACTGTTTCATGTTTTACCTACTATTTTTCCATCCAGCATTTTCACAACTCTTCCTGCATATTCTGCAATTCTCATGTCATGCGTTATCATAACTATAGTCAATCCTTCGCTGTTCAGGCGTTTAAAGACCTCCATTACTTCGCCTCCCGCTTTTGTATCAAGGTTCCCCGTAGGCTCATCGGCCAGGAGAATAGAAGGGCCTGTGGATAGCGCCCTTGCTACTGCCACCCTCTGCTGCTGTCCGCCAGATAACTGGGCAGGAAAATGAGCCCCGCGTTCGGCTAACCCGACAGTATCCAGCAGTTTTTTTGAAGCCTCCTCGATATCTCTCTCGGGGAATTCATGGATCCTCATCGGGAGCTGGATATTCTCAAGTGCTGTGAGCGTAGGATAGAGATTAAAGGTCTGGAATATGAACCCGATCTTTTTACCTCTGATACGTGCAAGCTCATTGGCGCCAAACTCCGATATATCCCTGCCTTCAAGCAGGACCTTTCCTCTTGTGGGCTTGTCCAGGCAGCCTATCATATTCAGCATTGTTGACTTGCCGCATCCGCTGGGCCCTGTTATTGCCACGAACTCACTTGCTTTGATGGTCAGGTCCACTCCGCCGAGCGCAGGCACGTCAAAATCACCCATGCGATAAATTTTCCAGACGCCCTGCAGCTCCATTTTAGTATCCATCGTATCACCTGTCAAATAAACGTTGATGGCTCCAGAACCTGGGTTTTTGATCCCGGTACTCTGTCATCCATCCGCTGGATTCCACCCAGCTCTTTTCCACCACGCTGCCCGTATCCATATCAACAAGAGCAGTTAAGGTTGTATTCCCCTGGGTAAGAACAACACGAACGACTTTTTTATCCCCGTTCGCTGTAGGTATTATCCTGCCGCGTTCCTGGACAGTAACGTTATAATTGTTACCCTGTATTTCATCTTTCAACCCATCCCGGGCTGCGTTTATCGCGAAAGTCTTCTGCTGCTCGTTAAGTGTGAATCCATGCTCCTCTATATCGGCAAACCTGAGCCCGACTGCAACAGCCAGCAGGCAGATCATGACCAGTGCCAATGCTTTCCAAAGGTTCATAGTTAGTTACTGGATGAAAGACCATATAAGAATTGCCTGAAATTCCCCCTGAAAGCAGTTCTAAAAAAATGAAATCATGCCCGGGCTGACATTTTTGTCGGGTGAAAAACTATTAAAGCCATGAAGATTGTTATTTTAATTGATCTTAGATTTTGAAAAGGGGAGGTACCTATACATGAAAAGATTTTATAATAAAACGATATATGAAACCTTGAAGGAAATAGTTGCTCCGGAACATACGGCACTTGTTGTATGGGATGTCCAGAATGCCCTTGTTAACAACATCTTCAATAAAGAAGGGCTCCTTAAAAATTTAAAAGACATCATACAAGCAGCAAGGGAAAAAGAAATTTCTATTATTTATACAAAGATCACGCCACTACCGCCGGATTACAATTCATCCTGGTCAGTCTATATGATGATGAAAAGGTACGGCGTTGATGATCCGGCCAGACTGCCGCAATTTATGAGACCCGGAACCACTGATGCCGATATTGCCTCAGATGTTGCTCCTTCGGATAAGGACGTTGTTATCAAAAAACATACTGCAAGCATATTCATAGGTACGCATGTTGAGTATATGCTCAGGAACAAGGGTATAGATACTATTGTTTTCACCGGCATAGCTACGGAATTGGGTGTTTCTTCAAGCGCAAGGGATGCTTCGAACAGGGGCTTTTATCCTGTTGTTGTAAAAGACTGCGTATCATCCATGGATAAGGAAATGCATGAGGCAAGTTTAAAGGTACTGTCAAGATTATGCATTGTTGTACCCTGCGCTGAAATCATAAAAGAATGGAAAGGTGATCGATGATTTCCTGTATTGATCCGTTTAAGTTTTTCTTATTATCAAACTCATTAACCAGCCTTTGAAGCTCATCGTCATTTAAGCTTTTAAGCTCCTCTGCGGCTCTTGAAATATTCGAAACCGCGCGCGTAATATTGTCCACGATTGTCACATGGGCACACTGTGCAGTCCTTGAAAGCGGGTTAAGGTCTATTGCGATCACTATTTTCCCCATATCCACAAGTGCTTTGCAACGATCGCCGTCCTCAAGCGGGACAAGTACAACATCCGCGCTGAAGATGCCGTTGATATCCACCTTCGCCCTCTCATGCTCTAAACCGGGTATCAGCCCGTCGCTTTTTGTGTACATCCTCTTTGCACCAAGAGAGCGCAGGTGCTCGATTATTTTGTCCACCCTCTCCTGCGTCCTGTGGAATAGATTGACCTCAAGAGGAGCATTAACAGCATCGCTTAACCTGATGAGCTCTTCAGAGACAAGCGCCGCAGCATTCCCGTTGACAGAGATGACAGGCTTTTTTGCATGAAGTAATACTGCGGCAGCCGTCTTCTCAGCCTGCAAGGCACTCTTTGAGGTTTTTTCCCCGAGCAGGTAATCGAATGCCTCGCCGCGCCCCTGGGCTATCAGCCCGTGTATGCTTGTTATCCCCTTCTCTACGCCTCCAACTATTTTCTCGCGTGTCATCAGGGACTCATATCTGGGATGGCTCTTCGGGATCATAACAGGTGTGCTCCGGCGCTGCTTATATTGCTCTCACGGGCATCCCCGAATTCCAGGAGCGCCCCGTTATCATTTATAGCAAATACCGTATCTCCCAGCATCGTCTGGCTTGCAATCCCGCCCATTGCTTCCACAGCCTCTATGGCATCCTTTACTTTCGGGCTCATAAGCTCTATCTCCTTTGCAAATGCGCAGGATTGGCGGAAAAAATTAGTGAGTGTGGGTTTTTTGAGGAGTTCTTTAAGCCTGGATTTCCCGGCTTTGTTGATGCTTCTTTTTTTCAGGTCGTCGGTCAGGACTGATTTTGTGGATAATCCCCCGAAGCTTACCCAGGAAACCGGCATATTCCTGCATGGTATCCTGTCGATTATCCCGATAGGCGGAATTCCTGCTTTTGTCCTGATATCGATGCCCCCGCATGTCTGCCCTGCAACATCCCCGAGCCCCGTCCTGTTAGTGACCTCTGCCGTATGCGCAGCCAGCGCCAGTTCATTAAAGGTAAGGTTCAGGGAAAGCTCATCATTTAATGCAAGCACAGTGCTCAGCGCCCCGGCGCCGCTTGCCCCGAATCCCGCGCCGACGGGTATATCAAGTTCGGTCTCCACAAGTACGGGCCGCGAAGTGAGAAGCCTTATGGCAAAGAGGGTTGTGGGGGCTTCGGTGACTGCATCGTTTATTTTTATCGTGGTTTCTTCCGCAGCACGTACTCTCGTGACAGCGCCGTCCTCAAGACATATGCCGCACCCCATCGAACCTGAGAGTCGGGGTTCTTCCTTTATGTCGATCACGAAAATACCTGAGATATGCGCCGGGGCGAATGCCCGGGCGAAAATTTGCTGTTCCATTATACTTCCAGTATTCATTTCGTGTTAGATAAGCTAAACGTTATCGCCAGCACGTCTAATGTTAGTGTCCATTGACTTGTTGGGGCAGTTTGTGCATCTCACCGCAAAGAGCGCAAAGATTATTGCAGCTACACTTTGCGCTCTTTGCGTCCTTTGCGGTGATTTAAATTAAATCCATTTAAGTATGAGCCACAAAAGATTACAGGACATTAAGTTTAATGTTAATGTCCGGGGACTTGAATTCACAAAGAAAAGGATGCAACTACAGATTACCTCAGGTACATCCACTCGTTACTTCCATACTTCTTTTCGGCAAGTTCCCTCGCCCTTGTAAGTTCACTCTCGCTCCACACACCGAACTCGTACTCCCTGCCCTCAGTAAAAGCCCCGATAAGAGCATCATAAACATCCCTCTTATCCACATTCCTGTGCTTCAGGATGCACGTAACTCTTTCCTCGGCGTTCTTTATCATTTTATCAGAGATCTTCTGCCTGCTCACGTTCAGTACGCTGAACATTGTCGCGAGGTCAAGGTCGTAAAGCAGCGTCCCATGCTGCAGCAATATCCCCCCGCGCCGCGTCTGTGCGCTGCCTGAGATTTTCTTATTGCCCACAAGTATATCGTTTATCGGTCGGAACTCTGCTTCAATACCGAGCGTTCCAAGAGCTTTGACGAGCCATCCGCAGATCAGCCTGTACGATTCTATGATATTCTTAGGGAAAACCCTGGCCGGCGCAATCACGCTGTAGGTCACCTCGCCTTCATAATCGTGGTACACTGCCCCTCCGCCCGTCCACCGCCTGATGCAATCAACGCCAAGTTCCCTGCATACATCGAGGTTCACCTCGTCCCTGATGCCCTGGAAATAGCCTATCGAAACCGCGCCCGGCTTCCAGTTGTAGAACCTGATCGTGGGCGGCGATGTTCCGTTCCTTACGCCTTCGCTGACAGCCTCATCGATCGCCATGTTCATATAGGCATGATAAGTCTCAGGCTTCACGACTCTCCATTTCATTTCAGCGCCTCCCTGATAACCAGAGCAAGCGATTCAGGGCTGATCCCTATCATCTGGACATCGTTAGCCTCAGCTATTTCATGGATTCTGGAGGCGATCTCTTCAGTACCTGCATCTTTTCCCAGACCGAGGATACTTTTCTCTATCGTCT
Source organism: uncultured archaeon (assembly GCA_902386135.1). Taxonomy (GTDB): domain Archaea; phylum Halobacteriota; class Methanosarcinia; order Methanosarcinales; family Methanoperedenaceae; genus Methanoperedens. The sequence continues at coordinate 89,900 of CABMIB010000083.1, forward strand.
CAAGAACATCTTCAGGATGCAGGAAAAAATCGCCGGTTATCTTGATCTTTTTTATGAACCCGTCGCATTCCACCTCTACCTTTACAAGCTTTCCCTCTCTGACTTTCTGGCTGGCAATCACATGAACCACCTGAACTCTCCAGTTCAAACTATAATCTTTTTTGCATGCCTATATACATTTCATCCTTTTATTCCCGACAGGTTCTGTGCCATGCGGGAAACGATCCCAAAGGCTCAGTTACTTCCCGAATCTCCTCTTCCGTTTCTGGAAATCCCTGATAGCCCTTAAAAAATCCACCTTCCGGAAATCAAGCCAGTTCACATCCGTAAAATAAAGCTCAGAATAGACCGCCTGCCAGATAAGAAAATCCGTCAATCTCTTGCCGCCCGCTCTGAGTACAAGGTCTGGCTCGCACCTGAATAACAAATGGGATTCTATCACTTCTTCGTTAATGTCCTCAGGATGAAGCTCATCGTCCCCTACTTTCTTCATTATCTCTTTGATAGCATGCGTCAGCTCGTATTTTCCGCTGTACCCGAGTGAGATATCAAGCCTCATTCCCCCGTCCTCATATCTTTTTATTTCCCTGTCCCACCGCGTGATCACATTGATATTGCGGGTTATATCGTAGAGCACTGACGGTATTTCCGAGGTCAGCTTTGCACATATCTTTTTGCTGAGTTCGACATTGACCTCGATTATGCTGATGTATATCGTCACTGTATCGATCCCGGTCTCTTTGCACCAGGAAACAAAAGCCCGAAGTTCATTAAACCCGGCATCAGCCAGTAAATCGCTTTCTGCAAGCGCAAGGACGATGTTTTTCGGTACTTCCTGCTTCTTTATTTCAGCCTTAAGCTTCCATTCGTACAGCCTTGAAATAAGTACCATGACCTTCTATTGGAAAGCAAGGATAAAGTATTTGCTTATGAGCATTGATTCTGAATAAGATGACGCACATACAGGAGTACAAAAAGCAGGGTATCTATATTTCTATCGGGTTGCTGGTGCTCCTCTTTCCCTTTTTCGATACGTTTTATCTCTTGTTAGCGTTTATTGCAGGGGCGCTCATTTTCTCAAGGCTCCCTCCCGGCTCGCCGGTTTTCGCAATACTTGCACGGGAGCCCGACATCAAGGAAGGGAAACTTACTGGTCTTGTCCAGCTCTTCTTTATTACGGCACTTCTCTTGCTTGTAAGCCTGCTGGTAGGACAGGCTAAACTCCCGTTGTTCATAATAGGCGGGGCTTTTGTTATCACAACTTTTGGGGATGGGATCTCCGATATTATAAATATACACGATAAAGCGAAAAACAATAAAAAAGAAAACAATATGAAGATATATTCAGCAAAATCAAGCATTGTTTTCCTTATTTCAGGTGGTATCTTTGCGTTCCTTGCAGAGGTGTGGATACTGGAATGGTCCCGGGCCGTGTATTATCCTGTTCCTTACGGCATGCTTTTTTTCCTTGCCATGCTCGGGGCTATCACTGGTGCGCTCCTTGAATCGGTGACCGTGACCGAGGATAACATTATCATTCCCCTGGGCTCTGCAATGACGATGTGGCTGTTCTATGCGTTCAGGTCAAGCTATAACATAGATGCCGGGTATCTTATCACCATCCTTATTTTTGCATTCATTCTCGGATACCTTGCTTACAGGGTGCGTATAGCCGATATCTCTGCCATGCTGAGCGCAACGCTGTTCGGGGTCGTGATTATTATATCAAGCAACATATCCTGGTTCTTCATTCTTCTTTCCTTCTTCTTCCTGGGAAGCCTGTTTACCCGTTACAAATACAAATACAAACAGTCTCACGGGATAGCCGAGGAAAAAGGCGGAGCCCGCGGATATAAGAATGTTTTTAGCAATTCTCTGGCAGCCCTGTCACTTGCCGTAGCTTACAAGATATTTTTCCCTTCCCACAATATGCTTTTACTTTCTGCTTACCTTGGCTCGATAGCAACAGCCTGCGGCGATACGCTTGCAAGCGAGATAGGGCAGACATACAAGGGAGAGCCAAGGATGATCACCACGTTCAAAAAAGTGAGACCCGGCACTGATGGTGCGGTATCAAGACTTGGTGAGGGCGCAGCATTTTTCGGAGCCTCGGTGATATCGCTCCTTGCAGTTGTATTAATACCGGGCATCCACAATACGTACATTATTGTGATCGCTGCGATAGCAGGAGGATTTATTGGCACAAACATCGATAGTGTGCTTGGTGCGACGCTCCAGCAGAAAGGCTACCTTTCAAATAACGGTGTCAATCTTTTTGCTACCATTTCAGGAGCGATCGTGTCCGGGATAATATATTTGGCGGGCTCGTAGTATAGTCCGGATAGTACATGGGCCTCCGGAGCCAAGGGTTTTTGAAATAAAACCGTCTTTCTTCAGGCTATTCTCTTATTCTCACTATTCTCTATTCTTGGCTATTCTCCATTCTCGCGCCGTATGCTCGGCATATGTAATCCAATGTATGCTTCACAGTAGATGGACAAGTAATTTTACTGAGGGAAAAATAAAAATAATCCTTTAGTAAGAAAGTAGGTCTCCATAACCTTAGAGGCTTCAATTTTTTTATAGATTTTAATATTGACGAACTGGAGAGGGTTGTCATAGAAACGAGGGCAGGCGAATTTCAGGAACTATGTGATTTTAACTTTACCTAGAGCAATCCTATGATGTAGTATCATTTGTCCAGTAACTGAACGATTGCCCGTTCTGAAGTGTACCCTCTATGAGCACGGTAGCAGTACCATTAGTAATCAAGAGTTGTACCGGGCCGAGTACTGCATCTAATGTTTCCGATGCAGTTCGACCCGGCATTAGCGGGTTCGATTGATTTATGTCGGGGAAGGTGAAGTTTCTGGAGATGACAGGGGAGGTCGGAGCATAGGGGTGAGGAAAGAAGACCATCGCAGAGAGTTGTGTAACAGGCACATCGGTAGAGCTTGTAGCGTTCACCGTTATTCTGGACGCTGGTCCGCCAGGACTACACACGTTTCCAGAACACGGCGAACTCACTTGTACCGAAGTAACAACACTTATCGGACGAAGGGTCTTATTGGGAAGTTTTTCTTGCGGGGGAGGCGAAGAAGTGGCTGATGTTGGCGTTGGTTGCGATGCAGTCTGAACTGGTGTAGTATGTGGCTGCGTGCTTATGCATCCGGCAATGATTATGAATAAAACGATAGCAGCAGATGTTGTAAAGTATATCTTTTTCACCTTAATCTCCATATCTTTGATAATTTTCATGAAACTCCTTGTACAATTTAAATTTTTTTGTATAAATTCATGATTCATTTTCAAATAGAAATGTTTTTCTATAAATATATAAGTATCTTAAATGAGTTCTTTCAAACTCGATAATTTTTGACAACACCTTTTATCAGGCTTAATTCACAGCCTAAGTTTAGAGAAAATTTTAATGATATTGTAATTTTTTAAACACGTTGAAATATTATATATAGCATGGAATATATACTTCCTGTTCTCTTACAGAGTTTGCTTGGTAAAAGCAAAAAAGGTGGTAAGGTAAAATGAAAATATATAAATCCTTAAAAATTGTTTTATACTGTGCCGTATTGTTCCTTTTTTTTATCGGCGGTAGTATCGCAGTATCAGAGCAAACCAAATCCGAGCTTAAAATTAACACTGCTGTAACGCAGAACAAAACACTTGATCGTCCCATAAATCCTGTGCATTTGCTGCCTGGACAAGAAATACTCCCAAACGGCGTTATAGTGAATATATCAGATCTAAATGCATCCATCATCAAAAGCGGGAACATCACGTTATCAAACGCAAGTACTCAAGGCATGGCACGCATAAATGCTATACACGAAGCTGAGTGGCATTTACGACAGACACTCAACCTATCGCGAAACGATGTACTGAGCATGGCATGTAATGCGGCAGGTGAATGCTCCTACAAAGTCACCAAATACATTAAAACATCTGCTACATCGTCGATAGTACCTACATATAATAATTGGACAGAATCTGCAAATTACTATGAAAATGGTGGGAATAACTTTTTTTCAGCATATTGGAAAGTTCCATCGTCTCCAACCGGCCCGACGGGGCAGATTATATTTTTATTTCCAGGTCTGGAGCCCGAAAGTCAAACTGACATTCTTCAACCCGTATTGCAGTGGGGACAGAGCGGCCACAACTATTGGGAATTGCAGTCATATTATGTTATAGGTAGCCAGATAAATGATTCTGGTATTACAGTTAATGCCAATGAAGGCGATACAGTATTTGGAGTTATACAGCAATACCCTAACGGTTCAGGGAATTGGGATGTGGATGCATACGATATGACATCAGGCGGCGATTCAAGTATCTCAGAATCTTTGAGTTATGTATACCCAAATATTTATGGCGCCGTGTTAGAAGTATATAATGTAGACACATGTAGCCAGTTCCCAGGTTCAACAGACTTTTATAATATAGTTGTAGATAATGTAACACCATCATGGATACCCAATCAGATCCAATCAGGATGTGGACTGAGTGTTAATACAGTGTCATCTTCTGAAGTAATCCTTAATACGCTCGGACCACTTGAGAACTGGAACTACTCAAAGATAATAACAATTAAAGGCACAACCGCAGGCGCCCAGACAAACTACCAGATGAAACTCACGCTCTATAACAGCACCGGGACAGATACGCCGGGCAATGTCTATCTTGGAGGCAATGCCAGTAGTGATTTCAGGGATATAAGGTTCACAAAATCAGATGGAACTACATTACTGAACTACTGGATAGAGTCTTACACGCCAGGGGTAAGTGCCGTGGTATGGGTTAAGGTTGATTCAATACCGGCAAGCCCCAATACTGCAACGATATATCTATATTACAATAATGCTGCTGCAACGACTATAAGTAGTGGAACTAATACATTTGAATTTTTTGACGATTTCCTTGGTAATAGTATAAATACAAGTAAATGGTCAACTTTTGGGGGTGTTGGGAGCGTTACAGTCAGTAATAGTATAGTTACGATAACGGCTCCATATGGTTCATGGAGTGGAATGACGGGACAAACTTTTTTAGCTCCGCCCCATGCTTTTAGAGGAAAAGTACAATTTGCACAACCAGGTAGTATTAGAAATGGTTTCGGTGCTGACAATTATAATAGTACTCATTATATGTATTTTGATACGGAGCTTGATAGTAGTCCTCAGAGGCTTAGAGCGAATAATGCATGCAGAAGTTCCTCAAGCTGGACTTATAATGCATATAGTATATTTGAAGTAAGATGGACAAGTACCAAGGCAAGATATTTTGAGAATGACCTAGAAAAATCTGGAAGCCCGGTAACTGGTAGTTGCATACCTACCGACAATCAAGGTGTTTACTTTGAAACGTGGAACGCTCATATATCATCAGATTGGGTACTTATTCGCAACTATGCTGATCCTGAACCGACATGGGGATAGGGAGGTACAAATCGATGCTTAGTTCTTAGAGCCTGTCTGAAAATTTGATACGCATGCTGGCTTGATATTGAGATAATCCGCATGTTCAGTCAGGCTTAAATATACAACTCTGGCAGTCTACTAAATAGGCGCAGTCCATTCGTAGTTTAAGAAATCTTTTACGAATCAAGGGCGTAGCTGAAATAAGTTCCTCGAGAGGAAATATGGAAAAATACAAAAGAAATTTGGTGAATAAATTTATAGTAGTAGGATTGGTGATATGGTTTATATTAGGTACGGGTCTTGCTGCTGCTGGAACATTGACTCTCACTCTGGAGCCCAGCCTTGATGGTAAAGGAGATATTAGGGCAACGTCCATCGCACAGGCTTTACTGTCCAGATATGATGGTATAATGATAATATGTCCTGCGTATAGCCATTGTATAACTATAAGGCTGCGACCATTACTAACGGCACAGCAAAATTTAATCTGAGTAATGAAGATGCAGGTACTCGCTACATTATGATAAATAATCTCTCAGACGATCTCATTCCTACACGCATTGACGACCCGACAAAGGATGTCTACCAATTCATGGGAGAGAAGCTGCGGGTATTTGTTATTGGCAACCTTTCGGATCCGACCTATCAAATCGAGACTTTTACTACAAGACAGGGTTACAACCATCCATTGGTCAATTACCCTGATGGCAACTACTCGCCAGAGGTGCTTGGCCGGTTTGGTGGTGATGCTTATACCGTATTATCCCTGAAAACCAATCCCCAGAGATTCCAAGTTATCACGCTCGGCACACCGCATTTTGGAAAAAACCAGGAGATAACTGATTATACACCAACCGCACCCATTCATCCGAGCACTTCGACCTCGATCAATCCATCGTTCTCAAAATGGATGTATGGCGAAGGCAGCCACGGCTTTGACTATGGCGGAAATGATAGTAAGTGCAGTATCTGCCACGGCAATTTGGATACGAAGCCGGTAAATTTCTCTGATATCACAGTTAATAACGGTTTTTGCTTTAGGTGTCACTATGGTAAAGGTGGCACCGATAACGGGTTCGTAGTAGATCTAACTAAATTTAGACCCAGGCAACCTTCCTCCACAACAGCGGAACTGACAGCAGTACCAACAACTGCAATACCAAAAACACCATCTTTCAAGGCACTCTCAGCAATTGCAGCTCTGATGGTAGTATTTTTAATTAAAAGAAAATAAAATAGTCCTTGTCAGGATTAATTTCTATTTTTTAATTTCTTGTAATAGCTTGATACATTTAGCGGATGATAGGGCTGTATAGGAATTATTAAACATCTCTCCACACCAAACAATCAATCATTAAGTATCTTTAGTCCTGCTTTATCGTAAATTTCTTTCAAGACCTCTGGAGAAAAATCACTGTAATGCCTTGCAAGAACACTTTGAGGTGTTCTGCCGCAAAAGGCGTCTATATAGCGGTCAGCCACTCCTGCCTTACTCATTTCTCTTGCAAAGATAGAGCGTAATGTTTTAGGGATTATATTGATTCCAGTCTTTTTTGAGACTTTATTAAATGTATGCGCTACCACGCATGCTTTTATATTGAAAGGATTCTCTTTGTACTGTCTCAATAAATCCTCGGTTTCTTTATTATAAAAAGAAACCCAACTATGTTTGGTAGAACCATCGTGAGACTGGGGTATCATCATCCTACTTGTCGCATCAATCCTGGCACTAAGCAATTCAGATACCCTAAGCCCACTGGAGGCTAAGGCAAGGAATATGACCTTATACCTCTCAGGCAAGGCGTTGAAAAAAGTCCTGAGTTGTGGTTTTGAGGGCAGGATTCTGGGTATAAATTGCTTCTTTGGGAATTTATAATCCTGAATCAGCTCTGGTTGCTTTAAATAATCCCTGAACAGGATCTTAAGGGTTGCCAGATAATTCTTGTATGTCGCTGAAGATTTTGTTTTTTTGATCTTTAAAAGGAAATCTTTAACATTTAGACCGCTGTTATAGAAAATCTGAGCGTGAAGAAGATGACTTTGTACCGTAGAATTACTGAGGTTTTTATTCAATTCAAGAAACTCTTTAAATTCTCTGGTATGGTACTTTTTCTGCTGGGATTTGAATTCGTTATCCCTAAAAACGAAGGCGGGCTCGTAGTATAGTCCGGATAGTACATGGGCCTCCGGAGCCTATGACCTGGGTTCAAATCCCAGCGAGCCCGTATCAAGGATGATAGATATGATCGAAATTCTAAAAAAAAGGCGCAGGGCTGTTTTCTATTTTTTGATAGTTCTTGTTATCCTTGTTTCAAGCATATCCGTTCTCTGGCTGCCTCCTGAAGTGTCCACAGGCATGAATTCCACAGGGAGCCAGAATATCACTGAACAGGAATCAGGATTGTCCTCGTTACCGTTGTACATACCATTGTTCGCTTACTTTGCGCTCATCCTGTTACCCGTTATTTATAAACGGTACGACGGGGAATCATTTGTCTGGGGACATCGCTTCTTTAAGGGCGCTATACTGGGTTTTATCCTGATAACGATGATATTTTTGATAGAACTGGCGTCAGGATTTCTCCGCATCGAAGATCTGATCCCGGATTTCCAAGGTATCCTTATAGCAGGTATTATCCTGCAGGGAATTGTAGCGTTCGGGGAGGAGCTGCCTTTCAGGGGATATATACTTCCGGATATGCAGAAAAGATTTGGTTTGTGGAAGGCTGTAATTATTTCTTCGTTCTTTTTCTCACTTCTCCATATACCATCGATACTGGTGCTGAAAACCAGCGGTGTCAGCATTATAATCATGGTTTTAACCCTGACATTCGCGGAGATGCTGCTTGCGTTCTGTTATCTTTACGACGGGCTCAGGATGTCAATAGGGTTCCATTTCGCCTGGAACTTCTTCCAGTATCATGTTTATTCGATGAGAGAAGGCTTTGGCGGAATATTTAAAATAACTTCAGGTTACCAGCTCGTGACAGGCGGAAATTTGGGTCCTGAGGCCGGACTGCTGGGGCTGTTTGTAGTGATCATGGCGCTTGTTATCGTTTTTATATGGATGGGCTCGATTAACCAAGAGTCCCAACAAACGCAGGTATGAGAAGTATCGTTAAAGTAAGACCTGTAACTGCAATACACGCCCAGAGAATATAGCCGACCAGTAACGGAGAAACTTTCATTGACTCACCTCATTATAGAATGAGGCATGTGCATATAAAGCTTGCTTTAAAAAATAAAAATAAAAAAGTTAAAATTAAATCTTTTTAAGTTTTTCTATGCCTGCCTTCTTTACGTTTGGCTTGTTGATCATTGCAGGCATCCATTTTGGTTTATTCTTCGGTGCCGAAACGACTTCTTTCCATCCTTTATAGATGTGTACCTTCTTTGATCCTCTTTCTCTCAATCTAATCTCAACGGGTTTGGATTTTGTTCCCCTGCTGCGGTTGGCTGCCTTCAATGCTGCCTGCCGCGGCTGGTTACCGGTAAATACACCAGTCTCTTTTCCATTTTTTTCCCGTAATACAAAATTTCTTGTTTTCGCCATATATTCATACCCCGACAACGATTTGTTGTCTTAGCTGTAAATTTATCACTATACTATATATACTTTTCTCAAAAACATAAGTCTGCATATTGATTTGTAAAAACTGCCCCGGCGACACCGGTATTTCAGTTTTGAAAAACCAGATACAAGAGGCTTAAAATCAATTTTAAAGCATCAGAAATCGCGAAAATTAGATACCAGTTACCCGATCTTCAAAGTGTATCGGAAAAACGTATCTACTATTAATCCCAATAAACCATTGGAGGTTATATGCCAACTTTACTCTATGTCCAGACAAGCGGAATCGATACACCGGAGCGGCTATACTCGCCATTCGTACTTGCCCAGACCGCAAAAGCCATGGGCATCGATGCAATAATATACTTCCTCGGGATGGGTATAACGGTAGTGAAAAAAGGGAATGCTGAAAAGATCAAGATGGGAAATTTCCCGTCTCTTAAGGAAGTAATGGACCAGGCGGTTAAAGCGGGAGTAAAACTTATGGTCTGTGAACAGAGCTGCCAGCTCATAAGTCTTGCAAAGGGAGATTTTACGCCTGCTGCCGAAATAGTGGGAGCGGCTACTTTGAATGATCTGGTGCTTGATGCGGATGGAACCATGTGGTTTTAGGAGGACTCTATGAAAATACAGTGGAAATGCTCCATGTGCGGCTATCAGTTCGAAGGCGGCCCTTCTCCTCCCGAACGATGCCCTTCATGCAAAGAAGCCTGCAGTTTTGTAGATGCAACATGCTATACACCTGAGTGTGAGGGACCTGAAGGAAGGGACAGGCGGATATAAAGACTAAAGAGGTCCAGGTGAAAAAATGAGACCGGTCTATATGGATTACGGCTCTGCATCGCCAGTTGATGCGCGGGTGCTTGAAGCCATGCTGCCGTATTTTGATAAGGATATCGGTAACCCTTCTTCGCTTCATTCGGCAGGAAGAAAAGCCAAAAGGGAGCTTGAGGCCGCCCGTGCGAAAGTGGCGAACCTGATAGGCGCCCCGAATCCGAAAAGCGTCATATTCACATCATGCGCAACAGAATCGAACAACCTGGCACTGCGCGGCGCTGTAATGCGGTATAAGGATAAAGGAAATCATATAATCACAAGTTCGATAGAGCATATGTCTGTGATGAATACCCTGAAAGACATGCAAAGGAGCGGGTTTGAGGTGACATATGTACCTGTTGATAAAGACGGGCTTGTGGATGCAGAGAAGATAAAGAACGCGATAACTGACAAAACCATACTTATCTCAATAATGTACGCGAACGGGGAAGTCGGGACCGTCCAGCCGATAAAAGAGCTCGGCGGGATAGCATCCGATAAGAAGATACTGTTCCATGTGGACGGGACTGCTGCTGTCGGGAAAGTGCCGGTTAACGTAGAGGATGAGCACATCGACCTTCTGACGCTCTCTTCCAATGATATGTACGGTCCAAAAGGCGTCGGCGCGCTGTATATAAAACAGGGCATACGAATAATGCCGTTCATGCTTGGAGGAGGACAGGAGTTCGGCCTGAGAAGCGGCTCCGAGAATATCCCCGGCATAGTCGGGATGGGAAAAGCGGCAGAGCTGGCCCAGAAAGAGATGATCGATGACGGCGTGCGGCTTATCAGGATGCGGGACAGGTTAATAGAGAATATCCTGAAACTGGAGTACACATATCTTACAGGCCACAGGACAAAGAGACTTCCCAATGTAGCAAGTTTCCGTTTCAGCTTCATCGAGGGCGAAAGCATCATACTTCAGCTCAACGACATGGGAATAACAGCAAGCACGGGCTCAGCCTGCTCCTCAAAGACTCTTGAGCCATCGCACGTTCTGATAGCGATGGGGTTGAGGCATGAGGAGGCGCACGGGTCTCTCCTGCTCACGCTCGGAAGAAACAACAACGAAGAAGATGTGGAACAGGTCATTGAAGCTGTACCGAAAGTCGTGACAAGATTAAGGGCATTATCGCCGCTATACCCGAAAAAATGAGTGCAACTTATAGGTGAAAACATGGATGAACAATTCGAATACTCGGAAAAAGTAATGGAACATTTCAGGAACCCGCGAAATGTCGGGGAAATCAAGGATGCGGACGGTATAGGACGGGTAGGGAACCCGGTCTGCGGGGATTTGATGGAGATCCAGATAAAAGTCGAGAACAATATACTCAAAGATGTAAAGTTCAAGACCTTCGGCTGCGGCTCTGCCATTGCTACAAGCAGCATGATAACGGAGATGGCTATAGGAAAAACGCTTGAGGAGGCGCTTAAAATCACCCGCGGGGATGTGGCTGATGAACTCGGGGGCCTGCCCCCAATCAAGATGCACTGCTCAAACCTTGCTGCCGACGCTCTCCATGCTGCAATACAGGATTACATGGCAAAAAAAGAGGAGAAAGCCAAAGTAGAGGCAGAGAAATATGATTTTGATGTGATCATCGTGGGAGGCGGACCGGGCGGGCTGTCAACAAGTATTCTATGCGGATACCGGGGGCTTAAGACTGCGATCTTTGAAGCCTCAAACTGGGGCGGGGTGCTGTCGTGGCTGTGCCCGACAAAGATGATAGAGAACTTCCCGGGGCTGTGCGAAAAAACAACGTGCCAGGACCTTATTGATACCTGGCTGAATGATGCGAAGAGACTGAAAGTAGACCTGAGGAAGGAACGGGTGAGCGAAATAACCCAGGATAGAAAGGTCATTACAGACAGTGGAGAGTACAGGGGCAGAATTATCGTGCTTGCGACGGGCACCACTCCTTCTCAGGCAGGAGTTAAGGGTGAAGAGAAATTCAGCAAGAACGATAAAGGAGTATACTATTTTGTTACGAACCCGCAGAAATTCGCAGGAAAACGCGTTCTCATCGTTGGAGGCGGGAACTCTGCCGTGGATGCGGCGCTGAGCCTGGCTGAAGCGGCGGACATAATCACTATAGCCCACAGGCATGATGAATTGAGGGCTGTTCCGCATAAGCTTGAGCACTTAAAAACTCTGGACAAGGTTAAAATCCTGTACAATACCGAGCTCCTGGAAATAGCAGGGACAGACCGGGTAGAGAAAGCTGTCATGCGGAACCTAAAAGAGGACGAGGAGTTCCAGATGGCTGTGGATGCTGTCGTACTGGCTGTAGGACTTACCCCGAACACGGAGATTTTCAAAAAACTCGGAATAGAGCTTACTGAGAACGGATATATCAAGACGGACAAATCCCAGAGGACCAGCATCGATGGGATTTATGCGGTTGGCGATGTAGCATCTGAGGTGCAATTTACCGTGGTTGCAATAGCCCACGGGCTTATTGTGGCGCATAATGCGTATACCCAACTGCGAAAACCTTATTGGCGATGAACTCTAATATTTTAAGGGGAACATGGTAGAGAAAATCCGTAAAAGAGATGGGAGAATAGTAGAATTTGATAAGTCCAAGATAGCCAACGCGGTCTTTAAAGCATTCCTTGCCACGAAAACTAAAAATGGGAAGACAGCCGAGGATATTGCGAACCGGGTAGTAAAAATCGTAGAGGAAAGAATCCCCGGAATACCCGGCGTTGAGGACGTACAGAATATCGTAGAAGAAGTTTTGATCAAAAACGGCTATGCGGCAGTAGCCAAGGCATACATTCTCTACAGGGAGAAACGCGCCCAGATAAGGCGGGCAAAACAATTCTTCGGCGTCAGCGACGAGTTAAAGTTGAGCGTTAATGCAGTACACGTCCTTGAGCGGCGCTACCTGTTAAAAGACGAAAACGGGAATGTAATAGAGACGCCTCTTGAACTTTTCCGGCGTATTGCCAAAGCCATAGCCCTTGACCCTGAATCCGAGGAAGAGTTCTTTAACATGCTCGTCAGGCTTGAGTTCCTTCCTAATACCCCTACGCTTATGAACGCAGGAACAGACCTCGGACAGCTTTCTGCATGTTTTGTCATTCCTGTTGAGGACTCGCTTGTGAGTATTTTCGATGCAGTGAAAAACATGGCGCTCATCCAGCAATCCGGAGGAGGCACGGGTTTCTCGTTCACGCACCTGCGGCCGAAAGGCGACATTGTGCGGTCCACAAAAGGCGTGGCTTCAGGCCCGGTCTCCTTCATGCGTGTGTTCGATACTACCACTGATATCATAAAACAGGGCGGCAAGCGACGCGGCGCCAATATGGGGATACTCAGGGCAGACCACCCCGACATTATTGAATTCATAACCTCGAAAACAAAGGAAGGTTTCCTTAAGAACTTCAACATTTCTGTTGCTGTGGACGATAAGTTCATGGAAGCTGCGCAGGAGAATGGGGAGTACGAGCTGATAAACCCGCGCAACAGGGAAGCGGTGAGAAAAGTGCGGGCGCGGGATATATGGAACCTTATAATAACAATGGCATGGAGAACCGGGGATCCGGGTATTGTGTTCATCGATGAGATTAACAGGCATAATCCCACGCCGCATATAGGAATGATGGAGAGTACGAATCCATGCGGTGAGCTGCCGTTATTACCCTATGAGTCCTGCAATCTCGGCTCGATAAACCTTGCACGGATGGTAAAGGACGGCTCGATCGACTGGGAAAAGCTTGAGAGAACAATACCACCGGCTGTCAGGTTCCTCGATAATGTAATAGACGTTAATAAATATCCCCTCCGTGAGATAGAAGAAATCACACATGCGAACAGGAAAATCGGTCTCGGGGTGATGGGCTTTGCGGATATGCTTGTGCAGCTCGGTATCCCTTATAATTCTGAAGAAGCCCTGAAGACCGGGGAGGAGATAATGCGCTTCCTTGAGGAAAAATCCCATGCAGCATCCGAGAGGCTGGCGGAAGTGCGGGGAGCGTTCCCCAATTTCAAGGGAAGTATATTCAAAAAGCCCATACGCAACGCCACTGTGACAACGGTCGCGCCCACAGGCACTATCAGCATTATAGCAGGCTGCTCAAGCGGGATCGAGCCACTGTTCGCAATCTCGTTTGTGCGCAATGTTCTTGAAGGGACAAAGCTCCTTGAGGTAAATCCCTATTTTGAGGCTGTGGCAAAGGAAAGGGGTTTCTACAGCGAAGAACTGATGATGAAAATCGCAAAGCAGGGGAATCTTGCAGGGATCGACGAGATACCCGAGGATGTAAAACGCGTGTTTGTGACAGCATTTGACGTTGCGCCCGAGTGGCATGTGAGGATGCAGGCCGTTTTCCAGAAATACTGCGACAATGCGGTGTCAAAGACTATCAATTTCCCGAATGATGTGGATATCAAGGAAGTCGAGAACGCGTATATGCTCGCCTATCAACTGAAATGCAAGGGAATTACGGTTTACAGGTACGGCAGCAAGGAAGAGCAGGTGTTGTACCTGGGGGACATGCTGGAGAAATACGTATCTGCGGATGCTGAATACGCGGGCGGGTGCGCTGCGCCTGTGTGCCCGGTGTAGTTTGAACTGATGTGAACTTGCACAAGTACGAACTCAGCGGACGCTAAGCTAACCCAGCCCGAGTTCTTTCTTAACAGATGCAATCTCCTTGTCGTTTAGCTTTCTTGGGAAATTATACATCATGGAAAAAGTCTCATTTGCCATCGGGCGGTTGCACTCAGGGCATCCTGAAGTCTGAAAAGCCGTGCCGTCTTCGATTAGCCTGAGAATCACATCTCTTTGGGCTCCAAAATCACAAAGAGCGCCATCTGTAAATCGCATATCCAGATAAGCCACGATTCCTTCCAGGATAAGGTATCTTGCCATCTGTACAGTGCGGTAATGCCTGATACTTTCCTCCTTATTTGTTTCCAGAACAAGCTGGGCACCCGGGACATATGTATATGAAAAAAGAGCCGTATTCACGTTATAGCCATGCAGCTCATCAATGATCTTCACCGCATCCTCATCCGTCTCACCGAGCCCGATAATAAGATGCGTTCCCACACTCTCAAAAAACCGGGCAGCTCTCTTAATACCGTCCAGGTGTCTCTCCCACGCATACGGTCCTCCCGCGCTTTTTCCCTTTATTTTATCAAAAAGCCCGGGCGTGCACGCATCAAGCGGTATCACGATCTCATTCACCCCCAGCCTGCACAGTTCTTCATATCGCTCATCGCCAAGGGGGAAAACAGAAAGCGAAACCGGAATATCACTTTTTTCACGGATACTTTTTATTAGATAAACCGTATCCTCCCACCACTTATCATAAAGCGCGGTTTGGATGCAGGCACGCCGGAGATAACCTTTCTCGTATGCCATCTTAAGCCGCGAAACCACAGCATCAAGGTCGGCAGGAATATACATACCCCTTGCTATGTGGGTCAGCCCGGCTCGGGAGTCTTTTGCTTGGGCGCAGAAAAGGCAATTTGCTTTGCACCGCTCCTCTGTATATATCTGGAGATACGCAGTGGTCGGCGGCGTGTCCATCTGTACGAGTTCCAGCCCGAGAACTCCGAGAGTTCCCATCGAAGCTCTTACTTTTCTCATCGTAAGACAGCTATTTGGGAAACCAAGGTATATTTAGTAGTATGCTGGTCGGTCTGATAGCTGATGTGCATTCAAATGCCGTTGCACTAAGAGCCGTGCTTCCAATCCTTGATGCGATGGGCGCAGAAAAAATACTGCATGCCGGGGACATCATCGGTTATAACCCGTATCCTGATGAGACAATCGGATTATTCAAAAAGAAAAAGATAATTTCAATTCTCGGCAACCATGAAAGGGCTTTGATTACAGGTGATACTTCAGATTTTAACCCCTATGCTGCAGCGGCTCTTAAATGGACAAAGAATACGATGTCGTCTGATAATATCGACTACATCCGCGAGCTCAAAAACGTTGAGCATATTAACCTGCAAGGCATCCGGATAACGCTGGTGCATGGAAGTCCGAAAGACCCTGACGAATATGTTTATCCGGAGGATGTTGAGCCCGACTTATTAAAGGCAGACGATTGCGATATTCTTGTTTTGGGCCATACCCATATCCAGTTCAAAAAGGAATATGCTGAAGGCATGATCGTAAACCCGGGTTCGGTAGGTCAGCCGAGGGATGGAGACCCGCGGGCTGCGTTCGCGGTCCTCGATGCTGACACGGGGAAAATAAAATTAGAAAGGGCAAGCTACGATATTGAAAAAGTAATAGAAGATATGCTTGCAGCACATCTCCCGGAAAAACTCGCTTTCAGGCTAAGAGCCGGCTTTTAGCACGAGCTGTGCTTGATAGCCTTTGTTGGACATGCATCAACACATGCGCAGCATTCGATGCAATCATCAACGCGCGTGGCTTTCGACTTTCCTTCCACAATATCATAAACGTTGGTCGGGCACACATTCACACATTCCCCCGCTCCGATGCATTTGTCCTCGTCAACTTCGATGGTCAGAGCTGCACCCTTGCTCTCATATTTTTTTACTGCCATGATTATTTCTCCAAAAATGTTTACTGTTTTTATTCTTGTTTATAGGTTTTGGTTCGCGGAACGCATGAAAAAATGATGAGGGATAGATAAGCTCAACAGACAATATTTCTCTCTATAAAAATTCTTTGAAAAGGGGAACTTGCATCGGAATCAGTTATCTGGAATCTCTGGATAACCACCGTTGATGGCAAAAACTATGATATAGAGCCCATGTAGCAGTATGAAAGCTTCAGTGTGGAACAGAATAGTCGTTTTGAATCTGACCTTCATACAATTATGAAAGATATATATCGACAAAAGCAAAGAAAGGGCTAACTATGGCAGATATGCATCCGAATAAACTGTTTTTTAATGATATTAGAGCCATACTTCAACAGGCAAGGCAGAAGGCATATACTGCCGTGAACTTTGCTATGGTAGAGGCGTACTGGCGGATCGGCAAACGGATAATTGATGAAGAGCAGCACGGAGAAGCTCGCGCAGAATATGGCAAACAGCTTATCAAGGAACTTTCAAAACAACTCTCTGCTGAATTTGGACGGGGGTTCGCAGAAGCAAACATCTGGAATTTCAGGCAGTTTTACCTGACATTCCCTGAGAGTGAAATTCTCTACACACTGCGTAGAGAATTAACATGGAGCCATTACCGCCTGATTATGCGGGTGGAGAATCCTGAAGCAAGGCAATATTACATTAATGAAGCGGCTGAGCAAAACTGGAGTACGAGACAGTTGGAACGGAATATCAACACCCTGTACTATGAAAGGATTCTTTCCACTACTAATAAGGAACTTGCTCTGGCTCAACAGAAGGGAATGCAAAAAACAGTGCCCACCGACTTCTTAAAAGACCCATATGTACTGGAGTTCTTAGGCTTAGAAACCCCGGCGAGCTTCTCCGAGAGAGATTTTGAGACCGCTATTATCAGCAACCTGCAGCAATTTCTTATGGAAATGGGTAAGGGCTTCTCCTTTGTGGGCAGACAATATCGCATCAGCACCGAAACCAAACACTTTTTTATTGATCTGGTTTTTTACAATTTTTTACTTAAGTGTTTCGTCCTGATTGACCTGAAAATAGGCGAGCTGACACATCAAGA
>CABMIB010000084.1 GCA_902386135.1 uncultured archaeon
ACTGGACGCCGCCAACAGGGCTCGAACCTGTGACATCCTGGTTAACAGCCAGGCACTCTACCAGCTGAGTTATGGCGGCACATCCCAAACACGACGACTCTAAACAGTCATACTTTGATTTAAGCCTTTTGTTAATGCTTTGCCAAGTCAGCACTTATGCCCGCAGCATAGTGAGCAGCATCTTGAACTTCTGCTTTGCCCTGACAGCATGAGGAACGTTGGCAGGCATTATTATCAACTGCCCAGCCTTAAGGTCATGCTCCTCTCCTCCGATAATGAAACGACCTTCTCCATCAATGACCTGAACTACAGCATCAAAAGGCGCTGAATGCTCGCTCAACCCCTGCCCTGCATCGAAAGCGAACAGGGTTATCGTGCCGGCCCTGTTTTCTTTCAGCGTCTTGCTGACTACCGACCCGGTGCTGTACTCGATATAGTCCTTTAAATTGACAGGTTCAACCATATTAATCCTCCACTATTAATTCACTATCCACTAATTATCCACCAATAATCCACTATTATAGTAGTCCTCATTGCTTAATATAAGTGATGTAAAA
The DNA here is from genome assembly GCA_902386135.1 of uncultured archaeon. GTDB lineage: Archaea > Halobacteriota > Methanosarcinia > Methanosarcinales > Methanoperedenaceae > Methanoperedens. The sequence continues at coordinate 558 of CABMIB010000084.1, forward strand.
AATTCTGTTAGCTTATTATAGAGCCAAATCAAGAGAATCAACCACAGAAAACACAGAGATTGTGAAGTTAAGGAGTTAGCTTTTGAAGCTAGTAACGTTCTCTGCACCTCTGTGTCTCTGTGGCTTTTGAAAAAATTTGCCACAGAGGCACAGAGAACACAGAGAGTCGTGATTTTTGCTCTGTGCCCTCTGTGTTCTCTGTGGTTTATAGAATATTATCGATATTATCAGATGTTATGCGGAAGACTATAATTCCACTACTGCCTTATCGGCCCGACGTCGGTAAAACCCTGCCTTTGCCCCGAACCAGCCTCTCGCTGCAGCTGCTCCTGGTGGAACAGCAGCTTTACCACGTTCTGTGCGTGCTCGCGCGTTCGTCTCTCCATAAGCCATGCAAGCTCCTTCTCGTCTTTTGCCTCATCCTCGTGCACAAATACTTCGATGATATGCGTGTTCGTCATCAATTGCGCCTGGATTATGCCCTGCGAAGCTTCGTGGGCGCATATCTTATCGATTTCCTGCGAGCCGGGCATGCCAAGGGCCATGACTATATCGCAGCCTTTTTCTTCGATTAATTTCTTGCATGCCACTGGAAGGTCTTTAACCCCGGGCACGGTGTAGCGTTCGATTTGCAGGGATGCATTTTTCTTTAGCTCATCAGTTGCGATTTTTCCCATGTTGATGCGGGAAAAGGTGGTATCCGCGATTCCGACTTTGTGCATATTTAATGTTTAAAAGGTTTTAACCTATATTATGATTCTGTTAACAGAGAGCAAAGCAATTAAAAACACAGTTTTTTACTCGATTCTCTTCTTCTCATTCTTCATCCATTTCATCAAGTTGTCCTATAGTTAAAGTGTTCATATTGACTCCCATAATATATTAAGAATAGCTATTATTTTAATTTTTCGATACTAAAGCAGTTCGACGGGTCTTGGCGGGAAATGTCAGAACCAGCCGTAATCATTATGATTAGTATATGGCAATTAAGTATTTATTTCAATAAGTAATAGATTAGGATTCATTCTGGTGGTATGGCATGTTTGATAAAAATCAGATTAAAAATAAAACAATCGGTCCGGAGCGTGCTCCTACCGGGATTCCCGGGTTTGATGAATTGTGTGGAGGAGGACTGCCAAGGAATCGAACTTATCTTGTGGCAGGAACATCCGGTGCAGGTAAGACTATATTTGGGCTTCAATATATTTACGATGGCATTACAAAATATGGCGAAAATGGTCTTTTCATAGCGATGGAAGAGAGACCTGAGCAGATCAGAGAGAATGTGAAACAGTTCGGATGGGATTTTAAAGCCCTGGAGGATGAGGGCAAACTTGTAATAGTTGACGCATGCTCTACTAAACTCGGCATTCCCTCGCACGAAAAATATATTGACGTCAGACCTTTTGATATGCGTTCGATGCTTGATCAGATTATGGCGGTACAGGAAGACATAGATGCAAAAAGAGCAGTAGTTGATGGAGCTACATCTATCGGATTTCATCTTCAGAACCCTTTGAAGATAAGGATCGAGCTTCTTAAATTAAGCACAACTCTCGAAGTTCTGGGATTGACTTCTTTGATGACCTGTGAAATCATCGATGATAACGCAACCAGCAGATTTGGCGTGGAATCTTTTGTGACTGAAGGAACCATATTGATGTCTTATAAGCGGATGGATACAGTAAGAGTACGCGGTATAGAGATGTTAAAAATGAGAGGCACCAATCACAGTCAGAGAATTCATCCATATGAAATAACTACAAACGGTATAGTGATACATCCCAATGAAGAAATCTACCAAGTTTAAATATTTTTAAAGATGTCTGGTATACCATAACAGATAACCATGATAACTATTACTATTATTATTCAAATGCATAAATATATATTTTTTTAGCATTTTATTTAGGAAATAATATGTGCTGATGGAGTGGTTTACCACTACTCCTCTAAAACAATTGTTCATGCTCAAATATCATCCTCAAATCTTGTAATTAATAGCGGTGGTACAATTGATGAATAAAGCTGGTATCCTGGATCAGGAAAAAGGGAAAAAACTTCTGGAAGAGGAATTAAAGGATTGTATAGACGCAGAGTATGTTATTTCAAAGATTACCGACCTGAGTAACCAGGAAATAACAATTCCCGTAATCCTTATTAAAGAACATCTTAAAAATAAAGATAAATATGTTGATATTACAATAAATAGCAAATGGTCTGCCGTCAATGGGAATTTGAACGAACGTGAAGCATGGATGATTCTCAACATTGAGTTTGAGAGCCTGGGTGTTATTAAACTTAAATTTAATCTCTTTGATGCAAATATCAGGAGGTGGATTAAAATCCTGATCCTTGCCAGGGGAAGCGCAGTTCTATGCGACAGAAATAAGAGAACAAATTTCGATATTGTGCTATCGAACATACCTCTTGATATACCTCTGGAACAGATGACATTGACAGCTTTTTCCATGGCACTAAAGAAATGTGCCGTGAGCGGGTGATAAAAGAGGAGCCTTTCAATATGGATATGAAAGAGTGGGAAGAAAAATACGGATACTGGAAATCCGGATGGTTTGCACTAATTATAATGTTCATGGTAATCCTGTACTGGATGATTTTGCTAATTTATTTTTTATTCGGATATGAGGAAAAAAGAGTATAAAGCCTGCTTTCAGGCTTCAGTTGATTCATTGTGAGTTAAACTTATATATTATGAACTGTACAGTGGATATCCGTATGCCTTGTTAGGCACGACGGTGCGATGATGGAACTTAAAAAATTCAGGAGTAATTTAGGGTGTTTTTACTGGATCCGATTTTACTTTTGGCATCGACTGGCAGAGTTTATGCGATGGAGGAGACGAATTATGATCTTCATAACAGCAAGGTTCATCGATGTAACCATCGGTCCGCATGTCCGCGAGGAAGAAGAAGCAACCGGTCCGGACGTTGCCCGGCATTCTGAGAAAGCTTACGCGTGAGGTGATGAGAATGAAGAAAATAGAAGCAATAATAAGGCCCGAAAATCTTGATTCGGTACGTGCAGCGCTTGAAGAAAAAGGCATCTTAGGCATGACAGTCGCAGAGGTGCAGGGGCGCGGACGCCAGAAAGGCATCTGTTTGCAGTGGCGTGCAGGCGAATACTGCGTCGAGTTCCTGCCGAAGCTAAAGCTGGATATGATAGTGGACGACGAGAATGTAGAAGCCGCAATAGCTGCGATCACTCAGGCAGCAAAGACCGGACAGAATGGCAACGGCAAGAACGGCGACGGCAAGATTTTTATCTATCCGGTCGAGGAAGTCGTACGCGTCAGCACAGGCGAGCGTGGAAAGGGAGCCATTTAGGTCTGGCTTCCTTCTTTATTTCCTTCCCTGCACCCTTACGCTAACAACCGACCCGGCAATCTCTTTTAATGCTTCAGCAGGGATATTCAAATCCTTAATGATCGCCTTCGCGGTCGAGTCGTTGGCCATTAACTCTATCGGATAATTCATCTCATCCAGTACCCTGACATCCCCGAAGCCTGCTTTTCTTATTGCCTCCAGGTACTCATCCTTCTTTATCGCGCCCGAAAGGCAGCCTATGTAAGCCTCGATCGAATCCTGTATGGCCTTAGGAAGCTCTTTCATCAGGACAAGGTCCGAAACCATCAGCCTTCCGCCAGGCTTAAGCACCCTGAACGCCTCTTTGAAAACCTTCTTTTTATCCGGAGCGAGGTTGATTACGCAGTTAGAGATGATAGCATCGACAGAGTTATCAGCCGCCGGGAGGTTCTCGATCTCCCCGAGCCTGAACTCCACGTTCGTATAATTTCCTTTTCTTGCATTTTCCCTTGCTCTATCTATCATCTCAGGTGTCATATCCACGCCTATGACTTTCCCTTTTTTCCCAACCCTGCCGGCTGCAAGGAAGCAGTCAAACCCGGCGCCAGAGCCAAGGTCAAGCACGGTTTCTCCTTCTTTTAACGAGGCAAGAGCCACAGGATTCCCGCATCCAAGACCCAGGTTCGCGCCTTCTGGCACAGAGACGAGTTCTTCATCCCTGTACCCGATTTTCCTGCTGATATCACCTGCCCTGCTTGCATTCCCACAGCAGAAAGTAATGGGAGCGCAGCAGGAGCTCCCCTGTCTTGCAATCTTAGCATAGCCTTCTCTTACTGTTTTCTTTACTTCTTCCTGTTTCATTTAATTCCTCCCAAAAAAGTTCTTTTGTCGTTCATTTTTCGGCCATCTCCTTCATCATCGGTCCGAGCCTGTCCTTTACCATTTCTGCAAGCTCTTCAACCTTAATTAAAGAAATACAGCATACTTCACCATCCTTTTCCCAGTTTATAACAGCCAGTTTGTCCCCGGCGTGGATTTTTGCTTTATCTCTTATCTCTTTGGGAAGCACCGTCTGCCCTCTCTCATCTACGGTTATTACCGACTCAACCTTGCAGCATCCCATATCTGCAGGAGAGCAGCAGGACATGTTCTCATCTTTTTTTGCCATTTTTATCACCTCAAGTAGTAAATAGTATTCAGAATATTTAAACTTTTCTGATTATTCTGAATATACTGAAAACAATGATGACTCTTTTCAGGAACATTTGTTTTAACTGCCGGATTTTTCGTTAACAAAAGGCGTTTCAGGTCTCTCAGCTTTACTTTTTATTATAGCTGAAATCATTAAAAGTAAAATATGCCCCTGATAGGCTCATAACATATGTTCGAATCACTTAAAGTATTTTAAGGTAAGTGGACAATCTATCGAGGGGGTAAATATCCTTAAGTAGATTATATACGCAGCCTTGTGGAGGAAATAAGTGGGAGGAAGAATTTCTGACAATAGAATAAGCGAACGGAGAAAATCCGATGCAGATAATATTACCATGAGTAATAGAGATACCTCCGGTTCTAAGGATGGCAGGGCACCGCCTGAAGTTCCAGGAACACCTGTATCTTACTGGATAATGCCTGCTGTATGCAGTATTACTACGGCAGTTACCTCACCTGGCTCTGTGCGTTTAACTATATCCATGCATTCAATAAATGATGCAGGGCATCGTTATACAAAAAATAATATAAAAATTATAAAAATCCTGAAGATGACAAGGATTCTCGGTCTGATCGCTTTAATTAGTTATATTGGTGTGATTCTTGCTATATGGATAAACGCCAATCTGGGGGGTTACGTGTATTTTTCAGCCGGCGAACCGATGTTGATTATTAAGTACGCTGAATGGGGGCTTGGGTTCATCGGGCTATCTGTTGCAACCAGCTTTCTGTGCAGGGAACTGAGAGATAAAAGCGGTAATGATGATACCGCTTAATATATACGCTATTGAAGAATTAATATACAGTAAATGAAACATGAACAGAAGTCCAGCATAAAATCCTCTGGAGTCCCGCTTCTTGATAATATACTGGGCGGAGGCATCCCTGCCGGCTCGGTGGTATGCTGCCTCATAAACCCGAAATCTATGGCTGAAGTCCTGATATACCAGCTCTCCTCGATCGGGAAAGTCCTGTACTTCACCACGGAACGGAAACCTGGGCATGTATTGCAGGGGTCGCAGCAGCTCGGGTTTAACTCGAATAATATTTCCTTTGTGGATATTTACAGCAAATTCAACTACGAGGAAAAAGAGAAGCAATCCCCCACTTTCAAGAAAAACCTCTATGAGCTGTCCTATATAAGCGCAAAGCATGATGCAAAGATCTTCACAGAAAGCATAAAACTGCCAAAGGATACGCTGTGGAAGTTCGAGTTCTGGACAAAGGAAAAAGTCGTCGATATCCTTGGCGACCTGTCCAACAAGGTTTTTACCAAGCTCCTGAAAACAAAGGAACAGAGCAGCTTCCGGTTTTCGCAGGTAGACCCAGAAAACAAGCGGTTCACAATAGAATTCAGCGGATGCCCCGAATGTACCGATCTTTCAGGTTTTAAAGAGGGGATATGCTACTACCATGCCGGTCTTTTTGCCGGTCTTCTTTCTTCGCTTCTTGATTCGGAGATGAGCGCCTATGAATCCCAGTGCCACGCCTCAGGCGATGAGTTCTGCACTTTCGTGGTAGGTCAGGGCAGCGATAAGGACATCCAGGATAACGTAAGCCGGTTCTTTAACCCCACGTCCATTCGAAAGGACGACGAGGTATCCCTGTTCACCGAACACTCGCTAAAGCAGGTCCATGCAGGCGATGATAACAGGATAATAATAGACAATTTCTCGTTTTACATCGACCTCATAGACGACCGGGATAAAATAAGGCGCCTCCTCAACCAGATATATGAGATAACATCAGGTACGAACAGCATATGTTATCTGTACATTTTCAAGGATACTCACAGGAAAGATGTAGAAAATATGATAGTGAGCAAGAGCGACGTCGTGTTCGACCTGGATGTGGTCGTAAGTGGGGACAATATAACTAACATGCTCATCGTATCGAAAATAAGGGGAATGATAGCACCGACAAAAAGGATGAAAGTCCATATTAAAGACCGGATCACGCTGGATACATCCCAGGAAGTAGTATGACCCCAGTGATAAAAAGCCTCCTGTTATATTTAATGATCCTTGGACTGGTAGCCTTCGGTGCTGTAGTTATGTCGGTTTCTAATTTTTATATTTATATTTCTTATTTAATTATAATACTGGTTGTCCTTTACACCGGCAAAAGCCTCAAGTGGGGTAAAAGTCCGCTCTCCGGCTTATTGCTCGGGTCAGTTTTGATAGGAGCAGTATTCCTTATCGAGATAGTCGCAGGGTGGGTAAAAGTAGAGGGTTTTGATTTTAATCCCGCCGTCCTTTTCCAGTTTTTAGTTTTACAGGTGCTCGTTTCTGCGGGTGAAGAGCTATCCTTTCGGGGTTATATCCTGAAAAACCTGATTGATGAGACAGGAGTCAAAAATGGCATTATCCTTTCATCTGTTATGTTCTCTGCTATACATATCCCATCCATTGTTTACTACAGGCTTGATGTTTCGAGGGAGATTATTGCCCTTGCTGTAGTCGGCTTGATTGGCGTTCTCCTGGCGATGCTCTATCTGGCTTACGGGCTTATGTCCACCATAGGGTTCCATTTCGCATGGAATTTTTTACAGTACAATGTATTCTCCCTGGCTCTTTCCCAACCCGGATTAATGGATTCCAGGATCCTTAAGACGAATTTTCTTACAGGAGGCAGTTACGGACCTGAGGCGGGAATAATTGGGTTTGTCGTTGTATTTTTCGCTCTATTAATATTCATTAAAAAATATTCAAATTTAATGAACCCACCTGAAAGGGGGTGAATTATGAACCCGCGGCTCTTTCTGAGGATAGCGTTACCCGCGATTTTTGGCATATCTATCATCGCCTTACTTTTACCAAGGAGTCTTGCAGGGACTTACACTGTTAATACGATGCTTCTGTCACTTATTGCAGCATTTTTACTTTCCCTGAAAGTGGCGTTCAGCTATGAGCGCGAGCTTAAGAAAGTATTTTTATATCTCGCTTTTTTCATATTGTTCCTGTTCTTTGCCAACCTCAAGCAATTCTGGGATTTACTTTATGGTATACTCGGTACGTACCCTTATGTTTCCCTTATTGTAGCCGGCATCGCGTACGTATTTCTTATAAAAGCCTGTATAAGTATACTGAGGATAACGGATTTTACCAGGATTCACAAAAAAGAATGGGTAGCCGTATTTCTTATGTTCGCCCTTGGAAATTTCATAGTCCTGTACTTCGTTTTGAACTACCATTTTGAATTCACGGTCGATGTGGTGACGAAGATACTCTTCCGGATACTTGATAACACTATAGTCATTATGCTGCTGCCTGTTCTGTTCCTCTACAGGAAACAATCGACTGAAGAAAATAAGGAGAGCATCACATTCTCTATTGTACTTATCGGGATAATCATCAGTACGATAGGGGACTATGTCTATGAAATATTATCTAAAATATCCTACAAAGAATTAAGCAGCGGATTCCACACTGGAACACTGCTTGACTCAATTTACATTATGAGCTATCTGCTGATAGGCCTGGGGCTGTATGTTCATCTCAATTATTACAGGTGGACGATTAAAAAAATAGACCTGGACAAGCTCGATCTGACATTCTGATAGAATTGATGCCTGCCAGCCTCATAACATTAGCTTTATTTATCAGGAACGACAAGGGGATTTTACTTTCCAGCGAACCAGATATGAGAGGAGTGTTATGAGCGATATTAACCAGGATCCCGGTAAAAAAATCAACTTTTTCATCACTTCCTCCAATTTCCCTTCTATCTCAGTCACAGGAAATTCATGTGCCCTCATGTGCAAACACTGCAAAGGTAAGCTGCTTGAATCCCTGGTACCTGCTACAACATGCGATGAGCTTGAAAAAAAAGCACTGATGCTGCATGAACAGGGGGCAAAAGGCATACTCTTGACAGGCGGCTGCGACGAGCGCGGGCATGTGCCAGTAAACAATCTGATCCCCGCAATAAAAGCAATAAAAGAAAAAGCTGAACTGCTCATAATAGCGCACACGGGTTTTATCTCTCCGGAGGATGCGGAAGCCTTAAAAGGCTCGGGGCTTGACGGAATAGGTTTTGATGTGCTTGGCGACATGGAAACCGCAAAGGAAGTTTACGGTCTTGAAGTCTCGGAGAAGGAATACATAGGGAGCCTACGCGCCATAGAAGATTCTGGTATAATGATATTCCCTCACGTATGCGTGGGACTTCATTTCGGGGAGCTAAGAGGAGAATTCCGCGCACTTGAGCTGATAAGAACAATAAAGCCGGTGACAATAATAATTACGGGATTGATGCCTGTCCCGGGAACGCAGATGGCACATATCAAGCCTAAGCCTGGCGATTTTGAGAAGGTCATTAAAAGAGCTATTGAAATATTTCCTGATACGCCCATCGTGCTCGGGTGCGCCCACTCAAGCGGAAAAGACAGGGCAGAGATCGAAAGGATTGCTCTGCGGGGCGGTGTGAGCGGTGTAGCGGCGCCGACTATGGCAACGGTTGAGTTCGCAAAAGAGAACGGGTATGAGATAAATTATTATGGCACATGCTGCGGGCTTATTCCGGATGGGAGAACGAGGATTGATAAGTTATAGTCATCCGCAAAACTTAATACAAGCAATATATAAAATTCTGTAAGCTTTATTAAAACAAGCCAAAACAAGATAATCAACCACAGAGGACACAGAGAGCACAGAGAGTTGTGGTTTTGTCTCCGTGTCCTCTGTGTTCTCTGTGGTTTATTTATTATAATCAGATGTTATGCACGAGACAATAAATGCGCTAAATTTTATCTGAGATAAAATCAGAAACCATTATTTCAGTTGAAAGTATCAATAGCCAACATGCAGGCGTGCAGCACATGTGAGAATCATAATAAATGCAGGCTAAAAGAAGCCGGGTTTTTTGAAATATGCCCGAAGCTTGGCGCGCTCCAGAAACATAACGAAAAGACACAGGACTGCGCAGAGAAACCAGTTGATCCGGTCCGGGAAAGCCTGAGCCTCCCGGATACCAGGATCGACTTTAAGACCTTGAGTAAGTATTTTGGCTATTCTAAGTTCCGGCCGCTCCAGGACGAAATAATCCTCGATGTCCTGAATAAAAAGGACGTACTGGTGCTCATGCCGACGGGCGGCGGAAAATCCCTGTGCTACCAATACCCCTCTCTGCTTTCTGATGGGATGACTATCGTCGTGTCGCCGCTCATATCATTGATGAAAAACCAGGTCGACAGCCTGAAATCGAATGGTGTCGATGCCGAATATATCAATAGTTCACTGGATTACAATGAGATCCGGGAAATAAAATCCGCTCTCCGGCAGAATAAGATCAAGTTACTCTATATGGCACCCGAAAGACTGACGATATCTTCATTCCTGGCATTCCTGAAAGGACTGAAAGTAAGCTTATTCGCCATTGATGAAGCCCACTGCATCTCAGAATGGGGACACGATTTCAGGCCGGAATACAGGCAGTTAAGGCTTATAAGAGAATCCTTCCCTGATATCCCGATAATCGCACTTACGGCGACTGCAACGCCAAAAGTCCAGGAGGATATAATAACCCAGTTGAGCCTCAGAGATTGTAGAAAGTATATTGCAAGCTTTAACAGGGAAAACCTGGTCTACACTGTCAGGCCAAAGGAAGATACACTCCTGCAGATAGTGCAATTTTTAAAGAACAGGTCGAACGAATCGGGTATCATATACTGCCAGAGCAGGAAAACTGTTGATTCTCTCACTGAAAAGTTACAGCGGACAGGCTACTGCGTGCTCCCGTACCATGCAGGGCTATCGCAGAACATAAGGTCGCAGAACCAGGAAAAGTTCATAAAAGACGATGTAGATATCCTTGTTGCGACAATTGCTTTTGGTATGGGCATAGATAAACCCAACATACGTTTTGTCATCCACTACGACCTTCCGAAAAATCTTGAAGCATACTACCAGGAGACAGGACGGGCTGGCAGGGATGGTCTGAAGAGCGACTGCATACTTTTCTATAGCTACGGGGACAGGCAGAAGATAGAATACTTCATAAACCAGATGGCTGATGAGAGAGAACGGCAGATAGCGCTGAACAAATTGCGGGATATGATAAATTTTTGTGAATGCAACATCTGCAGGAGAGTGGTACTGCTGGGCTACTTCGGTGAAGTGCTTGATGAAGACAACTGCGGATGCTGTGATAATTGTCTTAATCCAAAAGAGAAAGCAGATGCCGTTCGGGAAACCAGTATTATCCTCTCCTGCATCGATGAGCTCGGCGAGAGGTTCGGGATCGGGTATGTTGCCGATGTCATCACAGGTTCAAAAAGCCAGAGGCTGCTGATTAACGGGCATGAATCTTTAAAGTCATACGGCTCGGGTAAAGACCTGCCGAAGAAAAGCTGGCATGCGTTTATCAGGGAGCTTATCCAGCTTGGATATCTTGAACTGGAGGGTGAGACCTATCCTGTATTGAGATTGAACCAGAGAAGCAGAACTTTCCTTATGGGCTGCATCACAGGGGGAGAAAAAGAAAAAGTCTTTTTGACAAAGCCGGATGTCCAGGAGAAAGCGGTTGAACCGGAAAAGGACGCCGGATACGACGGCGGGCTGTTCGAGGTACTTAGAGTTCTGAGGAAGAAACTTGCTGATGCCGAGAATTATCCTCCGTATATAATTTTTACAGATGCAAGCCTGAAACAGATGGCTGCGCTCCGCCCAAGAAGTCTTAACGAGTTTCGGAAGATCAGCGGAGTGGGCGACAGGAAGCTTGAAAAATATGGGGCTGAGTTCGTAAAAGAGATATCCGGATATTGCGAGAAAAATAACGTTGTGTGCAAAGATCATAGTAAGATGTTGTCAAGTGAATATACAACTTTAGAGATGTTGAACCGGAATTTGGCGCCTGAGGAGATCGCCTTAAAAAGGGAGCTGGCATTAAGCACTATATACACACATATCGAAAACCTGATAATATCGGGCGAAGATATTCCCATTGAAAGATTTATAAAAAGGGAAAAGATTGATATTATTACAAAAGCTATCCTTGAGGTAGGGGCGGAAAAACTAAAACCGATAAGGGATAAATTGGGTGATGACTTTTCTTATGATGAAATAAGACTTGTAAGGGCAAAAATGTCAGTGCTGCTTTAGGTTATAGCCATCCGCAAAACATAATATAGATGATATAAAAAATTATGTCAGCGTTATTAAACTGAGCCAAAACAAAATAATCAACCACAGAGAACACAGAGGACACAGAGCTAAAACAACTATTCTCTGTGTCCTCTGTGCACTCTGTGGTTTATAGACTATAATCAATATTATCAGATTTTATGCGGAAGACTATAATCAGTAAGTAGCCTTAAACCCCGGCAAAAGCCGATCAAAATACTTTGCCACAACGCATGATTCAGTGCATTTTCCGCACCTGATGCAGTTCTCCTGTATCTTCAACTGCGGCTCGATAGTAATAGCTCCGACAGGGCATACCTTCAAACACACGCCGCACCTTGCGCATTTTTTCGCCCTTATTAATTGCTTCGCTGCGTTCTCAAAGAGCGACAGGGCATCACCCTTACCGGGAGCATTAACAGAGATATGCCCGGATGAGAAGAGCTTGATATTCGAACTCCCTGTTCTTATCAGGAGCACTCCCAGGTCTTCGGAGAATACGCTCTCACCCAGCATGTTCGCGATATTCAGAGCCTCAGCAGGCGTGATCCCTGTGAGCTTTCCTTCCATAGTATACCCGCCAGTCTTGCAGGGTGAAACTCCGCCTGTAACCGCAATGCTAAATTCCTCGGATTTACTTTTTAACGTCGTACCTATCCCCAGTTCCTCAGCCAGCCGCATCATCTTCGGAGGCAGCGCCTTCCAGCGCCAGAAGCCGTGCTCTACAAAAGCATCATCAAGCCCGTGCTCATTTGCCCACTGAAGAAGATAACCGCTCCAGCGCGCAAAAAGTTCCGGATGCAATTCACTGAACCTCTGGTATTCAGCGCTGAGTTCGGCAGGGCACAGCCAGCAGCCCACGCGCTCAAAGCCGAGGTCGTATAAAGGATTGTAATCGAGCTTACGATAGTAAAGGTAGAGCCATACCTCGATCGCGCGCCATTCGCGTATCGGGAAAACGCTCACCTGCCCCGGAATGAAAGGATTCTCCTCTTTCGGGGCTATCCGCGCGCGGGTGAACGACTCGTATCTTCTCTTTCCGTCTATTGTAATGCATTTGCGCCCCTCCCGGACGCACTCTTCAATGACGGAGTTTATCGGCGCAAGCTTGCAGACCTTGCAGCACCACCTGAAATCCTTTGCAGGAGGACCGAAACTTGGGAGGTTTTCCCAGAAGGCTTCCTTTGCCTCCACCTCTACCAGGTCAATGTTGTTTTTCTTGCAGAATCCTCTTACAAACTCGACCGTTTCCGGGAACTCAATGCCTGTGTTCGCAAAAAACACCTTTAGCGGCTTTTTCACAGCGCTTCTTGTAAGGTCAAGCGTTGTAAGGCTGTCTTTTCCACCACTGAAAGAAACGTAAACCGGCGAATCCCTGAATTCTTTCTGGTTGGCTATACCCCGGATGGTGTTCACGGCATCCTTTACAAGCTGTTTCATATGCGGCGCATTGGCGCGGATAATCTCATCAAGCGAGGGGTTCTTTGACAGGAAAGTTACTTTCTTCGAATCTATTTTCTTTATCCTTAATGACTTTCCTTCGGATTTCAGTTCGCCGCTATCCCTGTACGAAATGCCGAAGCCGCCCAGGTTTTTGCTAACCACAAGTACGGTATCGCCTGCCTTGATATCATCCGAACATTCAAGAATTTCGCTCCCATCTATGGTTTTCCCGCTCAAATGCCGCCCGTGCGAGGAGAGCTTAACCAGCTTTTTCCGGATACCTGAATCGATAAGCGCTAACGCCCCGTCAACCATAAGCTCAAGTTTGAAGCCGAGCTCTTTCATGTCAAATCTCAATATCCCAAAGCGAATGCCGTCAACCAATATCTCATCCGTCTTATCTTCGCCGGGGATTTTATTTAAAAGAACAAGCTTTCCTGCAAGAGGAGCGATGCCGAATAATCCTGCCATCAGGTCATCGATTATACCATGCTCATACGCGGAAGCGAACCTGACATCGCCGGGCTGGGAAAGCTCGAGCTTTGAGCCCTTTCCATGGCATGCTCCGCACTGCTCATCCAGTATCGGGACATTGCAGTTTTGGCACCAGAAGATGTTGGTTTTTTCGAGGTCGAAACGGTTTGTAGTGTTCATCAGCTCTACAACAAATTGACGGTCACTCAAACTCTACAATCGCTTTTTTCGCACCTATTGGAGTAATTAAAGCCTGTGTGCCCTTTTCTATATGATATGACTCCCGAAGCTCCTTAGGAAGCCTCAGCAGCAGTATTTTTCCGCTTTCGCTCAATTTTCTCTTGTATGAAGCCTGCCCTCTGGGAGCAACGCCAAGTGCAGCTTTTAATCCCTTCTCTATTTTGTGTATGGAGTCGGGATGATTTATGTAGATATTTCTGCCCGTAGTTTTATGTTTCCTGACAAGAACATCTGTAATAACTACGGGGATGCCGTAGCTCTCAATTACAACATCTTCGTACACATCCGTAAATTCATCATTCTTTTTCATATTTTCACCTCTTTAAATTGATTTTCTTTCTTCTATTGAGTAAGGTTATAACTACAATAAGCCCCTGGCTGGACTCCTCGATGCCTATAACACATGGATAGATATGATCATTCAATTCGGATTCGCACAGGTACCGCTCTGGAAAATATCCGGTATCATGCAGTTCCTTTCTTTTTATCTCCGGATTGTACAGAACCTGCTTTATAAACTCAAATAATTGAAAAGGGTTTATTCCCCATCTATTATACGCCCTGTTGTCTTTATAGATATGCTCATCGATACCGATGCGTTCTTCGGATGCCAGCCTTTTTACAAGCTCCTGGATTTGCTTTTTTTCTTTATTATCCAGATGCACTATCCTGTATAGTTCTTCTTCAGGCATCGTACAAAAAAGGTACGTTTTAGTACTTAAATATGCGCCTGGATTTCAAGTTTTTTGGAGGTGGTTTGGCTTATTATTGGTTTATAGGAGCGGGGGAATAGCCATCGTCACGAACCTCTGATTGAAATCCGTAAGGCATCAGAGAGGGCGCTCGTGGTTTTAAGTTTAGTCGGTTTGCTTGATTTTCAATGTTTATTTACAACTTGTAGTCCATAATAAATCCAGATTCGTCCATATCATAACCACCTCTGAATTCGCTACTGACAGAGAACAAATTGGGATAGGGTTTTAAATTACCGTTTTCTGCCTCATCTTTGTAATAATAAAGCACCAAACAAAACAGCCCTGCAATAGAATTTAAAGTGTTCTTAAGATTAGCTTTGTAAAAATTCATATCTCTCTGATGCTTAACACTGTTGTAGTCTTTCCACCAAATTGGAGTTCTATTTTTTTGGTTCCATTTTTCCCAGGGAGTTAGGTCTAACCCATAGCGTGGAATCTGTATCTTCATATTTTTAATTTTTGGAAATGTTGTATTCAGAATTCTTCGATAGTCTTCCATGTCTCCAGCATTTTCACTGGGACTCACCTTATTACATAGAAGTTTAGCGACCACATCAACTTCTGAAGCTGCGGATAAAAGTAAGCGTACTAATTCTATCGAATAAGTCTTTTCATTTTCTTTCGTAAACTCTATATATCTCGATAATTTTTCAGCATCTGAATCAAATGCTAAAAAATAATTCCAGTGAACGAGCTTAGTTTTTTCTTCAATAGTCATGAATACACCTGCTTTTCTTGAGATTAACTCTTTTTTTAATTCTATAGATCTTATTATAGATATTCATTGCCTGCTCTCTATATTGTATGTATGTTCATGGCGTGCTTTTATATCTTCAATAGTTAGCGAAGATAAAACATTATCATACTTTTCAAGTAACATACGCCCAGATATCGGATCTTCAGGATCACCTATCAATAAGTCCTTATTAGTGATATCCCATCCATCTGGACTTCGGTTTGAGCCTACAGGTATCTTTTTACCTTTCATCTCCATTTTTGAGCTTGACATTCTTGCTTTTGCCAAATCGTTTTTTAATTCAGAAATTTTTTCATAGAAATTTTCAGAAAAACATTTCTTTGCTTGGCACATGGTTCTGATAACTTCATATGCTCCTAATGTCCAAAACCACATCAAAGTTGAAGCATGCCCTATTAGACCACCATCAATTGGATTATTTGTAAAACCTTTATCAAGGTTTTCAATAATTTCATCTGATACTGATAAAAGAACGTTATTCCGACCAGATAAATAAAATGAAAATGCAATCAATGGATCTCGTGTTAATATC
>CABMIB010000085.1 GCA_902386135.1 uncultured archaeon
ACCTGGGGTGCAATAGCCACGGGCATATTCGCCACAGTTGCGGTAAATTCCGCAGGTGCGAATGGCTTGATATATGGCAATCCGGGACAGTTTATAACACAGATAATCGCAGTCGGTGTAGTATGGGTGTACGCTTTTGTTATGACCGTTATCTTAGCAAAGGTCATAGACAAAACCATCGGGCTGCGTGTCCGGGATGAAGAGGAATCAGTCGGATTAGACATTTCCCAGCATGCTGAGAAGGCATATTCGTGAGGTGAGCAAGATGAAGAAAGTTGAAGCAATAATAAGACCCGAGAGCCTTGATGTGGTTCGGACAGCTTTAGAGGAGAAAGGTATCCTCGGCATGACAGTTGCACAGGTGCAGGGACGCGGACGCCAGAAAGGCGTCTGCCTCCAGTGGCGTGCAGGCGAGTACTGCGTCGAATTCCTGCCGAAGCTACAGGTGGAGATGATCGTGGATGACAAAGATGTGGAATCGGTAATCGCAGCGATAACCGCTGTCTCAAAGACCGGCAAGAACGGCGACGGCAAGATATTCATATATCCTGTTGAGCAGGTCATTCGTGTCAGCACGGGCGAACGCGGAAGGGAGGCCATATAAAACCGACTTCCAGAGGTTTCTAAATAGAACTTTATAGGAGAAAAATATTATGACAACAACACCTGAAACGCTATTAGAATATATAAAAGAAAAGAACATAAAATGGGTAGATCTTCAGTTCATGGATATACCTGGGTATATCCAGCATATCACAATCCCTTCATATACTCTGAAAGAAGAGGATTTCACTGATGGCATAGGAAAGCTTGATGGCTCCTCGATCAAAGGCTTTAAGTCGATCTTCGAGTCAGACATGAGGATGTTCCCGGACCCAAATACCTGCGCAATTCTGCCGTGGACTGATAACACGTCTCACAGGACGTTGCGCCTGATATGCGACCTCTACGATGCCTTCGGAGGACCGCGCTTTAGCCGCGACCCGAGACACATAGCGCAGAGGGCGGAAGAGGCCGTGAAAAAAGCCGGATTCGATGTTTCATACTGGGGACCTGAACTTGAGTTCTTTGTGTTTGACTCTGTCAGGCTGCTACCCAGCTACTCAACAGCACGCGATGCCTGGGCAGGCACGGGTTATGAGATAGAATCAAAAGAGGCGCCATGGTCACAAACGAGCGGCATTAATCATCCAATCCGGTTCAAGGAAGGCTACTATCCAGCGCCGCCCCAGGATACGCTCCAGGAATACAGGAGCGAGGTGACAGGACTGCTCTACGATTATTTCGGCATCGTCTGCGACGCGCATCACCACGAAGTAGCCACCGCAGGACAGTGCGAGATCGATATGAAATATGATACTCTCACAAAGATGGCGGACAATGTGCTCACATACAAGAACGTGGTCAAGAACGTGGCGTACAATATGAAAATGGTAGCCACCTTTATGCCCAAGCCCATCTTCGGAGATAATGCCTCAGGCATGCATATCCACCAGTCGCTCTGGAAAAATATGAATGGGAAATCACGCAACACCTTTTATGACCCTGACGACGAGTATGCTGAGATATCGCAGACATGTCGGTACTACATAGGTGGGCTTATGGAGCACTCAAGGGCACTCTGTGCCATCACCTCGCCAACCACAAACTCATACAAGAGGCTTGTGCCGGGCTATGAGGCTCCGGTTTACATCGCGTGGAGCAAGCGCAACAGATCCGCAAGTGTGAGAGTACCTGTCTATGAGAAAGGCAAGGAAGCGCCCAAGAGAATCGAGTTCAGACCGCCTGATACCAGTTGCAACACTTATTTTGCGTTTGCGGCACTCACCGCTGCAGGACTTGACGGAATCAAGAGGAAGACCGACCCGGGCGACCCATGCGATGAGAACATTTACCACCTCACACCTGAGAGAAGAAAGCAGATGGGAATCAAAGAATGCCCCGGCTCGCTGCCAGAGGCGCTTGCTGAACTGGAATCAGACGGGAAATTCCTTGAGCCGATATTCCCGAGGGATGCAATCGATATGTGGATAGAACTCAAATCAGAGGAATCCAAGCAGAACTCGATCAGGCCTACGCCGTACGAATTCTATCAGTACTTCGACATTTAATTTTCCATTTCCATTCCAGCATGCTAAGATGTGCTGGAATGGTTGTTTTATTTAAGTGCGTATGGAGTAAGAATTCATTGATTGTAGCCTGACTGCTACCTGAATACCGTCTAAACTAAAAGGGGTATGAGCACAATAACTATGGATTTGACTGTACAGAGAAAGCTCATAGCGATCCTGAGGGTAATCCGTGAAAGCCAAACGCCTGTAGGAGCACG
This sequence comes from uncultured archaeon, assembly GCA_902386135.1. Taxonomy (GTDB): domain Archaea; phylum Halobacteriota; class Methanosarcinia; order Methanosarcinales; family Methanoperedenaceae; genus Methanoperedens. The sequence continues at coordinate 2,330 of CABMIB010000085.1, forward strand.
GTTGATAGCATACAGATTGAATGAACGAGGATACGCCATCGGAGAACGAGCTATCCGCTATCACCTTCATATTCTGGATGCTCAGGGTCTTACAAAACGCCTGGGATACGATGGCAGGGTTATTACCGAGCGAGGGATAGATGAGCTAAATAATGCACTGGTGGGAGACAGGGTTGGCTTCATAATCACCAAAATAGAAAGGCTCATGTACGATACTACTTTTGACCTTAAAACAAAGCATGGTAGCGTAATAATCAATGTGTCAATCATAGATAAAAATGCTCTTGATAAAACCATGGAAATACTCGAAAATGTGATACATAATGGTTATCCATTCAGTCCATATATCAAGTTAATAGAAGAAGGTACTGTCACTTCAGATATTAGAATCCCGCAAGATAAAATAGGGATAGCAACCATGTGCAGCATAACAATTGATGGGATTTTGCTGAAAAACGGTATTCCTGTCAGCCCTAAATATGGCGGTATATTAGAAGTAAAAGACAAAAAGCCCATATGTTTTGAAGATATAATTGTTTACGGCGGCACTACTATTGACCCAATGAGAATTTTTATGTTAAAGAAAATGACCCGTGTTCTTGATACTGTGAATACAGGCTCGGGCAAGCTTCTTGCTAATCTTCGCGAGATTCCCGAATCGGCTCTTTCGAAGGCTGAAGAAGTTCTGAGTTCTGCTGCAAAAGCAAGGATAGGAGGCGTAGCTGAGATCGGAAATCTCGGGAAGCCGGTGCTTAATGCAGCGGTTGACGCAGGAAAAGTTGGTATTGTAGTATATGCAGGAACTAATATTATGGCTGCTGTAAGTGAGATGGGTATTAAGGTAGCTACGTATCCAATTTCCACTACTATTGATTTCAAGGAATTGAAAAAGCTGTGATAAAAATGTTATTAAATAGACATGGTTTACCTATGATTTGGGTAAAGCAATATAAGTGCCCATACTGTAAGCATAAAATAGCCATAACCAGAGCTGACTTCATTAAAGGAATAGCGGTAGTGTCTTGCACATACTGCGCCAAGGAGGCATTTACAATTGAAGAAAACGGATTCTTAAGACAGTCCCTTCAAGTAGCTTAAAAAAAGTGACCAGGAAGTAGAGAGAAACATCTAAATATGAATCAAAAGTAATTCAATCAGCCGATGAGTATACATATGTCGTATGAGGATTTACCCAGGATCAAGCTGCCTTTAGGACAAGAGGTGTTCATAAGCGACAGCACCATCCGGGTGAAAAAAAATCACAAGCTCCTCTCCGGTCATGTACACCGGGTATTTCCAAAGTTTCGATAGTTTTTTGCAAAATCCTCAAATTTTAATCAAAACAGGCAAAAGTATAAGTGGGCACCCGCCATTATCAACAGTTAGTAACTTTTAAGAAGTACATTAATCTAAGCTTTTACAAAGTGGTGTTTATAGCTCTTAATTGTTTTAAATATATAATTAACGAGGTTAATAAGAAATAGCATTACGCTTTTTCAGAGATATTATGGAAAGTTTTAAAATATTGGGCATAAGTGGGCCTTTTTTGAAATCAATAAATGATGAGAAATTTGAAAAACCAAGCGAGATACAGGAGAAATCGATACCTTTAATCCTTGCAGGGAGGGACGTTATAGCCGGGTCTGCGACAGGTTCCGGAAAGACGCTTGCATTTGCTTCAGGTATATTACAGGGTTCAGAGAGAGGAAAAGGCATACAGGCTCTTGTGCTGACCCCGACAAGAGAACTGGCCGAGCAGGTCGCAAAAGCTTTAACTAAATTTGCAAAGTACAATCCTCTGGGAATCGTTGCGGTCTACGGGGGTGTAGGTATCAACCCGCAGATCAGGGGACTGAAGACAGCGGATGTTGTAGTAGGAACACCCGGCAGGATACTTGACCATCTTGAAAGGAATACCCTAAAATTAGGCAGGGTAAAAACCCTTGTGCTTGATGAGGCCGACCGGATGTTTGATATGGGATTTAAAGAGGATGTAGAGAGAATCATCAGAAAATGCCCCCAGGAGAGGCAGACTCTCCTGTTCTCTGCAACTATCTCGAAAGATGTTGTCAAGCTTGCCCAGAGGCACATGAAAAAACCGCTTCAGGTTTCGGTAGAATCTTATGTTGACCCGAAAAAACTGGTCCAGACTTATTATGATGTCGGCGATGATATGAAATTCTCTTTACTGGTGCATCTGCTGAAACATGAGAACTCAGACCTTGTGATGGTTTTCTGCAATACCAAGAGAAATACGGACAAAGTCGCAAAAAACCTGAGATTTTCAGGTATAGATGCCCAGGCGATCCACGGCGGATTACCCCAGGGCAAACGCAACAATATTATGGAGATGTTCCATGCCGGGAAATCCTGTGTCCTTGTGTGCACTGATGTTGCTGCAAGGGGGCTCGATATCCAGGGTGTTTCCCATGTTTACAATTACGACATTCCCCGCGAGAGCAAGCAGTATATCCACAGGATCGGGAGGACCGCAAGGGCAGGAGCGGAAGGAAAAGCGATAAATATCCTTTCCAGCAAGGATTACGAGAATTTTTCACAAGTATTGAAAGATAATGATGTGGAGATAACGGAAGAGATGCTGCCTGTTCTGGAGAAGACTGCAATGAGACAGCCTGAGGGAAGGATGAATAAGCCTCTTGTTAGAAGAGGGCAGCAGCATAACAGGCACAGGTATTATTAGGATTTGTATAAAATAAAATCATTAAAATCCCGGCGCCGATAGGTTCCCGGAACGGTGGATTGCTCTAAAAGGCTCGCTTACCGCAGAAAAAAATGGAGGGGGCGAGGCTTCCGCAGTCTATACAGGGATATTGGTCTATGTTCAGCATTTAGTGGCGCGAGTTGGTAGAACAGCCAACAGCCGGGCGAACGGAACACGGATGTGACGGATATGCACGGATTTTTATCAGCGAAAAACCGCGCCCTCTTCCCTGTTGTTTTTCCGAGATTAAAGGGAATTGTTTAGTCATATTATTTAAATATCCCGATTAAAGTCCGGCGCGCCTATTAAAAAACAGTATTGACACTATAACTTTCGACCCCGCGAACAGAATATGGGGGACGCTGGGAAGGGAGACCTGGATTCTAAAGCATCCAACAGCAAGGCTAACGAAATATAGTTACCCAATCCGTGTAAATCCGCGTCATCAGTGTCATCCGTGTCCAATTCGTTTGCACCTGCTTATACTCTGAGCTCTCCCTATATCCTCGAACAAGGAGGACAGAAAACCCTGATACAATTCTTATAATTCTGTCCATTAGCCTGCTCACTGCAGAGTTCACCGGCAGGACAGAATCAATACACTTCAGCTACTATCTTATCGCCTTCCAACCAGATATCAGCATTCTCCTTTTTACCCAGTGCCCGATCGATCTCTTCAGGTATACCGAGCACTCGTCGTCCCCCGCTCGTTGTTATCTTGCGTTTGAAAATTATAGCAGGTTTCCGGAATTTATTAGCGATTTCAAGTGCTCTTCTGCTTGATTCAGCATCTACATACTGTTCTAGACAGTTCGGGCAGCGTGTACCTGTAAGCCCTGTTATTACAATCTCTCTTCCCTGAACTGTTGAAGTAATGGTTATATCTCTTACTTCTACTGTCTGTGTTCCGCAGACAATGCATTTAATTTCTTTGTTCAATTCTAATCACTCCTTTAAATGAATTACCGTTACGATAATCAGGTTTCTTTAACTATTTATCACTCCTGTTCACGAATTACTGTTATAATAATCAGATTTTCTTTAACTATAAATGTAATACGGATGCTCTTATTTTCGCTATCACCCCCTCGCATGCTGTACCGTATATCCCCATATTTATCAAGTTCTTGTTTATAAAAAGAGCCACTGCGCAATACTGATTCTATATCCTCAAAATATACATCTCTCTCAATCATTCTTTCAAGGGTATGGTCTGCTAATATATAGTTCTCTTGATGGAATAGTTCCATTGCTTTTTTGCGAGCATATTCGAATTGTTCCATATTATCACTATATATTCTCTTATGAATCTCTTAGAATATATGCTTTACGAAGGTTTTGTCTGAGGACTTATACTCTGAGCAAGAGCGGAGCGAAAGTAATGAGATACAAAAACCCATAGCTGCATCAAGAATGCCGCCTTTTACCCGATATCTGAGGGCGCGGTTTTTAAAATAGCAAACAGCCAGGCAAACGGAACACGGATGACACGGATGCGACGGATACGCACGGATTATTTTCAATGAAAAACCGCGCCCTTTTCATTCACGAAAAACCAACCTCGGCAATCCTTTTCAGAGTTTCTTCCGTATGCCTCTTTATGTAATATTTCTCATCAATATACATAGAAAGGATTTTCGTTTCGAACTTTACTCTTTCTGTTTCATCGGATTTTAAAATAATCCCATTTTTTATAATATTGTGCGCCAGAAGCAAAGGCGCTTCGTTTAAAACAACCAGGTCTATTTTGTTTTTCTTAATTAAAATAGCTATTTCACTTATTAATTTTAATTCCAGGTCGAAGCGGTCTTTTTTAAACAATTTTTCATCCACCAGGACCCCAATATCAACATCGCTCAATCTGCCTGTATCGCCCCTGACTGTTGAACCAAAAAGATAAGCAAGTATTACGCTATCTTTGCTAATGAAATATTCTTTTATAGTATTTTGCGTAAATGGTTAGATATATATTGCTGTACATACTACAGACCAAGATATAAAATCATGAAGCTAAGCCAGTTTATGAAAATAGAAAAGATAGAAGAATTGATGAAAAACCAGAAGA
>CABMIB010000086.1 GCA_902386135.1 uncultured archaeon
ACAACAGGATCTCTAATACGCTTTAGAGATGACCTTACACACGAAATTTTACTCATCCACATCCCCCCAATAATTAATGGAGAGGATAGTAGTTATATTCGTCTAAGAACTAATGTCTCTTACTATATATTAAAAAAGCCAGTAAAGCTGCTCTGTCGAATCTGCCAGAGCAGCTTTTATGTTACCGGATGAAAGGAGAAATGCCTGTCAACCTTATTGTATGTTACCTTTAATGAGATACTTTAACTACTCTGCTCTTGCTTCTCCCTTCAAGCCAGTCCCCGATCCAGGTGCCTATGATAAAGAGCACTGTAAGAATCACTACTTCAACAAATATAGCCACGCCGCTGAGCACCATGATCGCGCCGCCCACAAATAATCCCAGTACTACGAGGATAATGGCAAGCACTATGCCGATTATCAATCCTTTTCTGAGTAATGCACCGCGGTTTTCCCTTCCAGGGCTTACGTAGCCGTAGATTATTCCTAATACAAATGTTAGAGTCTCTAATAAAGCCATATTTTCACCCCTTTGCGAGCTTAATTTATATATTGTACTCCCATTAATGGTATTAATCCTATTATCGTATATAGCTTCTGCCCGATAATCAAAAAATTTCAATTCTTTGCAGAAACATTCTTGCTTAAAATGATTGGCCGGGATGCCGGAACAGTTAAAGAACAAAAATCTTTGGCGAAGAAGAATTACGTTTTGTCAAGCACAAACCACATAAAGAATCATTGCAGTTTATCCGGCGGTGATAAAATGGTAATTAAAAAGGTCAGGAAAGCCAGAAAAGGAACCTGCAAGTGCCACTCCTCATGCGTATAATTTCAGGGTGAAAATATAAACCGATAATGAGGATATCAAGGAAATGTATTAAAATTTAAATCAAAAAATTCAAATTGCATCTTTTTCAGAATGGCTTAAATAGCAGAAAAGAGTCTGTGGGTTAGACTTTATGACAGCGAAACGACTGCAAAATATTACGGAATCTGCAACGCTGCGGATATCAAATCTTGCGAGCGAATTAAAAAGCCAGGGCAAGGACATAATAAGCTTCAGCTTGGGAGAGCCTGATTTTACAACTCCTAAGCATATCATCGATGCTGCAAAAGCATCTCTTGACAGGGGCGAGACGCACTACACGCCTTCGCCTGGAATCCCGGAACTCAGGCGCGCCATTGCAGAGAAATTAAAGAATGATAACAATATCGAGGCTAAGGCAGGCAATATCATAGTCACCCCCGGGGCAAAGCAGGCGATTTTTGAGGTTATGCTGTCCGTATTGGAGGAGGGCGATGAGGCGCTACTGTTTGATCCTGCCTGGGTCTCGTATGACCCGTGCGTGAAACTTTCCGGCGCAAAAACTGTATGGGCGGCCACCAAGAGGGATAACGGTTTCTCGCCGGCAGGTCTTGCTAAGTACATAACAAAAAATACGAAGCTCATAGTCGTAAATAGCCCATGTAATCCCACAGGCGGCGTGTATAGCAAAGATACATTAAAAGAGATCGCAGACCTTGCGATTGATAATAATATCATGGTATTGTCCGATGAAATCTATGAGAAGATAATCTATGGTAAGGAACACATAAGCATCGGGTCTTTTGACGGGATGCAAGAATTAACGATTACCGTTAACGGTTTCTCAAAAGCCTATGCAATGACGGGATGGCGGCTCGGGTATGTGAGCGCGCCAAAGAAGATTTACGAACAGATGCTCAAGCTGCATTCTCACTCCGTGAGCCAGGCAACTTCGTTTATACAGTATGCGGGGCTGGCCGCGCTCCAGGGCGACCAGACCTGTGTTGCCGACATGGTCAGGGAATTCAGGGAAAGAAGGGACCTTCTCATCAAGGGATTGAACGAACTCGGTATCAGGTGCGCCAGTCCTGACGGCGCGTTCTATGCGTTCGCTGATGTGAGCGAGTACGGGGATGGAGAAAAAGTTGCCGAGCTTCTGCTTAACAGGGCGTTCATTGCAGCTACTCCAGGCGCAGCTTTTGGTGAAGCAGGAAATGATTTTATCAGGATATCCTACGCAACATCGCAGGAGCGCATCAGAGAAGCCCTGCGGAGAATGGAAGCTGTACTAAAATAGCTTTAAATTGACAGCCCGTTCCGCTCAAGTATCCTGCGGATAATTGCGGCGCTGCTGCAGAGTTCGCACTGCTTGAACGACTGTACCCGTACTACTTTTGCGTTTATTCCGTGCGCCCTTAACTGCGCTTCAAGCTCGGTTTCCCTGAAAAACTGGTTTTTACCGAGAGCTATGATATCGGGTTTTATCTCGCGAAGGGGCCTGAACATATCCTGTTCGTCACCGAGGAGCGCCTTATCCACGATACGCAGGGCCTGCACCATCGCAAGCCGCTGCCCTTCGGATATTATGGGTTTTGGTTTATGCTTTATCGTCGAATCGCGCGCCACTATAACGTAAAGTTCATCACCCAGCGCTTTTGCTTCCGAGAGATACAGCAGGTGCCCGGGGTGGAGCAGATCAAAAGTACCGGTTGCAAGGACTCGAACCATCAGACACCAGATTATTTTTTGTTACTAAAAATGTTTGTAATTCACTTTCCGTTAGATTTAAATACAATGCTGCTATCCTAAGAAGTGATGGGCAGGTAAACTTCTTTTTTAATACACTAACCCCCACTCCCCAACCTGCCTATCTTATTATAATCGGTTGTTTTTAAAGGCTTTTCAGAAATTTTAAACTGGCCGCCCCTTCCTCTATAGTCCTTGCCTCTGTCACGGCCCTTCCCTTATACCCGTCAAGTTTTCTTACGACCTTTTTCCAGTTCACATTACCCTTGCCAAGTTCAAGATGTTCATCGCTCTTCCCCATGTTATCATGAAGGTGTATGTGGATCACCTTGCTTATATCGCTCAGGAACCCATCGACGTTGCCATTCGTATTCGCATGGCCCACATCAAGCGTAAGCCCGGCATTCTCCCGCTCCAGCGATTCGATCATCCCCAGGATTTCACCCGGCTGTTTTCCAAGGATGAACTGCATGTTAACCATGTTCTCGACCCCTATTTTAATGCCGAGGTCCGCAGCTGCATCGCATATCGCTCTTATACCTTCTATGTTCTGGCGCCATGCCATTTCAGGAAGCTGCATGCCAAGAGGGGACATGTGTCCCGGATGTACGACCGCAAGCTCAACAAAATCCGAAGCCCGCTCAAGGCATTTGCTCATCTGCCTTATAGTCTCTTTCCAGATGGGGTGGTTCAGGCTGGCAAGGTTAAGGTCGGAGAATGGAAGATGAAGAGTAAGTGTAAGGTTTGTAGTCTCGGTAATATTCTTTATTTCCGAAAGGGTTGCATCGTTTAACTGCTGCTTTCCTTCGCTCACTATCTCCCAGCCTGTAAAACCCAGGTCTTCAAGGTCATAAGCCCAGTCAAAAGGATTGTTTACGAGAGCAAGGGATGAGAAACTGATTTCCATGGGTGGGCTTATACTCAGTCCCGATATTTAAATCCGGGGTCTTTTTCAGGATTGTTTGCAAAATCTTTAATATCCCTTTGAACATCTGAAAAGCCAATATGAGACTTGTGATGAAATTCGGAGGCACGTCTGTAGGCGACGGCAGCCGCATGAAACACGTTGCAGAACTCGCCAAACAATACAGGGATAACGGAAATGAAGTTGTTCTTGTGACTTCGGCGCTGAGCGGCGTCACCGATGCGCTCCTGGAAAACGCCAGGAAAGCGTCAGAGACCGGAAAGACATCGTCTATAAAAGAATTCATCGCAGACCTCACAAAACAGCACCACCAGGCAGCACATGATGCAATAGGCAGGAACAGTATCGTGGAGAAAGTAACAAAAGAACTTGACTCCCGGATCGAAGAGCTTGAGAAGGCACTTATCGGCATATGCTACCTCGGTGAACTGACTGTTCGTTCGATCGATTACATCTCATCGTACGGCGAACGGCTGGCAGCGCCCATACTGTGCGGTTCCCTTAATTCCTTAGGGGTGAGTTCCCGTTCTTTCACGGGCGGTGAGGCAGGGATAATAACAACAGATGAATACTGCAATGCAAAACCGCTTGAGAAAACATATTCCCTTGTAAAGGAGCGGATAGAACCCTTATTAAAGGAAGGCATCCCTGTGATCACGGGATTCATCGGGGAGAATGAAGCTGGCGTCATAACAACTCTCGGACGCGGCGGGTCCGATTTCTCGGCATCGATAATCGGGGCAGCGCTCTCGGCCGATGAGATATGGCTCTGGAAAGAGGTGCATGGCATCCTCACGACCGACCCGAAGATAGTGCCTGAAGCCAGGACAATACCTGTTATCTCGTATATAGAAGCTATGGAACTCTCATACTTCGGCGCGAAAGTGCTTCACCCGAAAGCGATCGAGCCGGCGATCAAGCATGGGATACCTGTGCGTGTCAAGAACACGTTCCATCCTGACTTCCCGGGGACGATCGTTGTGAAAGACCTGAACCAGAGCAAGGATATCGTTAAAGCCGTTACTGTTATCAAGAACGTTGCTCTCATAAATATCTCAGGCGCGGGCATGGTAGGCACGATAGGCGTCGCTGCGCGCGTATTCACCACGCTTGCAAATGCAGGCGTCAATATTATAATGATAAGCCAGGGGTCATCAGAGGCTAACATCTCCATAGTGGTAGATGCGAACCATCTTGATAATGCAGTGAAGGCGATAAAATCCGAATTCAAGAACGGGACAATCAAAGAAGTGACACCCGACAGGAACGTCTGTGTTGTTGCGGTCGTGGGCGCAGGCATGGCAAATACACCGGGCGTGGCTGGCAGGGTTTTCGGGGCGCTTGGAAAAGCAGGCGTGAACGTTATCATGATAAGTCAGGGTTCGTCGCAGCACAATATATCCTTTGCAGTGAGTGAAGGCACCGCTAAAAAAGCAGTCCAGGTGCTGCATAAGGAATTCTGCCTTGAGCGAGAGAAGTGATGAAGTTTAATATAGAAAGCAGGGCTTAAAGCCCCGCTCTCTCTACGATTACATCAGCTACCTGCTTTGCGCTCCTGAAAGGGAAGTCCCCTGGCTTGAGCAGTTTTCCCGCCTCGCCTGCAGTCATTTCAACACCATCTGCTTTGCATGTGGTATTTGCGCCCTGCGGGAAGGCTGCCAGCAGGTCCTTCGGTGTTTTTATCGGGAACTTTGCGCCTGCAAGTGCTCCTGTAATCTGTGCGTGTATCTCGTCGCGGATTGTCACTTGTATCACCTCATATTCCAGTTGTGAGGTTATAATCATATACTTAACCGTTATTAGAATGTACTAAGTACACTAATATATACAAAAATAACCCTGAAGGTCTTAGTAGAAACCTTTTTATTTTGCTGCACATAATAAACCAGTATATGAAAGATGAAAAAGAGAACATCCGGCAGGAGATCATCGAGATAAAATCAAAGCTAAATGATATCCATGGAGACATAAAGCGGTCCATGGAGCAGTCTGGGCAGCAGCATATTAATTCGATCCTCGCCGGTATCAGGAAGGATTTTTCAAACGCGATCGCTGGGCATGTTGTTGAATGCATTGAAGGCGACCTTGAAAGCAATATGGTCAAAAAATGCCAGATGCGGGAGACATGCAAGTCCATCTTCGGCGGGTTCCTGAAAAAGAATGCGAACCTGATAAAACGCGACACAGTACATGAGGACATCATCTTGAAAAATCAAGTGGAATTGAAGGACATGAGAACAGCCGCTCCGTTTGACAGGTGCGACAGATGTTTTTCCGAGGTCTCCTTCATGTTTGAAAAACAGCTCCATCTCATGCGCTCGCTGCGGATATACAACACAAAAGAAGAAAAAAGGCAGGAATTATCGACGCTGCCTGAAGAGTTCATAGTCAATGGTATGCTTGAGCCGCTATCCAACATGCAGCGACTCCAGATATTAAAAGCAACTGCAGTCCAAACAAAAACTTTTTCCGAGCTTTCCGAACTCACCGGGCTTCGCGGCGGCAATTTGCTTTTCCATTTGCAGAAATTGCTCGATAGCGGAATGATCCTCCAGCGCCATGAGAGGGGCGATTACATGATCACCGAGAAAGGGTTCAGGCTCTTAAATTCGCTTGCTGAAGCTTATGTTATGCTAAAAGAGTAACTACTCTTCTCCCCAAGCTCCGCCCTTGCCACCTTCAAAACCCCGTGGTCCCTCATCCACACCTTCTCCGTCTCTATAAGGTTAATCCTCTTTTTATAATACGGCGCGTCGAGCACAAGCGTCTCGTACTCGCCGCCCTCTCCCATGATATGGATCCTGTACTTCCTGTTAAGAGCTTTCAGGTCTTCTATCGCCTTTTCGTCAAAGCGCCTGCCGAGCCAGGATTCATCCATGCCCCCGGCCGCCACCTTGACCATCCTGATATCCATACATTCGACCATTTCACGAAGAAGGGGTTCGGGCTCCTTATGCCACAGAGGCGCATACATCTTAAGCCCAAGCTCATTGCATATCCGTATTACCCGTGAAGCCTGGTATTGCGATTCGATGGCTCCAACCGCGACGCCGTCCACCTTTACTGAGCGCAGTGCATCCCTCAGGTCATCAAGTTCCTTTTCTTTCTCGCCCGAGGAAGTTTTTGATGTCAGGGGGATTCCGCATGCCCGGGAGATGAGCTCAGTAAGATGGATGTTCGCCGAATGGAACATGTAGGAATCCTCGCTCTGCGGCTTTATTGTGACAAGGTCTGTCACGACATGCCCCTCCTGCAAAGCCCTGTATATTGCAAAGGACGAATCCTTACCGCCTGAGACGAGAGCCGCAAGCTTCATTTCTGTTTTTCCTTCGGTTTTTCCTGCTTCTTTTTCTCTTTCCCGCCTTCGAATTCCTCAACTTCCACGACATCCAGAGGAGTACTTTTCAACGCCTTGCCGATAGTGGATTTTGCTATCCTTGCGGCGTGCTCCTCACTCTCTGCGTCATATACCTTCATTTCAAGAAGTACGCCGACAAGCGCTGTGCCTGCGGCCATGAACACGCTGTCAAAAGCCTCACCGCACGCCGGGCAGCTTGTCGCACCCACCTCTATCTCCACAAAGTTCAGGTCGGGGTTGAGCAGTTTTCCTATCTCGGATATCGCTATGTTCATTGCGTCATCGACGCTGTCCACATCTTTCACAAGCCATGCAGCCTCAAGCGTAACTATGTAATTTGTCATTTGTTCCTCTTTTAAATCGTAAACAGATTCTCATCACTTGCCTTGAACACGCCGAGCTTCACGCCCGCATCCAGCCAGGCATGCCCGTAGCTGAAGCACGCAAGCGCATTCACCTTGTCCCCCTGTTCAAGGAAATACTTACCGTCTTCATAATAAGAGTTTGCCATGTTGGAAAAATCATCTGCGACTTTTCTCAGATGGGAATTTTCCTGCGGCGCGACCTCAAAAGCCGACAGTGCCTTACCCAGCAGGTACTCATATCTTTTAACTTTTTCTTCAAGAACGGCAGGTTTTGTCATTGGTCGTATTATTTTGGCGAAGATATGTAAAGATTGTTGTTATGACTATTTCCTGCTGAATTAATAAGTAGAAAAGGTAGAGGACAATAAGATTATATGGATAGGATAGGAAGTATAAGCGTTATTTATCCTCTACAACCGGTTATTTTCTTTTCGTATATAATAGTATTTTCCCAGAATTATACCCGAATTGATTCCGAATTGAAGTAGAATGAACCCAAAAAGTGTAGCTACAGCTTCGCAGGATGTTTAGAACTTCGCCCCCGTCAGCGTTTTTGTCTCGGTTACACCCTTTATAGTCCTTATTTTATTGACAACGATATCGCTCAATGACTCGTAATCAGGCGCCTGGACTTTCGCGATAAGATCATAGTCCCCGAACAGCGGATGCAGCTCCTGTATCTCATCCCACTTTATCATTGTATCAAAAACCTTTTTCTCTGAGCCTGGCGCGACGTTTATTAACACAAAACCAACTGCCATAATATTCACCCGACTACTACTATATACTGGGGGAATATAATGTTTTCTCGTAGAAAGGCTATTTGAGCCTCTCCAGCAGCGGGTCCCCTCTGCCGGCAGCAGCAAATGCCCTCTCGCGACGCAAACACGACTCGCATGCACCGCAAGGTTTCTCCCCGCCTTTATAACATGACCATGACCACTCAAGAGGCGCTCCTATTTCAAGACCCCTTTTAACTATCTCTGTTTTGCTCATCGAAATAAGAGGGGCATAAATCTCAGGGTGCGTCAAAGTGCCGGATTTTAGCATCCCGTTAAAACTTTCAACGAACCTGGGCGTGTTATCCGGGAACGTTGCCGCCTCTTCGGCATCGAACCCTGTAACTATCAAGTCGTATCTGTAATTCTCCGCAAGCGCTGCTGCGATCGCAAGAAAAACCACATTGCGTGCGGGTACCCAGACCGCCTCTGCGGTTTTTTGTGTGACCTCCATGTTATCGAGGTCTCCACCTGAAATTTCAGGAAGCTCCCCCTTTCCGGTTAGTGCGCCCCGGAACATCCTGTACCAGGGGAGGTCGATTATTGTATGCTTTACCCCGAACTTTTTGCAGATTTCTTTTGCGAACTCTATCTCTTTTTTCCTGGCACGCTGCTCGTAGTCAAAGGTAACGCACAGCACTTCATCGCATTTATCGTACGCTTCCTTGAACGCAACTGTGGAATCAAGACCCGATGAAAGCAAGATGATGGATTTCATACGCTGAATAATGATTTAAAAGATATAAAAACTTAAGCCGTTGGATAGGCGCGATAGGTCTTAATTAAAACAAAGTATTTAAAATGGAAGTAGTATATGTTTAATGGGGGTCTAAATTATGGCAAAGAAAGAAACAAAAGAGAGAAAGCAAGTTGCTATAGCGTGCCAGGGCGGCGGAAGCCATACAGCTTTTACCGCAGGCGTGTTAAAAAAAATTCTGAAAGAACAGAATGGGAAGTATGAAATCGTTGGTCTGAGCGGTACTTCGGGTGGTGCTATCTGCGCCCTGCTTACATGGTACGGCTTGTTAACGAATGATAAGGATAAGGCTATCAAGCTTCTGGATTCTTTCTGGAGAGAGATTTCAGCCAGGTCATTTGATGACATGCTATTGAACGAATGGGTTGTATGGACAGCCCGGCTGCATGGGATAACTCCTACTCTCGATATAAGCCCCTACTATTATCCTCCTGTGGCACAGGAGCGTATGAGGGGCATTCTGGATAAGCTGGTAGACTTTAATAAAATCAGAACACTTATAAATGAATCAAGTCCTGATTTACTTGTTGGGGCTGCTGATGTTCTTTCTGGTGAATTCAAGGTCTTTTGGAATCCTGAGATTAATGCTGATGCAATTCTTGCTTCAGCCGCGATACCGACCCTCTTAAGGGCAATTCGCACGGATGGAAAGGTATACTGGGATGGCTTGTTTTCACAGAATCCTCCTGTAAGGAGTTTTATAGAGGATGCGAATATACATGAAAAACCTGATGAGATATGGATAATACAAATAAATCCGCAAACACGACATTATGAGCCGAAATCAATAAGAGAAATAGAGGACAGGCGCAATGAACTTTCCGGCAACCTTTCGCTATATCAGGAAATAGATTTCATAGAGAACGTTAATAAATGGGTAGAAGCCGGATATCTTCCAGCTGACAAATATAAGCATATCAAAGTAAGATGGATCGAAAGTCTTAAAGAGGATCTGGATGTTGCATCAAAACTGGATCGCAATCCAGAGTTCATACATGATATGATGAACCACGGTGAAGAACAGGCTCTGGAGTTTTTGAAGCAATTGACATAAGCGATAGCATGAGCTGGGGAAAAGATGGATCAAATTTCAGAATGAACTTTAGTATCCCTAATCATAACATTTATCCATTATAAAATCAATCCCCCGTGTCATGCCCACAGTGATGGAGCTTTACCAGCTCTTACCGAAAACCAACTGCAAAAAATGCGGTGAATCCACATGCATGGCTTTTGCGGTTGCGTTGCTATCAAGAAAAAAGAATATATCCGAATGTACACCGATCCTTGAGGGGAGCTTTAAAAAGCAGAAAGAGAAGCTGGAATCGCTTCTTCTGCCGACCGCAGGAGCAGAGGAAACGGGTATGATCGTCCATCCCGAGTTGTGCACAGGCTGCGGCAACTGCGTTGTTGCATGCCCTGTGGACGTTGCCAACGATCCAAAGGGTGCAGCTATCGGATGTGCGCCTACAAACGATAAAGTGATATTCAGGGTCGTGGACGGAAAAGTCATTGCTTCGAATATCAAGGAATGCCGTCGCTTCGGGAAGAACCGGGTACTCTGCTATGCCTGCATAGACCCATGCCCGACCGGGGCTATCGAGTTCGTTTAGGAGAACCATATGGTTACCTGTACAGGATGCGCGCTGTTATGCGAAGATATTGATGCCGTCGTAGAGAACAACAGGATAAAAGAGACAAGAAATGCGTGCAGGCGTGGCGCTGCAAAGTTCAGGGGCTGCAAAAACAGGCTTACACCTTCTGTTAATAAAAAGCAAACAGATGTTGATGCCTCCATAAAGAAAGCAGCAGAACTCCTGAAAACCGCAAAATCGCCCATGCTCTTCGGGTGGAGCAACTCGACATGCGAAGCCCAGGCAAAAGGTATCCAGGCGGCTAAAAAATTAAACGCTATCATAGACGATACCTCCTCTTTTTGCCAGGGAATACTTATTGAAAAAGTCCTCCGGAAAAAGTTCAGGACATGTTCGCTTGAGGATATAAGGAACCAGGCTGATGTGCTTGTTTACTGGGGTTCGGATGCGCAGGACTCGGAGCCGCGCCATCTTTCGAGGTTCTCATACTTTCCCCGCGGCGAAGCCCGCCAGCGCGGATACGAAGAAGACCGTACCGCCATAGCAATAGATGTGCGCGAGTCCAATACCGCAAAGATATGCAAAGGACACTTTTACAGGATACCCTTGAAAGGCGACAGGGAACTCATTCTTGCACTGACGGACGCGCTCTCTGGGAAAGTGCCCGCGTACGATACCAAAAGGATACTTGAGCTTGCGAATATCTTGAAAAAGGCTGAGTTCGGGGTGATTTTCGCCGGCATAGGGCTTACCTACTCTATAAAAGACGAGCTTGATATCCTTGTGGCCCTGACTGACAGGCTTTCGAATTTCCACATACTGCCGATGGTAGGACATTACAACATGCGCGGGTTTAATGAGAATTTGTTCAAAGAAACAGGTTTTGTGAACCGGGTCAGGTTCGATGGCAAAGCGGTACACGATAACAAATACGCCATTGTGGAAGCGCTGCGGCAGAAAGCTATAGATGCGCTGCTCGTTGTGGGTTCTGACCCGTTATCAAGCCTTCCCCGCTCCGTACTGCCCCACCTTGCGGCCATACCCGTGATATGCATCGACCCGTGCGTTACTCTTACCTCGAAGATCGCAACCGTAACTATCCCGGCTGCGGTCTCAGGCGTAGAATCGGGCGGCAGTGCCGTGAGGATGGATGGCAGGGTGATCGAGTTATCAAAGGTCGTTGAAAATAATTATTTGTCCGATGCCGAGATCCTGGCAAGGATGATGGAGGGAGCCTGATGGGAATTGATGTAGGGAAGTTCCTCAAAGCTCCGGAATATGATATCAGGATCACCACTTACCGGGATATCTTCCAGATAGAGGCGCTTGAGCAGGACAGGTTTGGCGAGGAATATAAAAAGCTCTCAGCAGCCGTAATGATGGGTAAAAGCGATATGGATAAAATGGGATTCAAGGCAGGGGACAGGGCCAGATTAACCAATAATAATGGCAGTATCGTTGTTGAAGTCCGCGCAACCAGAAGAGAAGAGCCCGGCGGAATAGTGTTCATGATGAACAGCCCATGGTCGAACTCGCTTGTGTCGGATGATACCAGGGGTAACGGGATACCTGAGTTCAAGAATATATCTTGCCGCATATCATTGACAAAAGAGGATATCACCCCGCTTGAAAAATTAATAGCATTTTAACGCATTACTTTAATAGACTGAAGCTCTAAAACTGTTAGTGTGGGGTTTACACATGGACAGTCTAACTTTCGATCTCAAACCGCTGCCGCCCTTTCGCCTTGATCTGACTATCTGGGCATTGCGCCGCAGGCGGGATAACATCGTAGACAGGTGGGATGGCATGACCTACAGGCGGGTGCTGGTATTGGATGGTAAACCCGTCGAAGTGGCTGTAGTACAGAAAGGTAAGCCTGATGAACCTGAACTCGCTATCACAGCCATGGGTATGCAGCTTTCATCTGGGACTGGCTCAGCCCTGGCTGCACTTCTGGAGCGGATGCTTGGCATCCGGGTGGACGTGAGTGGATTTTACCGGCTTGCCCAAAACGATTCGCGGCTTGAGTACCTTGCTTCGCAGTTTCGCGGGCTTAAGCCTCCCCGCTTCCCCACATTGTTCGAAGCGCTGGTAAACGGGATCGCCTGCCAGCAGGTTTCACTCACCCAGGGCATCCGGCTGCTCAGCAAACTGGCAGCGACCTGCGGCAAAACTGTTGAAGTGCAGGACTCGATAGCGTATGCTTTTCCGCAGCCGGAGGATATAGCTGGACTGGAACCGGATGCGTTTCGAAAATTAGGGTTCAGCCGCCAGAAAGCACGCGCCCTGCTGGAACTGGCCCATAAGGTTACTGATGAACATGTTGATCTTGAAAAGATGATAACCCTGAACGATGATGACGCCCTGAGCCGCCTGTGCGAGCTGCGCGGCGTAGGACGCTGGACTGCCGAGTATGTATTGCTGCGAGGTATGGGGCGGCTACACGTCTTTCCGGGTGATGATGCAGGCGCACGGAACAAGCTTCGGAACTGGCTTGGGGTGGAGGAAAAGCTGGATTATAAAGGTGTTAACAGCCTCATTGCCCGATGGAATCCCTATGGAGGATTTATTTATTTTCACCTGCTTCTGAACGATCTTGCTCAAAAAGGAGAGCTGCAATGAGTGGGAGCTTATCTCAAACAGCACCCCCGGTGATGACCATCGGGCATTCCACGCGCACACTTGAGTTTTTCACCCGTATGCTAAAGGCGCATGAAGTCACATTGGTTGTAGATATACGCACTGTCCCGCGCTCAAAGCATAATCCGCAGTTCAACAAAGAGACGCTGTCCGATGAACTTAAAGCAGCCGGCATAAAGTACATCCACATGCCCGGGCTTGGCGGTCTTCGCCATCCTCTTCCAGATTCACAGAACACAGGCTGGAAGAATAACTCCTTCCGGGGCTTTGCGGATTATATGCAGACAGAGGAGTTCGAGGATAACCTGAAGACCTTGATTAATCTTGCTGGGCAGGGAAGAATCGCGTTGATGTGTGCAGAGGCTGTGCCCTGGCGCTGCCATCGCTCCCTGATCGCTGATGCTCTTGTTATAAGGGACATCAAGGTCGAGCATATCATGAGCCTGTCACGCACCCAGCCTCATAAGCTCACGCCATTTGCTTCGGTGAAAGACCTTCACATCATGTATCCACCCGGGAACTCTGAGCCTGTTGAAAGCCCGGCATACACACTTTTATCACACCCATATTAATTAAAATGTGAACGTAAAATTGTATTGTGCCCAGGTCAGGGTCATAAAGGAGACTGAAGGCTAAAAAAAGACCGGATGAGAACATGAAATGTAAACATACAAACACCAACTGTATAACACGCATCATCAACCAGGCATGCGAAGAGTTGCGGGCATGCGAATATGGCGTATCTTGTAATTACGAAAATAAACATTCATTGAGTACGTAAAACTGCCATAGGATCAATCCGTAGAAGCAGGTGTGCAGAGTTAGTCGTATCTCTACACACTTGCATTTTTAATTCAACTTTTTTCAAAAGCATAACTATCCTCAGTGACATAAATATTTATACAAATCAAGTTTGAATCTCTTTGTTCGGTAATATTTTGTAGTCTGTCTCTTGAGGTCTTCCAAGGATTGCGGTAGTGTAGATCAAAGAACTACAACT
>CABMIB010000087.1 GCA_902386135.1 uncultured archaeon
AGATCTTCAAAATCTTTTTCCAGGTTCGCAAGCGAATGCCCGCATGTGCCGTAGAAAATGAGAATCCCATCTGAGAACCTGGACATTTCCCTGATATTCCTGTACACTTCTGCTTTCAGCAGTTCAACATCGGCATGCAATCCCCGTTTCAGCACATTAGCGACAACTGTTACTTTTGTTTTATGCTGGTTTTCCAATTTGCAGCGAATTTTTTCAATAAAGCGAAAGCCGCAGAAGGGTTTTAGGATTGCCTGAAGGAGCTGGTTTTGTTCACCTTTCAGGATTTCCGGAACCCTGTCCAGTGGGATAAGTGCGGGAAGGCATCCCCGGGATTTTAATTTCCTTTGCAGCCCGAAATGTTCACTGTTCTCTACCAGTATCAACTCAGCAAGCCCGCTGTCCTCCGAGAGCACGTATGCGAGTTCATCTTCAAGCATACCGCATGCAATTATGCTGAGTACTGGCATTTAATGTCTATACGTTCGCTGAGGATATGTTGTTTTTTACTTGATTATGATGCTTAGAAAAAGACAAATACTTAACCCATGCTGCCGTATAATAAGTAAGAGAGGGAAAGGGATTGCCATGAACTTCGACTACATCATCGTCGGCGCAGGAGTCATTGGAAGCTCCATCGCATATTACTTAAAAAGCGCGCTGCCTGATAGCAAAATACTGCTCCTCGACAGGAACCATACAGCAGGCGCAGGCAATACTGCAAGGAGTGCAGCGCTCTACAGGAACTTCTTCTCATCCCGCACAAGCAGGATGCTTGCGGAGAGTTCCATCAGGTATTATCTTGAACTTGGCGATAAGGTGCAGCTCAAGCCTATAGGTTATCTCTGGCTGTTTTCCGAAGAACAGTGGGCAGCCTCCCAGAAAGCCATCAGGCAGCTTGACCCACAGAAGAACGACTTTGAAATCCTGGACAGGGCAGCCGTAATGGACATACTCAGGCTTAACCCTGATGCGAAAGCTCCCTTCCCTGAAGTCCATGCGGGGATTTACTGCCATCTGTGCGGCTCTATCAATGGAATGGCGCTGGCTCAGCATTACGCATCTGAGTTCAAATCCCTTGGCGGGGATGTCAGTTTTGGTACGGACATCAAATCATTTATTTTGACAGGGCAGAAAAGCTGCTATGCGCCCTGGGACGATGTCAGGGTCAGCGGGATTGCAGACCAGAGAGGCAATACTTACTATGGAGAACAATTCGTTATAGCAACCGGAGCATGGATACATGATTTACTAGCGCCCGCCGGGATTGCTTCATCCGTACTTCCCAAAAAGCGGCAGCTCTTTGCATTGAGCATAAAAAACCCGGACCAGTTCTTAGTACGCCCGGATTCTGATAAAAAACCTGCAATCATCCTGCCGGCAGGAGGCGTTTACATAAAACCCGTACTGGACAGGAATATGCTGATCGTAGGCTGCGCCGATGACCTCGGTCAGCCTTTCCTGATGTCGAACCCTGAGCCTGATGTCAGGTATTTTCATAATGCGATCGAGCCTGTCCTGAACCATTATTTCCCTGAGCTTTCGGATTATAAGCTCTCCCTCAAATGGGCAGGGTACTATGATTATCACTGGCCTGATATGACCCCGGTTATCGAATCTGTCGCCAATCTTACATGGGTCGGCGGGACTTCAGGAAGCGGTATCATGAAAGCGGATGCAATCGGCAGGATTGCGGCAGCGGGATTGCAGGGCAAGGAGGAGGCGGTCCTTGCTGATGGAACGAGGTTTGAGGTATCCAGGCTTTCATTGCGCAGCAGGGAGGTTGAAAGGGAAGAGTTGATCATTTGAGTTTTTGAATCTTCAAATCTCCAGGCTTTTATGATTTTTTATATAAGCAACAAGTCCACCTTCCTGCAGTATCCTGTTCATGACAGGAGGCAGCGGCGGAAAAGTTATCTCTTCCCCCTTTGTCTTATTCGTTATGACTCCTCTTTCCATGTCAAGCAGAAGCTCATTTCTCTCGTCTATCTCATCCGTATTGCAGGTTATGGCAGGAAGCCCTATGTTTATGCAGTTCCTGTAGAATATCCGCGCAAAGCTTTTCGCCAGTACGGCTTTTACACCTACAATCCTTATTATCACCGGGGCATGTTCCCTGCTTGACCCAAGACCGAAATTCTCACCTGCCACAACAAAATCCCCGTTTTGCACAAGCAAAGCGAATTCGGGACGCGCGCCCTCAAGTACATGTTTTGCAAGCTCAGGCAGGTTTGAACGCAGGTGGAAATACCTCCCTGGCGCGATAAGGTCGGTGCTGATGTTATCCCCGAACTTCCAGGCTTTTCCCATTTTACATCACCTCTCTTGGGTCTGAAATCTCACCGGTAAGAGCAGTGGCAGCCGCAACCGCGGGCGAACCAAGGTAAATAAAAGCGTTCGGATCGCCCATTCTCCCTTTAAAATTCCTCGGCTGCGTTGCAAGGCACACTTCGCCATCGCCAAGTATCCCTAAATGCACCCCGTCGCAGGCCCCGCATCCGGGTGTGGTCACAAGCGCGCCGGCTTCAACAAAAGTTTCTATGGTGCCGTCCCTTAAAGCTTCCAGGTACACCCTTCGCGAAGCAGGAGTTACGATGACCCTTGTATCCCTGTTAATCCGGTTCCCTTTCAATATTGAGGCTGCAATGTGGAGGTCTTCAAGACGCCCGTTGCATGATGTGCCTATAAAAACCTGGTCGACTTTGACTTTACCAAGCTCACCGATCGTTTTTGTATTATCAACCAGGTGGGGGCAGGCAATAGTAGGCTCAAGCTCTTCTGCGTTGATCTCTATATGCTTCTCAAAATCTGCATCCTCATCAGACCTCAATTCCCTGAATGCTTCTTCCCTGCCCATTAATTTTAAAAATATTCTCGTTTCGCCATCAGGCGGGAATAAACCGACCTTGGCTCCTGCCTCGACAGCCATGTTGCCTATTGTGCTTCTTGCCGCCGTACTTAAACCCGCGATAGTATCGCCTGTGAACTCCAGAGCTTTGTAAGTAGCGCCGTTGCTTGTAATTTTGCCTATCAGGTGGAGGATTATATCCTTGGAATATACTCCTTTCGGAAGCCTGCCGTTTACCTCAACAAGATATGTCTCGGGAACTCTCATCCATGTTTTTCCGAGCGCTATGGCTACGGCCACATCCGTACTTCCCATGCCAGTGGCGAACGCACCAAGGGCCCCGCCGGTACAGGTGTGGGAATCAGCCCCTACGATAATATCGCCGGGGCGGGCGTATTTCTCTAAAGTAACGTGATGGGATATGCCGTTCCCAATATCGGATAGTATTATGCCGGTTTTTCTGGCAAAATCCCTTAAGAATTCATGGTCGTTGCTTAACTCCATCCTGGGACTGGGAGAAGCATGGTCAAGATAGAAAATAGTCTTATCCGGGTTGTGTGCTTTTTCTATACCCATCTCTATCATCCGGCGCACCGTGAGAGGACCGGTGCCGTCCTGGACATAGCTCAAATCCACATTGACAACAACGACTTCTCCAGCGCTGACATCCCTCCCGCAGTGCTCACCGATTATCTTTTCAGATAGGGTTTTTCCTCCCATGTTATAACCTCCACTTCAATATGATTTATACCGGTTTTGATTTAATAGCTTTTCGGTTCTGCGTCTATGTAAAATCTTTAGTACTATCAGATAAAAGGTAAGCACATGCAAGTAAAAACATGGTTCGGTATTTTCACGCTCGATGACGACAGGATAATGGGCGCTGAACTGTTCCGAAAAGACCTCGAAGCTATCGCAAACCTCCTCGTGAAAGAGCCGCTGCTTTTAAGAGGCAGGATAGCGGGTTCCGATATTCGCGACCTGGCAGTGGAGTATGGTTTTGTTTCATCGCGCGAAGAATACGATAGCCTCCTTCATGAACTCAATATCAGGCTTGTAAAAGAGCAGATTTCACAGGCTGTGACTCAGGACAGGCAGATAATCGCTGCTGTTGAAGCCATCGATGACATCAATGATGCGGCCAACATTCTTGCCGAAAGGCTACGGGAATGGTACCTGATGTTCAATGAAACCGGGCTGCAGAGCGGCGAGCTTGCAAAACACATAATCAAAAGCGAAGAGCCTGAATTAAAAACCATGCAGGGTTTAGCCGGAAGTCTTATTGGCTTATATGAGGCGCGACTTTCCATTGAAGAGTACCTGAAAGATGGGATGCTGCAGCTTGCACCGAACCTGACGAATATCGCGGGATACATACTCGGGGCGCGCCTCCTGAGCATTGCAGGAAGCCTTGAAAAACTCGCTTCCATGCCCTCAAGTACGGTACAGGTCATAGGAGCGAACAATGCGCTTTTCAAGCATTTAAAAGGTAAAGCCCCTTCCCCGAAGCATGGGCTTATATTCAGGCATCCGCTTATAAACACCTCTCCGAAGAAGCTGCGGGGGAAGATCGCGCGGGCAGTTGCATCAAAGATCTCACTGGCTGCGCGTTATGATTATTATTCAGGGGAGTTAAAAGAGGGCATACAGGAAGAACTGGAAGCTAAAGTATCCGGCATCAAAAAGCGGCATACAGGGAAAAATTATAAAAATTCATGATATCGAACGCAGTCGCCCGTAAGGGCTGTTATCATAATAGCCTGTGAATCCTGACTGGTCGATTTTCGCCCCGCCGAACAACATCTGTGAGAGCGACGGCCTATTCGCATAGGTAATTTCCGGTCTGCCCTCTATTCCTGCAAGCTTTGCGGCAGCGTCGATCGCATCATCGAGGCTTCCGAAATCGTCAACAAGCCCGAGTTCCCTGGCTTTTGCTCCCGTATAAACCCTGCCGTCCGCGAGGTCTTTGACCTTACTGAGCGAGAGATTCCTGTCTTGCGCAACCTCTTTCACAAAACGACCGTAAGCTTCCGCGATCGTCTGGTCGGCGTACTTTTTCTCTTCATCGCTCAGGCCTCTCCAGTCCCCGCCCATATCTTTCAACTCACCGGATTTTGATATGTAGAACGAAGTCCCGTCTTTTTCATAGAAAGCCGACCTGTTCTGGAATTCCCAGATCACTCCGATGCTGCCTGTAATGGTATCGGGATTGGCGATTATCCTGTCGGCCGGCGCACTGATATAATACGCTGCGCTGGCTGCTACATCACCCATGGAAATGACGATTGGTTTCTTGATTTTCTTCATTGCAGCAACGATTTCCTCAGCCGCTGCGGGAGAGCCTCCCGGGCTGTTTATCCGCATCACGATTGCTTTTACCCCTTCATCACCGGCCGCATCTGTCAGGCTCTTTGTTATATCTTCTGACGTGGCAATCCCGAACCCGGCAGGGACGCTGCCAGTCATCATTACTCCCTGCACGTAGATAACTTCGACGCGGTTCCCGGAGATGCCGAAGTCCTTCATGCCGAAAATGAGGTACATGCTTCCGGCTATGATTATCAGCAGGATAAAAAAAATGGCAAAATATATTAATAACTTTCTGGAACCTGTCATTGCGCAAATAATGCAAGCATGTTACAAAAAGTTATCCTTTATAATCAGGGCTGCAATAATCAGGGCTGCATGTGAGGTACCGTGCATTACTGGCTTTGATGAATTCATCGCACACGAACTTCGGGTCACCGTCATGGATAATATGCCCTTTATCTATCAGTACAGCCCTCTGCGCAACTTCCTTAATGAAGTCTATATGGTGGCTGACAAAGATAATTGTCGTATTGAACGTTTTATTGATGGTCTTCAGGGAATTTGCAACATCCCTCAGCGTTATCGGGTCAAGGTCCCCGAAAGGCTCATCAAGCAGCAGGATGGAAGGTTTTGAGGCAAGAGCTAATGCAAGAGCCGCTCTCACGTTCTCACCGCCGCTCATCTGGTACGGCTTGACGTCAAGAATACCCAGCGGCAAATTCACAGCTTCAAAGACCGGCTTTGAGTAATTCAGCACTTCCGTAAGCGGATAGCTCGGGAAAAGCACGCCCAGGATGGCTGGCGTATAACCCATTCTCGCAAGCAGCTCCTTGGTATTCTCCTCAGGCATATCCGTCATCCTGTACAGTTCATCAAGGTCCTTTTCCGATATCCCAAGCTCCTTGGCGCGTTTTTTGGCATCCTCAACGACGCTTTGTCCTTTTACACCTAATTTGTACGCAAGCTGCTGCTTTATCGTAGAATGCGGCGACAGGGCGAACTCCTGGTACATAATACTTGTAGCCCTTCGCACGCTCATCCTCTTCGGGGAATATGTGGACATTTCAACCCATTCGTTATCGATCAGGAACTCTATCTCGCCGTCATCGGGGAAGACCAGCCCGTCCATCGCATGGAGAAGCGTTGTTTTCCCCGCCCCGCTCGGACCGATAAGCGCAACTATCTCACCCTGTTTAAATTCAAGGTTGATATTATCCAGGTCAAGCACTTCGCCCTGCCTGAAAAGCCAGTACCGCTTGGAGAGGTTCGTAACTTTGATATGGGTCTTATCCGATTGCCGCTCCGGCATGGGGACAGCAGGTTTCATGTTCTTGAGGAATTTCTTTAATACTTCTTCAGGTTCCCCTTCTTCCACTATCCTGCCCCCTTCAAGCCAGAGGACGCGGTGAGCAAGGTATGAATGGACCTCGGGCAGATGCGAGACCACAAGGGTCTTGACCTTCAGCTTCTCATTCACGTTCTTTATGGTGTCGAGAACCTCCTGCTTCGTTGCAGGGCAGGTCATGGTCGCAGGCTCATCCAGCAAAAGAAGATGGGGTTTTGCAGCAAGCTGCCGCGCAATCAGCAATCTCTGCTTCTCTCCTCCGCTGAGCACTGCTGAAAAATGCTCGGCCTTTTTATCGAGATTGACGAGTTTCAGGTACTCTATGCTCTTTTCATATAATTCATCATAGTACGGAGCATCTTTATCCGGCAAAATCTCGTACCCGCACTTCTCGGCGTTAAGCCGGCGAAGAACATTCTCGTAAGTGGCGCCGGGCCATAGCCCGAAATTTCTCTGGAGATGGATCGCGGTCATCCTTTGCAGTTTTTTTATTTCTTGTATCGTAGCGCCCGGTTTGATCGTAAGTCCATCGAGCTCAAAGCTCCCGCCGGTAAGCGGCTCTATACCGCGCAGGACTTTCAGTATGGTGGATTTACCGCCGCCGCTCCTTCCGATAATACCGAGGATCTCACCCTCTTTGATATCAAAGCTTACTTCATTCAGGATCCTGAGCGTATCAGAATCGATTACATAATCCTTAACGATGTTGTTTACTTTCAGCATTGAAGACTCTCCAAAACATGCAGCAATTGATGATTATAGATAATGTAGATTTCGTAATGTTTGACCGTCTATATATTGTTATTGCTCGCAGCCTTTAGAAAGGTTTATACTGTTAATACCAGTTGGATAATATAGTCATTCAACATATCCAATTGGTTGTATGGCTAAATTTATATGCTAATAATAAGTATGAGAAGAATTTATGGGATTTATGGACATACTTGAAAACATTGTATTATTTTCTGGTGGATTACTTGTATTGTTTTTTGGACTCGTTACAATTGCAGTGGCAGTACTTGAAAGCAGTATAATTGTAACAATAATAGGACTCGTCATAATCGTTTTTAGTTTAGGATTTATTAATCAGGAGCCAGAAATAACAAATTAGGAAAGTATGAATTTAACCCCCTGCCAGTCCAGATAATCAGGCAATTCGAGATATTCGAGATTCATCTTTAAGACTTGAGAAATCCTCAAAACGACTTGAATCTTTAACTTTAATCCTCTGCGTTCTTACAATCATTTTAGCAATTGCTACTTTCTATGATATATTTTTAAAGTGAAGGCTATAATGCACTACTGAATTTCATGGCTCATATACAATAATTGACCGTCAAGATGGGGAGATATATTTTTATGAGAGTAGTGTAAAATTCTAAGTTGTTAAATTTTAAAAAACAGAAGCTTAGTCAGGTTGAATCACTCTATGTATTCACGAAGAATTTTATTGATTCTTCGTCTTTTAAATATTGATTTGAATCCAAAAATTTTGTTAAGCAACAATCCAAAAAGAACTCCGATAATTGGAGGAACAATTAATATATAAGGGTAATATTGCTCAGTTGTAGACCTAATATGAAATTTAACTTCATTTTTATCTTGGTACCATTTTTGACCATCGCTGTAAGTTAGAACTAAATCGATTTTATTATCGCCTTCTGGAGAATTCTTTGATGTGTAAATCTTAACTAAAATTGGATCTACAGACGCATTCGAAATAAGATTTGATTGTTCTGTGAATGTAGATAAACCCCAACATTTATCGCTTTTATTGTAATTTTGCCAAAAATAATAATTTGGAACGTATACAGCAAAACGATCCGAGTAATTAAATGTATAATTTGTTACATTTAAATTATGCTCATAATCAATCAACGTTGCGTTAAAATAAAAGTATTTAGAAGTGTTTTTAAATACAGTAAGGTTAAGAGAAGCATTTGTTAAATTATTATTATATTCAACTAAATCTTTGGGGAGTGAGATATAAATTTTAGAAAAATTTTCGACATGTCCCAATCCAGTGATGTAAACCGCAAACTCCAATGCATCTCCTTTGTTGATTATAGGGTTTTTATTGACAGGTACAAGCGAAAAAGCAGGGGGCATACTTGAATAACTTGAATAACAATTTTCAGTATAATTTTCAGAGCTTGCTAATGCATAATAAGAAGTAGATAGCAGTATAAATCCTATCAATATTATTATAGAGTATTTCGATTAACTTGTAATTTTCCCTGATTTACTGTACACGCATCGAATTTTGGGTACCGTTACATGTATTCATGATTTTGCTACTTCCTTTCCGTGTATTTTTCAATACTGCGA
>CABMIB010000088.1 GCA_902386135.1 uncultured archaeon
ACCCCTTCCTATGTAATGCTGCGAAAGACTTTCGCAGCTCAGGGGTGGTTCTTAGCATAAATTTTGCCCCTGAGACTCTCAATCAGAAATGAGGTGATAAGTGTAACGTTTAGAGGTTTACTTTACAGCTTTTTAACCCGGGCACCGAAAAATACCACAAATTAAATAACAATAGAGCCAAATAGGGCGCAGAAATCATGGCTCAAGTAAAACTCACGGATACAACACTGCGCGATGCCCACCAGTCCCTCATAGCTACACGCATGCGGACTCGGGACATGCTTCCCATCGCCGAGAAGATGGACGAGGTTGGGTTCTTCTCGCTTGAAGTATGGGGCGGGGCAACGTTCGACTCGTCGATACGTTACCTGAACGAAGACCCATGGGAGAGGCTGCGGGCGCTTAAGAAGGCCATCAAGAAGACGCCGCTCCAGATGCTGCTTCGCGGGCAGAACCTTGTGGGCTACAGGCATTATTCCGATGACATCGTGATCAAATTCGTTGAGCATGCGGCAAAGACAGGGGTTGATATTTTCAGGATTTTTGATGCCGTGAACGATATACGGAACATGGAAGTATCAATAAAGGCAGCAAAACATGCCGGAGCCCATGTCCAGGGCACGGTGTGTTATACAATCAGTCCTGTCCATCCCATCCCGCTTTATGTCAAGATGGCAAAGGAGCTTGAGAAGATGGGATGCGATTCGCTCTGCATAAAGGATATGGCAGGCCTGATATCTCCCAGGAACGCCTATGACCTGGTCAAAGCCCTGAAAAAAGAGATAAGCATTCCTGTGGATCTGCACAGCCACTGCACAAGCGGGATGGCTCCGATGAGCTACCTTTTTGCATGCGAGGCTGGCGTGAATATCCTGGATACCGCTTTTTCACCATTTGCCTGGGGTACGTCTCAGCCTCCAACAGAAACGACCGTGGCAGCCCTTAAGGGAACGCCTTACGATACAGGTCTTGACCTTTTCCTGCTTACGGAGATCAAGAAATACTTTGAGGATATCAAGGAAAAGTATCGCGGTATTCTTGACCCTATATCAGAGAGAATAGACACGAACGTTCTGAAGTACCAGATTCCCGGCGGGATGCTCTCAAACCTGGTATCGCAATTAAAGGAGCAGAATGCCCTTGATAAATATAACGACGTGCTTGCTGAGATGCCCAGAGTACGCGAAGAGCTTGGCTATCCCCCGCTTGTTACGCCCACAAGCCAGATCGTGGGTACCCAGGCGGTACTGAATGTACTGATGGGCGAGCGATACAAGGTCGTTCCAAAAGAGGTAAAGGATTACGTCAAAGGCTTATACGGGCGCACGCCTGCCCCGATAAGCAAGGAGATTATCACGAAAATACTGGGCAACGAGCAGCCTATCACCTGCCGCCCTGCCGACCTTCTGCCCCCTGAGCTTGATAAGGTCACAAAAGAGGCGTATGCGCTCGGAATCGTTAAAAAACCCGAGGATATACTGACCTACGCACTCTACCCCGCAATAGCACCTAAGTTCCTGCGCGGCGAGGCAAAGGAAGAGGCGCTTGAGGTTCCAAAACCGAATAACGTGAGGGCTGCCTCTGCGCTGCCCAGCGAGTTCAAGGTCGAGGTTGATGGCGATGTGTTCGATGTAAAGATCATATCGGCTGGAGGCGGAAGCGTGGCTGCCAAGGAGATGGCGGAACGTCCAAAGGCTGTTGACGGCGCTGTTACAGCAAGTATGCAGGGCATGGTTTTGAAGGTAAAGGTCAAAAAAGGCGACTCGGTGGCGAAGGGCGATGTTGTAATGGTACTTGAGGCGATGAAGATGGAGAACAATATCCATGCTCCCCATGCGGGTGCTGTGAAGGAAATACTCGTTAAGGAAGGCAGTACGGTGAGCGCAGGGGATACATTACTAATCATCGGGTAATCTATGTTCAAAAAAGTGCTGATAGCAAACCGCGGTGAAATCGCTATTCGCGTCATGCGCGCATGCAGGGAACTTAGCATAAAGACCGTTGCGGTCTATAGTGACGTCGATAAGAACGCTCTCTTTGCAAAGTATGCTGATGAGGCGTATCCCATCGGCCCTGCCCCGGCAAGCCAGAGCTACCTGAACATGGACACTATAATCGACGTGGCGCATAAAACCGGCGCAGAAGGCATACATCCAGGCTACGGTTTTCTTTCCGAGAACGAGGATTTTGCAGCAAGGTGCGAGAGAGAGGGGATAATATTCATCGGTCCCACAAGCAGGGCTATCGAGAGCATGGGCAACAAGATAACTGCAAAAAAGGCGATGGTTGCCGCCGGGATCCCGGTAGTTCCCGGAAGCGATGGCGGTATAAGCGACTTTGACGCCGCCGTGAAAACCGCCGAGAGAATCGGGTATCCTGTAATCATCAAAGCCGCGGCTGGCGGCGGCGGTATCGGGATGAAGGTAGTCCGGAAAACCGAAGAACTGGTACAGACGATCGAATCCACACAGAGGGTTGCGAAATCCTCGTTCGGGGATGCAACTGTGTTCATCGAAAAATACCTGGAAGAGCCGCGCCACATCGAATTCCAGATACTTGCGGATTCTTTCGGTAATGTGATCCACGTGGGCGAGCGCGAATGCTCAATCCAGAGGCGGCACCAGAAGTTGATAGAAGAATCCCCGTCCCCTGTCATGACGCCTGAATTGAGGAAGAGGATGGGCTCAGATGCGGTGAAGGCGGCTGCCGCAATTAATTACACGAATGCAGGAACCATCGAATTCCTATATTCAAAAGGGAACTACTATTTCCTTGAAATGAACACACGTCTCCAGGTAGAGCATCCGATAACGGAAGTAGTTACAGGCGTAGACCTCGCAAAAGAACAATTGAGGATTGCAGCGGGTGAAGAGCTAAGTTACAGGCAGGAAGATATCAGGCAGATCGGGTGGGCGATAGAATGCCGCCTGAACGCCGAGGACCCGCTCAACAACTTCACGCCATCGCCAGGGAAACTCAGAAGATACCGTTCATCCGGAGGCCCCGGGGTACGCGTGGACAGCGGCGTGCACACAGGATATACCATAACACCGTTCTACGATTCGCTCATCTCAAAACTCACGGTCTGGGGAAGGGACAGGAATGAAGCAATCGCCCGCATGAAACGCGCTCTGTACGAATATATTATCGTCGGGGTGACCACCAACATATCTTTCCATAAGGCTGTTATGAATAACGAATATTTCAGGCGCGGGGAGCTTACCACGCACTTCATAGAAGACCACAATATCATCGCTGAGGTCGAGAAAATCGTGGAAGCTGAAAAGGAGAAGGGAGCTACGCTTGCTTCTGCTCTGAGCATGGAGGATAAGAAAGTGGCGGCGATAACGGCTGCTGTCGGGGCTTACATACAGACCGCAAAAGACGGCGAGCGCAATGAATATAAGAGATAAAATAAAATATAATATACTTGAGAAGCTGCTCGCAAGAAAAGGTGAACATGTTTCCGGAGAAGAACTTGCTCATGAACTTGCGGTTTCAAGGGCGGCGGTCTGGAAACATATCCAGGCATTAAGGGCTGAGGGATATATGATCAAATCATCTACAAATCTCGGGTATTCGCTTGCCAGTACGCCTGACCTGTTAACACCGACGGCGGTTAAGGCAGGGCTTAAGACCCAAATAATCGGAAGAGATATCCAGTATTTTAAGGAAACGGAAAGCACAAATACCATCGCCCGCGAGATAGCGGGCTCGGTCGAAGAGGGGACCGTGGTCATTGCAGAATCCCAGACAGGCGGGCGCGGACGCATGGGCCGGAAGTGGATCTCTCCTGAAGGTGGGATATGGCTTTCTATAATCATCAAGCCGAAGATACAGCCGCTGTACGCATCCAGGATAACGCTTCTTGCAGGTGTCTCAGTTGCAAAGACGATCCGCAGCTACGGACTTCCGGCAAAGATAAAGTGGCCAAACGATGTATTGATAAACGGGAAGAAGGCCTGCGGGATACTCACCGAGATAGAGGCTGAGATCGACCTGATAGATTACTGTGTGGTGGGCATAGGTATAGATGCGAATGTGGATACCGAATCATTTCCTGAAGAGGCCAGGGAAACCTCCACATCCCTGAAAAAAGAGCTTGGCAGCGGGATAAACCGCGTTGAGTTCGTGCAGAAGCTGCTTGAGGAATTCGAATCACTTTACTTGAAGTTCCAGAAAGATGGTTTTTCGCCCATACTTGAAGAGTGGAGGAATATGTCCGCGACTATCGGGGAATGGGTAAAGATCACGACCCAGGCAAGGACGATATACGGCGAAGCGATAGGGGTGGACAGCGAGGGCGCGCTGGTATTGGAGACAGGCGAGGGGAAACTTGAAAAGATCGTTGCGGGGAACTGCGAGCACCTGAGAAGAATCTGACAAGGCAACAATAACAATACTTTTTAATAATAATAAGATGATAATACCCTGCTGATATGAAAATAATTATTGCGATCATGGTAGTATCCGCGCTTTTTGCCGGGTGCCTGTCTGAAAAAAATACGCAGGAAAAGAAGGATGTGATTCTTGACCTTGAACCTTCAAGCATCAATCTCAAGAGCGGCGAGGTTAAACAGGTAAAGATACGTGTCAACAATTCCGGTATCTCGGGAATCAATCCTGTTGTCCGGTTCAATGTGAACTCATCAGATAAACCATATCTCAATTTCACTCCCGGAAGTTATGACCTCGGCTACCTGCGCCCGGGCGAGGATTCCGGGTTCAGGCTCGTGGACGTCAGGGCGACCCTTGCAGCAGGTGAGGAGATAAAATACCATGCGAGAGCCCAGGTGATTTACAATGGCAAGGTTTTTGACAGTAAAGACCTTATAGTAACCGTGGCGAGGTAATATGTACGAGGAATTAAAAGAGCATCTCCGTCAGCTTGGGAAGGATTACAACGGAAAAGCATTCTGGGGTATTGTTGACCAGGTAAAGAGAGATAGAATAAAGGACGATGAAGTGCTGGGGTTAATAGCCGGAATAAGCCAGAAAAGGTTCAGGGAAAAGGTATCGTTCACGCTCAGCGTTCCATCCGGGAACCTGCTTGAGCTTGCACTCACGATTGCCGCCATAGTTCTGGCTTTCCTGGTAAATTCTGACTGGATGCTATACATCAGCGCCCTTGTGCTTTTGACGACGCTGCATCCTCTCTCGCATTATCTCACGGGCACACTGCTCGGTATCAAGTTCATGCGTTATTACCTCAACGGCCCTGCAAAATTTGAGCCTACGCTGAAGATCGATTATTTCTCATACCTGAAAGCTTCTGCTAAAGCAAGGGCGCTCATGCATGCATCAGGGGTTATCGGGACGCTCATAGGCCCGCTTGTCGCTACTGCTATTGCGGCGAATAAAGGCGCTTCCGGCGCTGCGTTTAACCTGTTCATCCTGTTTTTGCTTCTGATAGTCTTTGAGCTTCTGACATCTACGAAGACAGGGGATTTGATGCGCGCGAAAAGGGAGCACGGGTACAGGTGAAATGGGCTGGATTCATGAGTTATCGAATCAATCAAGCACATCGAACCCATGAGTCTTGAAATCATTATCAAAAGTGAGAGCTGTATTCAGGTCAAGCCTCTCCATAATCGCAAAACTCAAACAATCTGTTAAATCAATCTGATGATCATGATATTTTCTGAAGTACCTGATTGCTTTATCCCAATCCGCCTTGGAAACAGGCTCTATTACAAGCAGTTTACTGTTCAAAATTTTATCAAGTTCTTCAACAGCCTTCTTTTTGCTAATCCTTTTTGTGACACCATCGATATATTCAACTAAAATATTCCTGCCTGAAACAAACCTGGCTCCTTTCTGTACCTGTTGCCTGAGATAAACCTCCGCCCTTGTATGGTTTTTATCTTTTTCGTCGCTCAATGCGATAAGACCGCTTGTATCAAGAAAAATCCGCATCTATTCTCTCCAGTCGTCCCTTTCGCTCCAGTTGCCTTCTTTTGTCCTGAAAGAGCCCACTATACCGAAAAGAGAATCCTTCATTATCTCGCCTTCGTGCCTCTTGAGATACTCTTTAATGGCTTCCTGTATCGTTTCTTTTAGCGATTTGTTCTTTACCTCGGAAAGATGCCTGAGATGGTCATATGTGACCATATCGATACTGGTTTGAATGTGCTTAATTTCAGTCATTTAAATCTAATTTACATTAAACGTTTTAATTACATATAAAGATAATTCAACATTTGACTATATAAAAACTTGAGATATGAGATATCTATTGACTAAAAGCAGAGAATCTCCTGGATAAATCAGATACCATTAATAGATATTAGCTCCCATTTCACAAATATGAGCAATAAATTCGGGAGTGAAAATGTAATCTGGGATTTAACCCCTCTTTACAGGGGCATCGACGATGAGAACATAGAAAAGGACATAGAAACCATCAAGAACCGGGTCGCATCGTTCTCATCAAAATACCGCGGAAAGCTAAAAGACATCTCTCCCTCCGAACTTCTCACCTCGGTCACCGAAATTGAAGACATCTCCCAAAAAACCGCGCACATCGGCTCGTTCGCATACCTCAATTTCGCAACGCAGGCTAACGATGCTGCCTCAAGCGCGTTTTTGCAGAAGTTCCATGAAATCGCAAGCCAGTTCCAGAGAGACCTGCTTTTCTTTGAGCTTGAGTGGGCGTCGCTGGATGATAGTATTGCACAGCCATTTCTTGAAAATCCTGCTGTCAGCAAATACAGGCATTACCTGGAAAAGCTGAGGAGATACCGACCTCACCATTTATCAGAGACAGAAGAAAAGCTCCTGGCTGAACTATCCCCGGTCGGGGCAAGTAGCTGGGATAAGCTCTTTGAGAAACTGCTCTCCCATATAAAGTTCGGCGAGGCAGGCAGGACGGAGGAAGAAGTGCTTTCAGACCTTTATAATCCTGACCGCCAGGTGCGGATAAAAGCCTCGGAGGAGTTCACCGGGGGGTTATCAGCCCAGCTTCATGTATTGGCGCATATCTTCAACACCATCCTGGCGGATAAGATGATCACGGACCGCCTGCGGAAGTACCCGGACTGGATAAGTTCCATGAACCTTGATAATGAGATAGATGATAAAATCGTTCAGGCGCTTGTAGATGCGGTCAGGAGCAGATACGATATTCCCCAGAGGTACTACAGACTGAAAAAAGCGTTGCTCGGGCTGGATGAATTGTTCGATTACGATAGGTATGCCCAGCTACCCGTATCTTCGGAGAAAGCTGTTTCCTGGGATGAATGTAAGAACATAGTCCTGAGAGCCTATGGCGATTTTTCCCCGCAGGCCGAGGAAATCGCCCGACAGTTCTTTGATGGAAAATGGATACATGCCCCTGTTATGCCGGGCAAAAGGGGCGGCGCTTTCAGCGACCCCGGCACGCCTGATGTACATCCTTATGTGATGGTCAATTATATCGGGAAAAGCCGCGATGTGATGACCGTGGCACATGAGCTGGGCCACGGCATACACCAGTACCTTGCTGGAAAAGAGATGGGTTATTTCAACAGCCAGACGCCGCTTATTACTGCAGAGACAGCCTCGGTATTCGGGGAGATGCTGGTGTTCATGTCGCTGCTGGACAGGGCTGCGGACAAAGATGAGAAATTGAGCTTGCTGTGCGTTAAACTTGAGGAAATGTTCGCCACTGTGTTCCGGCAGATAGCCATGAACAGGTTCGAGGATGCTATCCACAGGGAGAGACGCGAAAGGGGCGAGTTATCTCAGGAGCGGTTCGGGGAACTCTGGACAGGAACGCAGAAAGAGATGTTCGCAGACTCGGTAACTCTTACGGATAATTACAGGATATGGTGGAGTTATATCCCCCACTTTCTTGAGGCCCCGGGATATGTGTATGCCTACGCATTCGGCGAACTGCTTGTGCTTTCTCTTTACAGGATGTTCATGAAAGAAGGAGAGAGCTTCGTTCCCAGGTACATGAAGCTGCTTGCCTCAGGCGGAAGTGAATCGCCCCAAAGGCTGCTTGAGGGATTCGGGATCCGGCTGGATGACCCGGGTTTCTGGCTTGAGGGATTAAAGATTATGGATGAAATGCTAAAGCAGGCGGAGGAGCTTGTACAGGAAAACGGGATAGCAAAGTCCTGAAGGTTAAAAACCTATTTTACCTCATCAATATGTGCCATTTCCCCGATATCCAGAAGTATCGACATTTCCTGCGTATTGATATCGATGCCATGCTCCTGTACAAGGGCCATCGGGTTGGTGCCTCCGATAACGGCAATACCGAGCTTGTCCCTGCCCACCTGGACACCCAGTATATCGCTGTTGGGTTCCCCGACCTCAAGGATGCATGAGAATCCTGCTTCAACGAGAGAATCAAGAACCTGCTCAATCCTGTCACGCGCCGCCATGGGAGCCTCCCGCAAATTCGCCAGTATCTTTCCTGAGCCGGTATTGACCATTTCGGTTACTGATGTGAGTTCCTGCGACATCAGCACGTCAAGCGGGTCTATGGTCGTACTTTCATACGTTAATATATCCGTGAACCGCAGGGGTGAGCCGTCGTGGATCTCCACAACTCCTCCGAATTTGGGTTTGACAGGTACGCCGGATTTGAGCAGCACCCCGTCTATCGTGATGCTGCATGCTGTGGCTATGCCTGTTTTCCCCTTCTCTATTTTAAGGTTCCCGATCTTTTCACCCGGGCGGATTATTTTAATGTACGGGCTGACCGAGAGACCGCTGTGTACAGCCTGCCTGATAAGGTCAAGGGCCTTCTTGAAGTCCGCCTCATCAACGATCGATATATTGGCTATTATTTTCCCTTTGCGTTGAAGGGGGTCAAAGGTAACCTCGTACATCATGCTTTCGATTCTTGAGATAATGAACGTTATATCGGTCATCTTGATTCTTATAATTACAATACGTGATAAATAGTTACCGAAAATCATCATTGGTTTTTTCAAAAAGATAAAGTATTTCAGTCGGGTGAGAAGTGTAGTACCTATGAATAAGCAAGCAGTGATTGATATCTTGAGAAAAATCTTCACGTATTACGGTTATAGCACAAATCCGTCGGAAATAAGCGACCTGCTTGCAGAGAAAGATTCCGAGCACCTGTTCATTAAATATGAGCCTTCCACCAATGTGAATAGCATCAGGCATTTCTCAAACAGCGTGCAGAGTTACGGGGGCAAGGGAATACAGATCTCAGAATCGTTCGATGAAAAGATCCGCTCTCTGGCTCTTGAAGAGGGGTTGATACTCTGGGATAAAACCGAACTTGAATCCAGGGTCGGAAGAGCTGTCTTGGCAGGCGCCCTTGAAGAACCCGGCGAACAGAGGCTGCCTAAAAAAGAAAGTAATGCGCCGAATGAGATACCCAGAGAAGTGCCAAAAAAGGAATATGAGAAAACCATCAGGATATTCCTGCGCTCGGTTGCGGTCAATATCGGGAAGGCGGACTCTTTATCCATAGGCGAAACCAAGGTCGGCAAGGCGAAGTACCAGCAGTTGAAGTTCATCCCGGTCTGGTATTACAGGTATTCTTTCAAAAGCCAGAAGAAGTTCAAATCAAGGGTCATAGACCTCAACGGCGAGGGTGAAGGTTATATCAATGCGATCACAGGAATAAATTCCTTCAATAAATACCAGGACATCCAGGACAATACGCTTGTACCTACCCAGAATTATGAGATAAAGCAGCCAAAAGTCGAGAAAAAGGATGCATTGAACAGGGCCCTGGATGCGGTGATCAGGGAACACACAAAGCAGGTAAGGCTGAACGAGATGATAGGGGATACGATAGTGTTCGAGAACAGGGTATTTTCCCCCGAACCACAGGACATAAACATGGAAATGGACCTGCTCCATATCCCGGTATGGGAGATAAGAGGTAAAAGCGAGGCTCTGGAGATCAACGGATACGACGGGAAAGTAGAGGCGGTAAAAATCTATAACGATGCCGATTTTGTTTGAGCCTGTAAATTTTCAGTAATCTTTTAATCTCATGCCAGACCTTTAGTACGCCGGTGATATTATTCAGGAGTATTCGTTTAAGCGAGGGTTTTCCCAGGATATTGCTAGAGTCGGCGAAGTACTGAAGAAGAATTTTCCCGCAGAAGTGAAAGAAGAGAACGGTAAACTTACGCTGAGTTACGGCGCATTTTCAAGGTTTACTGTCTGGGTCGATAAAAAGAAGATGTTTGTCGATTCGGAATCCGGCAAAGGCGCCGGCGATGAGGTTATTCTCGATACGAATAAGCGCTACAGGGTATTTCTTGAAGAGGCGACAGGTTACACAGCAAAGGAGCGCCTTGCAAAGGCCAAAAAACAAGTGCAGGGAGCCTGAATTTGTGGGATGTGCTTAAAAGACCGGATATTCCCGTATGCCTTCGCATCTGTGCAGGCACCGACGGTTCTGTCACACTGCTGCTTGAGCTGCTTACGGGAAAGACGGTTAAAGTCGTAACACTGGAGCAGAAAATCATAAAAGCCACACGTGACATTGCAAGGCTTCTGGAAATAGATGTCGGGGATGATGTGAACAGCAGGCTTGTGACCCTGAACGCGGACGGAACTGCATATGTGCTGGCAAAGTCCCTTGCGGCTGTTAAAAGAATGCCGCCCGCGGTCAGCAGTGACCTCATGCGGGCGGATATCCCGATAGGCAGGATTTTGCGGGAGCACAAGCTTGAGACCAGGCGGGATATACTGAAAATGGAGATCGTCAGCAGGGATTTCTTCGGAGATATCCCTGTACTTTCAAGGGAGTACAATATCATCTATAATAACAGGATACTTATGTGGATCAATGAGTGTTTTCCTGTGGATAACAGGTGGGAGATGTGAATTCTTCATTGTAAATGGTAAAACAATTTTATAGTTAATTCGAAAATAAACGGATTGTACAGAAGATTATAAATACCATTATAACATTGGGTTTTCTCACAGGGTATAAAGGGAGAATTTTAGGTTTTACTTGTCTCTTGCATCAGCTATATTCGCGAACAGGAGAGGTAGGATCAATATAAATAAAAACCCTGGTAAACAGTGTCGAAGGAGATGGGAAAAGTGAACAAAAATAGGATCGAATTACTGGTAAGTGAAGTGGATAAAGAGTTAAGGAAGCTTCCCCCGAATGAGCGGGCAAAGCTTGCAGCAAAGCAGGTTAATATATGGAAGCGTAAATTCAGGGAAGTTTACGTGAAATACAGGTTCTGCTGAATACGACAGGATGTAATATTCTAAACCTGAATGAAAATTCCGATGGTTTTAAATATTCATATAACAATAGAACTTCATATTCAGCGGAGTGGGAATTACGTTGTACCCGACTTCTGCATTTATACTAAGATATGGAGGGGGAGACATAATTCCAAAAGTTGAAATCTTAGATGGTACAGGAGGCAAATAAAATGGGAGAAAAGAACGAGGATAAAATCAAAATACTGTTAAGTGATGTGGATAAAGAGTTCCAGAGACTTAATCCTTATGTGAAGGCAAAATTCGCAATAGAACAGATAAGTGTATGGCAGCAGAAATACCATGAGGCAAAGAACAAAATCCATAAAGGGGATTTAATCGATGCCACAT
Source organism: uncultured archaeon (assembly GCA_902386135.1). GTDB lineage: Archaea > Halobacteriota > Methanosarcinia > Methanosarcinales > Methanoperedenaceae > Methanoperedens. Next base: position 11,554 of record CABMIB010000088.1, read on the forward strand.
CGGAGCGTACTGTGATCGGTCAGGATGCTGAATTAGATGCTTAATCCGGCTACCTGACTTAAGGTTCACATCTGCAGATGCAGTATATACTCAAATTATACTGCAATCTTGTCTTCTATTTTTTCAGCAAGTCCGATGATATGATTTACATTATCAGCTTTCTCTTTTTTGTATTTAGCGCTGATCGATGTAAAAACATTATTTTTCAAAAACAAGAGATTATAAGTTATCCCGTCGCTCTGCTTTTTCTCAAACAGGACAGAGGATTCACCTAATGTTTTTGCTTTTATTGGCTTACCATAATCGTTCTTTTTTAAATAATCCACATCAGCCTGGTATGCGCAGTTCGCGCCATCCCTGTGGTGATATGTTGTAATGACCTGTATTATCACGTCTTTTTTATCCTGCAAAAAGCAGCTAAAACATCCTTCGGAGAATCCCCAGTTGTTCAGATCATCCGTTGTGGCGTAATTAAAACTTAGCTCAGGATCTGATGAGAGTGTGCATATATTTTCATAAACCGGTTCCATGCAGTCGCCGACTTCTGACTGCGTAAGTGCTATGTCAATTGAGCGTACCGTCATCTTTTCACATTAAAAGTGGAGGTTAGATATGAAGGTATCGCAATGTCCCGGGCAGGCATCTGGAGGCTCTCAGAGGTGTTATTATGAAGACAAATGGATCTTCCAGATAACCTATGAAGATCCGTCAATCTGTGTATGGGGTGGATTAACCATGCAAGCGATATCCAAAAATGGGAATCCACGTATGGTGCAGCCATACGTGTGTGGCGGATTGACCGGGCCAGCGGTCAGTGTTCATCCCCGATATAGTCCGGATGCTGCCTCAGCACCGGCATCCTGTTCACCACCCAGCGGTAAACCAGTATTTCGATGGTCACAACAGCCATGACGACCAGTACCTCTTTCCAGTAGAACAGCCCCCTGTCCGGCAGTTTCCAGTTAAAGGCTATCAGGGAAATATTGAAGCGGTTCATGACGATGCCTAACATTGTCAATGCAGCGGAGTACTGGACAAGCCGTACATTCTTCTTCTGGACCCCATACAGGAACAGGAAGGGAACAATGCCCAGGATCAGTATCTCTACAAGGAACCAGTAACCGAAGGGCGAGTTCAGGTATTTCCACGAGCCTTCGTGAATTACGCTGATCAGGCGCAGCCCGACGTATGTGAACAGGACAAAAGCCGCCGCCCTGCCAAGACTGATGGTAATATCGTCAAGGTTCGAGAGATAGTGGGAATCAGCCCTGTTCTTCATGAAGACCTGCGTGAGCTTGGTCACCACTATCACCAGGGAAAGTGCGCCCCCTATGGACGAGATGAAAGCCAGCCACGGCAGGTACGATGTGTACCATAGCGGGTGAAGCTTTCCCGGAGCGAGGAGGAACATCGCGCTCAGGGCTGACTGGTGAAGCGTGGAAAGCATCACACCGAATATGGTAAGAGCCAGGGTCATGCTCACGGCTATCTTTCGTACGTTCTTCCAGCCCAGCCAGGCAAGTGTGGAAGGTGCGAACTCGAGGAACTGGACCGAAAGGTAAAGAGCCACATGCCACGCTACAAGGAACATGACCGAGGCTGTCCCGAACGAAATGAACATCGGATAATATATTCTCCATGGTCTTCCAAGGTCGATCATCAGGAATATCACGGCGAACAGGTATCCCAGGAATCCCAGCAAAATGGCATTCTTGACTATGGGCTGGTATTTCTTAAGCCCGAAGATGTACACAGCCGTTCCTATGACAAATCCCGATGCTGAGAAGGGCACGCCGCTAAAGAGTCCCCAGCTCAGGAAAAGTCCCCACGGCTGCTCGTTTGAAGCTTCTGTTACGGTTTCAAGACCAAAGAGGAAACGCTGGAATATCAGGAACATCCCGACGGCGACGATAATGCCCGCGACAAAGTTTAACGGCGTGATGAGGGTCTTCAGATATTCTCTCAGGGTAAGGCCCATGAAAAATTTTTCACTGAGCCAGTTGCTTATAATCTCGGCACCGGTCTCTTCCCGGCCAGGAGTTATCTCGTTCTCTACATATTGTTTTTTCACATATTCGGTTGGATATTCGTTCATTGTTTATCTCCCTCCTCATCTGATTTTCCGTCTTGATCCGTATGCGATTTGTGGGATGCCAGGTAAAACCCTCCCAGCAGCGCGGGCCATGAAACAAGGGTGAGATTGACCATGGACAGGAAATCCTTGGTGTACTTTGGATACGAGGTCGTCCCTACGTCCATCTGGAAGTCAAGCTTTGAGAAGGGAACGCCTGAGATGTACAGCCAGCCTGTTCCACCCGCCTCTTTTTCTCCATAGATATGGTCGATATATTTGTCCGGATTATCCCATATGCGAAGCCATGCCTGCTTGATAAGATCGCTTCTCTTGCCGAACGTGATCGCCTCAACAGGGCACGCCTCGGCGCATGCAGGGACCAGGCCCTTTGCTATCCTCTGCTGGTAGCACATGAAGCATTTCTGGATCTTCGGATCAAACGCGCTTGAATATTCAAAGGCAGGGACATAGAACGGGCAGGCTATGATGCAGTACCTGCATCCGATGCACACCTTATCGTTCCAGACCACCGGCCCTTCCGGGGATTTCTTAAGCGCGCCCACGGGGCAGGCGGAAGCACATGCCGGCTCATCACAATGCATGCACTGTACCTTGCGAAATACTGTTTTCCCTTCCACCTCGTAGCGGTTGACCGCTGTGTATGCCTGTACGTCGGCCACATAGGGTTTTCTTTTCTTCTCAAAGACCGAGGTATCTTCAAACGATGTTTTCGGAGGCGGAAGCTTATTGGATTTATTGCACGCAGCTTCACAGCGGCGGCAGCCGATACATCTTGTCATGTCCGAGAGCATCCCAAAACGGTCAGGGTTGCCCTCAAAATCCTCGGATGCCTTCACGATGCTGCTTCCCGCAACGCTCAGGGCAATGAGCGAGCCCCCGATTTTCAGGAAATTTCTTCTGGTCACCATATTTTATCCTCCTCCCGCCGGCTTGTGGCAGCCCTGGCATGTACTGCTTGCGCGTCCTGCATGGTCGGCAGGCATCACTGCAGCGCCCGCGATGCCTTTTGTATGGCACTGGAGGCAGTTGTCATGATAAACTATCTTAGCCTCCTGACCTCCTCCCGGAATTCCATCTGTATGGCACCTGGAGCAGGTTTCCCACGTAAGCCCGTGAGGACGGTCAGGAGCGGAAACTGCAAGGGAGCCGGGAGCCCCTCCATCATGGCAATGGGTGCAGCTCTCCGGGCCGTTGAATACTTCCTTATGGCAGTCCATGCATCTCTGGTGGTAGGCGGCCTTAAGACCCGGCATGCTTGAATTCCGGGGGTCAAACGGGGTGCTGTGACAATCTTTGCATGCACGGATCTCGTTCCCGCTGTTGTGATGGCAGGTCTTGCAACTTACCTTGTCGCTCATTACCTGGTGGAATTTTATTGCTGGCCCAGAGGTTATTGCGAGATATTCCGGGTTACTGACGTTAAGCCATTCATCCGAACTATGTGCTGCGATAGTGGCAGGGCTGCCGTTACTGTAATACTCCGGGATTGCTGAATCCGGAACGGTAGTGTTGGCAGCAGGTTCCTGGCTTCCGGTCGTGGCAAGCACTACTGCGGCCCCGCTGAAGACCAGGGAAAGCGGGATAGCGACTGAAACAATCTTTTTTGCTTCGATCTCCCTGTTGTGCACCAGGATCCAGAACGCGATAAATCCCAGACAGAATGCAACGACTATAAGATATTCTACTCCTTTTACGAACGTTATGTTTTCAAGCAATGTTTTCATCTTATTCACTCCCTCCTGTATTTTTCCCGCTCAACGGTTTTTGATCTCCTCCCCTGTTATCATTAACTTCTATGGCACTCGTATTACCACCTCACAAAAATTATCACCATGTGACAGTAATTTTTTAACCTCAAGTTCCGCCCTGTTCCCGAACGCGTAGCTCATTGCCCCTTTGAAAGTCTCCCGTATGGCATGACAGACGCAGGTATCAAAAGTGCTCCCTTCGGCAACTATATTGCATTTTTTGACAGTGTATAGCAGGCTTTTCCCGTCCAGTTTCCACTCACTCTCCCTGTGGAGCTTGGAATCGATTATCTCCAGGGCTTTCTGGAAGTTCGGGAGTTCCCAGTTCTTGATGTTGTTCTCCTTCTCGTACTCCTGCAGCAGCGACCTGCCCATCCTCCTGCCGAGGAATGTCAGGGATAATGGTATGTCAGGGATGTTTTTCAGCCCTTTCAGGAAAGCCATGAACATTATCAGGTCCTGGTCTACCCTGCTGTTGCTGATCTTGAGGTTGCTTACGATTTCGTTTATCTTTATCCCGACATCGGGCCTGTGTGTCAGCACGATCATATTAGCTGTAGACTTGGCATCGTACAGGTGACCGTTGGCTTCAAGCAGCATGATAATGCTTTTTTTCAGTTTTTCTATTACGTCCTTGTTCCTGTAATTGTGGAACAATATTATGTTCTCCCTGTCGATCTCTACCCTGTCCGCGACCCTGGACGCCTCATAAACTTCCTTTATCAGGGAGAGCATCTCTTTTAGCGGGATCTCCTGCAGCGGTTTTTTAGCCAGCGTTTCGATCGTTATCTCTCCCATCGGCACTTTGCCTGCCAGCAGATCCTCAAAGTAGTTCCTGTGGACCGTGACCATATTGTAATTGCTCAGGAGATGTCCGCTGACCACGGCCCTCCAGAAAGCCGGGCGGCTTTTTATGGCTTTTATCACCTCGTTCATCCCGCCAAAAAAAGTAGTCAGGCTGTTGAACCCGTCTTTTTTATTCGACCTGGACAACTCGACTTTTATGCACCCGTCCGAGCTAAAAACGGATTTTATCTCAAGCGGTGCATGCTCTGGTGAGTTCTTCACCAGGTATTGCGCCAGTATGCGCGCAGCGAACTTTGTTTTTTGGGCAGAGCCTTTTATTTCTATCAATATTTCGGAGGGATATGTATCGTTATCACATTTCAGGGCGAGGTTTATATCCCACTCAAGCTCACCGAACCTGCGGTTAAGATGTTCCTCAAGTTTTTGTATTGAATTTATCAGCATGGGGTCGATCAGGTCATCCAGTATTTTTTCGGGCACCAGCATCCCGTCGGTCTCATTCAGCATCCATTTGAACAGGGAATTGTCTATTATTTCCAGGTTCTTGGTGGTGCTGTACTTCCCTGCCCGGTCGATTATCTCCCTGATCGCAGCACTGAAATTGCCGTTGTGTTTTTCAACATACGGCTCCATCTTTTCAATGCAGTCGTTATCAAGGGAGATATGCCTTGTGACAATCATATGGTTTCCACTACTCCTGTTTTACCCCGTTGCTGAGTTCTTCTAACAGCAGTTCTTTCTCTCTCTGGAGTTCCATTTCCCTGCGAGCCAGCGCCCTCATGGCTTCGCCTGGCTTTACTGACACCAGAATCGTGTTCTTCCTGTCTTTCATATATTCCCGCAGCCCGTAGGCAAGAAATGCAACACCTGCCGCCGGAATGATGAACAGCCACCCTGTAACAAAAGTGAGGAACATCCCGGAGGGAAGGAAATAAGCCGCTCCTGCGATAGTTCCACCAATGGCAGCTGCAACATACTTGATCCAATGTTTCATATTTGACCACCTCTCTTTAATCAGGACTATCTAATGTCAAGGCTAAAAGAATATTTGACAAAAATTTAGCAAGATAAGCCAATGGACAGCATCTAATGGCATAGAACAGCAAACAATGCCAATCAATGGCATAGAATTGGCATAAATGCCAAGAAAAAGTCAGAAAAAGTACCTTCAGGCAGGCTAAACAACAGACCGGTTGATGGCTTTAATCTTTAGAATATGCCATTACGTTGCAATTGATGCCGGATTCCTGCCATTATTGATGCCATTATTGACGACATTATTGACACCATTATTGACATGCTCCTCAGGGCATCCGGATTACCACTTCGCAAAAACTATCCCCGTGGGTCAATAAATGTTTAATGCTCAATTCCGCCTTATTCCCGAAAGCATAGCCGAGCGCCCCCTTGAAGGTTTCCCTGGCTATATGGCAAACATATGTATCGAAGGTATCGCCCTCTGTAGTGATGTTACATTTCCTGACCCTGTATAGCAGGTTTTTCCCGTCTAATTTCCATTCGCTATCCCGGTGTAGCCTGGAATCGATCATCTGTAATGCCTTCTGGAATGTCTCCGGGTCCCAGCCTTTTATGGAATTTTCCTTTTCGTACTCCTGCATAAGAGACCTCCCTATCCTTCTCCCCAGGGCTGTCAGGGATATTGGTATATCCGGGATATCCTTAAGCCCCGAAAGAAAAGCCATGAATACCATTAAATCCTGGTCTACCCTGCTGTCGCTGAGCTTCAGGTTATCCACGATCTCATTTATCTTTATGCCAACGTCCGGGCGATGCGTCAGTACAACCATATTGGCTGCTGATTTGGCATCATACAGGTGTCCGTTTGCCTCTAAAAGGGCAACAAGGCTCTTTTTTAGTTTTTTAATTGATTCTTCGTTCCTGTAGTTGTGGAATAACATTACAGTGTCATTGTCGATCTCTACACTGTCAACGACCCTGGAAGTCTCATAGACTTGTTTTATCAGGCTGAGCATTTCTTTAAGAGGGATGTCCTGGAGCGGTTTTTTTGCAAGGTTCTCTATTATCATTTCCCCGGATGGTATTTTACCTGCCAGCACGTCCTCAAAGTAGTTCCTCTCAAGGGTGACCATGTTGTAGTTGCTCAGGAGATGTCTCCTGATTATAGCTTTCCAGAAAGCCGGGTTGCTCTTTATGGCTTTCAGTACTTCATCCATTCCCCCGAAAAATGCAGCCAGGCTTTTCTGCGCTTCCTTTTTGTTTGATCTTGATAATTCAACTTTTATGCAATCGCTGAAACTGACAACGGACTTAATCTCAAGCGGCGACCGGTCAAGTGAGTTCTTCACCATGTACTGGGCAAGTATGCAGCCAAGGAATTTTATTTTCTGAAGTGCACCCGCCATTCCTATCGACACACTGGAGGGATAGATATCACTATCGTGTTTTAACTCAAGACTGACATCCCACTCAAGCTCACCTATTTTGCGGTTGATATACGCTTCAAGTTTACCCATCGATTTCATCAGCGCCGGGTCGATGAGGTCATCAAGGACATCCTCGGGAACGAGCGTATCCCTGACTTCCTCAAGCATCCAGTTAAACAGAGATATCTCAACTGCTGATGACTTCATGCGCGAGCTGCGCTTTCCCGCCTGTTGAATCATCTCCCTGACAGCGGCGCCGAAATTACCCTTATGCGCCACTAAGTATGGTTTTATCTTTTCAACATGTTCATCATCAAGAGATATGTGCCTTGTAACGATCATAATCTAACCCCCACTGCACCCGTATTCTAAACCCCACTACATATTTAGCCGAAGCTATCATCCCCTCAGTTAAACCTATGTTATGACAATGTTAAAGAGCTATTTGATAATATAAATCACAGGGGCGCTTTGTTAGGGCCAGTTACAGGTAAATAATGGCAATAAAAGGCGTGGAATGGCAAAAAAAATAAAATGGCAGTAAAAAATTGGAAATCGGCAGGTTGTATCTCAGTAAGCTTGCTTTGATTTTTTATATGTCTTCCTCTCTTGTTAATCTTTTAGAAATTGAGAAAGGTAATACGCTTAACTGACTCTTAGGCTTTGTTAAATAAGTCATTCATGTTTAAAAAGTCGAGATTTTGTTTAATAAATCTTCGGAGGCTTATTGTTGAGGCAGAAGAAGCTCACGGAATTTATTAACCTTCTAATTCATTTAATTCGTTTTTTATTTTATTTAAAGCTTCTTTTGCCCAACTAATTCCTAACTCACGTGCGTCTTTCGGTTCTACAGATTTTTGTTTCTCGAATGACTTAGGTAAGTATTCTTTTTTTATTTCTGTTAGAGAACAGAATACCTTTTTTTCTTTATTTTTCGATTTTGTCACCATTTCCAAACTCCTCCTTATAATATTTGGCAAAAAATTGGGGATTAAGTTCTGCTTTAAAGTAATGTTTTCTTTTAATCCATATAAAGCCATCGCCTTTTGAAATGACAGCAACATCTATTGGTCCACCCACAGTTTCGGGTCCAAGTTTAACTTTTCGTGCAAAAGAAGTTAAGTTTACGAGCGTTTCCGCCATTGTTGCAAGCTCATCTTTTGGGAGCATTGAAACAACGCTTGTAACTGGATTGATATGTCTCTCTTGTCTATAAGTTTTCAACTTTTCCAAGTGGTCTATAAGTATTCCTTCACTTGATTTTTGTAATTTTTTCTTGATTCTTTCTTTCTCTTTATCATTTTCTTTCATGAGATACTTTATAATCATTTCTGTATATTCATTAAATAATTCAAATAAATAATTTTGTTCAGCCTCCATGTAATATGGGTCGATACCTTCCATGAATGTTACAACCATCTCCTTCTGAGCAAAAGCAGTAACCGATGCATCACTTTCAAAACTTATCTCGTCATGTGAGCTTTCTCTATATTTCAGCCTATCATTAACGACCCCATCAATATCATATGCTATAAAAGATGGAAATGTATCTTTTTCTCCAAAACCAGCAATTACTACCCCCGAATAACCCTCTTTTCGTATATCTTTTGGAAACTTTAAAAATAAACTTGCAGCAATTTCTTTTAATTGATTTAGGCGATGTTTAGTAATTGGTAATCTTTGGAATACTTCATCTATTGCCTTATCAATATCCTCTCCAAACTTATCTGCAATATCTTTGATATGGGTATTTGGAATTGATGAAATAATATCTGCATCTTTCCATCTCTTATAATGCTTCTTTATTGTAGCTGATATTATTTCGTTTATTTCACCTTGGGTAATTTCATTTTTTTGAGTAAGAACGGAATCGAATTCTTTTTCCATCTCTTTTTTAATAAAATTAAAATAGCCATAAACTGAAGATAATAAATATTCTTTTTGTATTGATTCAGGAAACAGAGGATTCCTATTATCTAAAAATGCTATAAAATCATCAGCATATTCTTTCATTGAGTCAAACTTTTTTTCCCCCAATTTATTTCTGTAGATTTTGATTATTGTTTCCCAAGGAATCTCCATCAAATCTGCGTTACCGAAAACCATTATTCCGATAGGATGATATTTGGATAATGCAAAAAGTTTATTTGCAGAGGTCTTAATTTTTTCACTTGTTCCATGTATCATTGTGACTGCGCTATCGGATGCCAGAGCTATCGAATGTTTGTTCATTATGACTATTTCAGCAGTCATTTATTTCCTCTTTTATTATGATAGTTTAAATAATTTATTTTAATTATATTTTTTATATATTCAATTTTTCCTTATTTTTAAAGCCTTTTGTAGATTGCGCCTGTATTTTAATTTTTGCATCTATTTCAATTATTCAATAGAAGAGAATCACATTCATAAATACTTATTTAATGCAAATACCATACCAACTTGAATAATGTATTTAGGACTTACACGTTTGAAACTTTATTTTCAATATCTGTAGACGTTTTTTGCATTGTGCATTCCACATTGACTAATATTCGATATGCGGATGCTGATCATCTACAATCAAACGCGTAAGTCCTACTATATTTAACACTTTTACCAAAAAGTGCAAGGTTTATAGAATATACGTATTCACCGCCTCCACCAGCACCTGATATGATATCCACAGCATCCATGTTGATATCGCCAGGAAGACTATCGTGAACAGCAGCTTTGCAAACCCCATTATCATTATGCTGCCCGCGCTGCTGTTGCTCCTCACTTCCGGGACATTCATTTCCGGGTTTCCCGGCGCGTAGCTTCCCATTATTCCTTCGTATTCGGCAGGATGCTCATGGCGCATCTCCTCCTCTGATACAGTGCCTGTTAACCAGGACATGTTCAGGAATTTCCCCAGATGTTCATCATAGAAGTGTCCTATGAATATTGCAAGCGATGCAAGAACAGCCTCCCACGTATGGAACAGGTTGGCAATCTGGATGACCCCCAGGGGGAAGTATCTCATGGCTTCAAACGGGTGCCACATCAATATCCCGGTGAAACCCATGATAACAGCCCCGAATCCAGCCCCGAAATATTCGAACTTCTGCTTCCAGGTATATCTCCCGGCTTTCGGATGCTCGCTGGAAAACCCAAGAGAATATTTAACCTGCTGCAGGAAATCGTTAATGTCCTTCGGATGGAATAGTATGTCAAATCTTGGCTTTTCCAGAATATGATATATCACGTGGTAGGCGCTCACGCCGATCATTACAAGTCCCGAGATGTGGTGTATCAATGTCCTGTTATCAAATCCGCCCACGGACTCGATCATCCATCTTGACCACCACTCGTCGGGGAACTTCAGAGGGAACCCGGTGTACGCGAGCAGTATAAAGCTTGTAAAGAACAGTATATGCTCGATACGCTGGTTAAGGGTAAACCTCTTGAATTTTAATTCTACCATTGTTATCTCCTCCTTCTTATATCGAACTTTGAAGTAATGTCAAGCCCCACCAGCCCCAGCGTGAAAACGAGTTCAAAGAGTATCATTGCTATGTAGAAATATGTCACAAGCGCCTTGGTATCAATGGAGAGCAGTTGAACAGACTGACCTTCGTGAACCTTGCCTCCATAGATAACTGCGCTGTTGCCTGGATGGCAGCCGGATTTCCCGCATGTTGAAGCCAGGTTCGCCGCGTATATCGCAGACCCGGGGTCGCTCTCGTTCCTTGTATTATGGTTCTCATGGCAATCGGTACAGGTTGCAAGCCCCTTCCCGCCTGAAAGGAGCGCTTTGTAGTGATAGGATTTCTTATAGGTATCGAACCTGTCGGTCTTGATGCCGTAGTACCATGCGCTCATTTTCGTCTGGTTCTCATGGCATCCTGCGCACAGCACAGGTACGTTCTCCAGATTAGCCGATGAGTTCGGGTTTGTAGAGGGTAAAATCCCGTGCACGCCGTGGCAGTCGGTGCATGTAGCCGCTATTGTGACCCCTTTTTCGAGTTCTTTCCAGTGTATGCTTTCCTTATATACGCCGGTCACTTCACTGTGGCATTTTGAGCAGGTCTCCGTTATATTGATGCGCGCCGGAGCCCCCGTAAAATTCGTGCTCATGGCGCTTACCGATACTGCCGCGCCGCTGATATGAGGATCGCCGCCGTGGCAATCCGTGCATGAAATGTTCCTGTCATAGTGTACGCTTTTCGCAAACTCCTGCACCTGTGCTGAATGACACTGGAAACATGATGTGTCTTCTCTCTCCCCGGATGCAGCGACAGCCCCTGCCGCTGTCAAAAAGATCCCGGTAAGAAGAAAGATTTTCAACCTGCCTGACCATGCCGTTTGCCGGCAGGAAGGCTTTTTTATAGTATTCGTATTACCACCTCACAAAAATTATCCCCGTGTGTTAATAATTTCTTAACTTCCAATTCTGCCCTGTTACTGAAAACATAACCCAGCGCCCCTTTGAACGCTTCTCTCGCAGTACGGCAGATGTATGTATCCAGCGTATCCCCTGCCGTAGCTATATTGCATTTTTTGATCGTGTAAAGCAGGTTCCCTCCCTCCAGTTTCCATTCACTCTCCCGATGAAGCCTTGAATCGATCAGTTCAAGAGCCTTCTGGAAATTCTCCAGTGTCCAGCTCCCGATCTCATTTTCTTTTTCGTATTCCTGCATCAGGGACGTACCGATCTTCCTGCCCAGAGCCATCATGGATAAAGGTATATCGGGAATATCCTTTAATCCCGCAAGAAAAGCCATGAACATCACAAGCTCCTGGTCCACGCTGCTGTTACTTGTTTTAAGAGTTTCCACGATTTCGCTGATCTTTATGCCCACATCAGGCCTGTGCGTCAGCACAATCATATTGGCTGTTGACCTGGCATCGTAGAAGTTGCCGCTGGTCTCTAAAAGTGAGAGAAGGATCTTTTTGAGTTTTTCTACTGCCGCTTCATTCCGGTAATTATGGAATAACGTTATTTTTTCTTTATCGATCTCAACTCTGCCCGCAATCCCGGAAGTTTCATAAACCTTTTTTATCAGGGGCAGTAAATCCTCAAGCGGTATTTCCCGCAAAGGCTTTTTTGTCAGCGCCTCTATTGCTATTTCTCCCGATGGCACCTTATTCGCAAGTAAGTCCTCAAAGTAATTCCTGTGGACTGTGACCATATTGTAGTCGCTTGAAAGGTACTCATCTATTACAGACTTCCAGAAAACAGGACTGCCTTTTATTATTTTTACCACCCTGTCCATTCTTCCGAAAAAGGAGAGCAGGCTTTTCTGGGCTTCCTTCCTGTTCGACCCGGATAACCGGACCCTTATACATTCATTGAGATTGGCAACAGACCTTATCCCGAGAGGCACTCTGTCAAGTGAATTTTTCACAAGGTATTGGGAGAGCATGCCGGCAGCGAATTTTATTTTTTGGGTGGGACCTCTTATTTCTACCAGCATTTCTGAGGGGAACGTGTCGCTGTCATATTTGAGGAAGAGGTTAATGCCCCAGTCAAGTTCGCCAAAGCGCCGGTTAAGATATTCTTCGAGTTCCCCGATAGAATTTATCAGCGCGGGATCGATAAATTCATCCAGGACATTTTCAGGAACAAGCATACCCTCTGTCTCTTTAAGCATCCAGTTGAACATGGATAATTCCATTGCTGACGAGTTCGCGCGCGGACTGTACCTCTCCGCCTGGTACACGAGCTCCCTGATCGCTGCCCCGAAGTTGCCGTTATGTTTTTCTACGTATGGTCTTATCTTCCTGACGTATTCATCGTCAATGGATATATGCCTTGTAATGTTCATGCTTTAACCCCCGCTCCGGCATTTTCCCTCTCCCACCTGTGCGACCTCGTGCTGTTTTCATTGGGCTTCAGTATCCTTTGCCACTTTCTGGAGCATGTACACGAATATCGAGGTCGGGACAAGGAACAATCCTGCAGCAAAGAATGCCAAGAAAGTTTCCGCCGGCAGATAGTACGCTGCTGCCATAAACGCTGCCGCAATAATGGCAGACACAATATATTTTATTTCATTTTCCATGGTTATCAACTCCTCAATCAAGGATATATAATGACAATATTAAAAAATCATTTGAGATTATTTTGTTAGGAAAATGCCCTGTGCCGCCACGCGAAACGCAACGTGGATTTTAACGAACAAAGACTAAAATAGAATGTAATATATAAATTAAATCAAGTCAGGTTCCTGCTCTTATGGCTATAAGATTCCAGTCGGATTTGATCTTGGCTCCTTCAAGCCATATAAGTACCAGGTTTGCAGGTTAAATGTCTCTGAAGTACCATTGTGTTGAGAAAAATGGTCTCGGAGCGGGCAGGCGGGATGGTGCCTGGAAAAAGGAAATAATTTTTATCCCAGCTCAAACCTCATAATGCACTCACCAACAGGTCCGGGCTTCTCAACACCTTTGGTAATCACATCCCTCCCTAGCTTCCTGACGGCCGCATATTTGGCAGCCTGCATGATAGGGCAGGCAGTCGCCACGCCCTCTTTTCGCAGCATCTCGTTCCCGTGGCAGATGGCGCATCCTTTGATAGCAAGCGTATAGTTCTTATCATCGCAGTCGACCTTCACTTGCTTTGCGAATTCAAGCTGGTTCTTCAGGTAATTCTCAAAACTCTTTGCGAATTCGGCATTATTGTTGATTGTACCCGCCTTCTCAGCCCAGGTGTCGGCCATTATCGAGCCGACCTTTGCATTCACTTTCTTGGCATCATCACCCAGCGCTTTTATCACCGTGCTGTGGTATTGTTTAAAGAAATTCAGGCTTGTTGTCATATCAGTTCTCCATTCATAGTTTTGACAAAACTATACATAACCATAATCGGATATAAAGATTTTGGTTTGATTTCAATTTTACGCGCTATTGTTTTTCTACTTCAGTTTCAATATGAGTATAACCCCGATTAAATCTAAAAACCACTCTTTGAGTAAAACCTCATCCCGAAGTGTTCACATTGACCGCTTTCACAATCAAAATCATGCCGTCTTTCACAGTGCGAAAGGGTCAAAAGTCTTATTGCCATATCATGTTTCTCGCAATAAGGTGATACTATCATTTTATACCTCCTGTATTAACGATTGGTATTATTCGGATTAATCGTTAACAAAAAACGTATGAACCCTATAGTATATAATATTTGCCCTTATTTATATTATCACGCTTATCATCATAAGCATAGAGTCGGAAAATAAAAAGAAACGATTACCAGCGTGATCCGAATTTTTCACGAAAAACAAGATGAGAGAGAGCTTTCCTGTCCGAGGATCTTTCCTTCCTTGTCGGATGGCCGAGGGCCACTACGGCCATTAATTCGTAAGATTCAGGTGCACCAAGGACTTTATTCACCATCTCCTTATTTTTCAGGATCTCGCCCAGCCACACAGCTCCGAGCCCGAGAGAATGAATTGCAAGCAGCATGTTCTGGATACATGCGCCGATTGACTGTACGTCCTTTGTATAATTGTACATGTGGTCTTTATCAAGAAAAACCACTATCAACACCTGTGCGTTTTTAATAGTCGGGCCATATTCCGTGAGTGCTGAAAGAGCCGTCTTCGTATCAGGGCCCTGAACCACGATGAACCGCCATGCCTGGTTGTTCAATCCGGACGGCGCCCACCTCCCTGCATCCAGTACCTGTTCGATAAGCTCATCGCTTATACTCTCACTGGTAAATCCCCTGACGCTCCTGCGTGTCCTGATAGCTTCGATCGTATCCATGCTATCACCCGTACATATGCGGGTCTGGCGGTCGCGATTGCAAAAGCGGGATGAGTTCTTCAAGGGACAGGGGAAACACGGCTATTATTTCCTTACCGCAGGCAGGGCATTTTTTTGATGAACTGAGCGGGGTTACGCTGATGGTCTCATCGTAAACTGCTTCTGATATAAAGGGACTGATGGTAGTGGTGGGCTCTCCGATATTGAATTCACCGCTTGTTAAATAATCATAATATGTAATACTCTCGCAGTAACCGCATTTGCATCGAAGCTCGATCTTGTTCTTTAAGAAACGATTATTCTTGTTTTGCTGCGATAAAGAGATGAGCTTTTCTTTCATCGCTCTAATATTAGTCTTTTTGTACTAAATCTCTTCGGATTTTTGCTCCTTTTTACGCCGCTTTGCTTTTCTCTTCAAGCCAGTCTCCTATAAACGTGCCGGCTATGAAAAGCACTGCGAGGAGGATCACTTCAATGAATATGACCAGTCCTACAACCGTACTGACAAGCAGGAATTTTATATTTACCAGCAGTCCCAGTCCTGCAAAGACAAGACCGAGTATTACGCCGATCAACACGCCCTTTTTGAGAAGTGCTTTACGGTCTTCCTTTCCGGGTTTCAAGTAGCCGTAGATAACTCCTATTACGATGGTTATAATCTCTAATTCAAAAGCCATAATCCTCCTGTGTACCTGATACGTGTATTACCAGCTATATTTATATCTTCCTAAATGTTCTCAGTATCCATATACTTACACAGATTCTCTCGCACTTTCCCCTTCATCAGCTCATCCAGCCTGCTTTCTGTGTATATCCGAATATCTGAGAGAATTACCCTATCATCAGCATAGCGATTCTTATAACTATCAATACCCAGCCCACAGCCACGATGACCCATACAGCCTTCTTTGCTACTTCCGCTATCCCGAGGAAGATGGTCAATATCACGAGCAATCCAATAGCATCGACTATACTCTGCGGGATCAAAACCCCTGAGATTGATTGGATCAATCCGACTATTTTTTCGCCTATCCAGTGTCCTATTGTATATATAAAGGCCAGAATAGAGGGTAGTATTTCTTCTGCCATAATTTCACCTTCAGTACTGTATCATCCAGATGGATTTTTGCTGTATATATATTTCGGTAGGGAAGATTATCATCTCCGGAGTTTGCGAATAAAATGGGAAGTTTTTTTAGCTGGAAAACCCTTAAAAACCATGGCTGGCTGTCTGGAAGATATTCACCTCATTTATTCCTTAAAGCTGGCTGTCCCCGGGTGCATGCTGGTACCCGGGTCCGTTCTTATATTCTAAATGGAGTCTTAAGTTAAAGTCCTCCCTGTAAATTCCTCTTTGCAAATACAGTACTTCCGATTAGATATAGTTCCGAATAGATCAACCCTATTACCTAAGAACCTATCCCATTAGGCCAGTTGCGCGCCATGTGATGATCCCGCATGCAAAGTGCAACATGGCAATGTAGGTATCAGCCCTTTTCTCCCACCTGATAAGTATGCGGCGGAAACGATTCATCCAGCTATGTGTCCGCTCAACAACCCAGCGTCTGGCCTTTTGCCCTGCTTTCTTTTTGATGTCTTTTGCTTCTTCTCCTCTTTAACGAATATGATATGTGCAGTAAAACCGAATTCCTTCACCAACTCCCGAACTTCATCATAATCGTAACCTTTATCAAGACATAACCCTTGATTCTTTTCCTCTGTCGGCTTGGGTCTTTTGGCTTTGATATTTTCCAGGGTTTCACGACTCATCTTCATATCATGACGGTTTGCTCCGTCAACTGCTATGCTCAGAGGAATGCCTTTTGCATCTGTAAGCAAGCTGCGTTTTGTGCCTTTTTTGGCTCTGCCTGTTGGATTTGAACCTGTTTTTTTCCCTGCCAAGAGGTGCTTTGGTCATTGCTCCGTCCATTGCTAACCATGACCAGTCGATACCATTTAGTTGATCGTATTTCAGAAGACTCCGCTTCCAAAATTCTTCAAAAACCCCTGCCTCAGTCCACTCAAGAAAACGTCTGTGAGCAGAAGAGGAAGAACAAATACCTGTTGAATTCAGTGCATTCCATTGGCAGCCAGTACGTAATACAAAAAGAATGGCATTCATTGCATTGCGATTTGGCACACGTGGATTGTGGCAGCCCTGTGGATGCTGCTTTCCTGGCGGTAACAACGGCTCCATTTGCTTCCAAAGTTCGTCTGGAATACGCCAACTATCATCTTTTACTACAAGTGCCATGTTTACTCCCCCAATTCAA
>CABMIB010000089.1 GCA_902386135.1 uncultured archaeon
ACATAACGCAAGGTTTAAAAACAAAAACGACTATAGGGTCAAAAACATTATCACAAAATAATTAAAGGTGAAATAATATGGCAGAGAAACCACATTTAAATTTAGCAGTCATCGGACATATCGACCATGGGAAATCAACTCTCGTCGGACGATTATTGTTTGAAACTGGCGCGGTGCCGCCGCATATCATTGAAAAGTATAAAGAAGAAGCAAAAGCGAAAGGCAAAGAATCTTTCGTATTCGCCTGGGTGATGGACTCACTCAAGGAAGAAAGGGACAGGGGTATCACAATCGATGTCGCACATCAGAGATTCGATACCGCCAAGTTTTATTTTACGATCGTGGACTGCCCCGGACACAGGGACTTCGTCAAGAACATGATCACGGGCGCTTCCCAGGCTGATGCAGCCATACTTGTTTGCGCAGCCAAAGAGGGTGTCCAGTCACAGACAAGAGAACATGTATTCCTTGCAAGGACTCTTGGTATCACCCAGTTGATCATCGCACTCAACAAGATGGATGAAGTGAACTACGACAAAGCAAGATATGACCAGGTAAAAGCTGATCTCAGTACTCTTCTCAAAATGGTGGGTTATAAACCAGATGAAATGAATTTCATTCCCACATCAGCATTCCAGGGAGATAACCTTGCCAAACCAAGCGATAAGACAAAGTGGTACACAGGTCCGACACTCTTAGCTGCCCTTGATTTGCTGAAAGTACCAGAGAAACCGGTCGCTTTACCGCTTCGTATTCCTGTTCAGGACTCATACACGATCTCAGGCATCGGAACCGTACCTGTAGGGCGCGTTGAGACAGGAAAGATGAAACCCGGCGACAAGATCATATTCATGCCTGCAAGGGCTGTCGGTGAGGTCAAATCAATCGAGATGCACCACCAGGAAATCAAAGAAGCGCTTCCGGGCGATAACATCGGCTGGAACGTCAGGGGTGTCGATAAGAAAGACATTCGCAGGGGCGATGTATGCGGACATTCCGATAAACCTCCGGCTGTTGCCGAAGAGTTCACAGCACAGATAGTGGTCCTGCAGCACCCGTCAGCGATCGCATCAGGTTATACACCAGTAATCCACTGCCACACGGCGCAGGTCGCAGGCACGATCACTGCTATACTCAAGAAACTTGACCCCAAGAGCGGTCAGGTGACTGCCGAGAACCCGGACTTTATCAAGGCCGGAGATGCTGCTGTTGTTATAATAAAACCAACAAAGCCGCTGTGTATTGAGAAAGTCAAGGAGATTCCCCAGCTTGGTCGCTTTGCGATACGGGATATGGGAATGACCATTGCAGCAGGCATGGTTCAGGACATTAAACTTCGCCTGTAACCCTTTTTTATTTTTTAAAACGGTGTTTTATGGCTCAGAAAGCGAGGATACGTTTATCAGGGACAAGCCCTTCAACTCTTGACGGGATATGTTCCCAGGTTAAGGATATAGCGCAGAGGACAGGCGTGAACATCTCAGGTCCTGTTCCGCTGCCTACGAAGAGACTGGTCGTGCCGTGCAGGAAGTCCCCGGACGGTGAGGGGAGTGCAACATGGGACCACTGGGAAATGAGAGTTCACAAGAGGCTCATTGACCTTGATGCTGATGAACGGGCGCTGCGCCAGTTGATGCGCATCCAGGTGCCCAAGGATATCAGCATAGAGATTGTTCTGACGAGTTAAAACTCAGGGTTTTAACCGTTTCTTCTTATTTTTATTGATTTTACCTTCACTATTTTCATTTATAGTAATTAACCCCAAAGTTTAGCTTTAGTATGCGTTATCAGTAGCAGCATATAGTGAACTCACCGCAAAGAACGCAAAGGGCGCAAAGATTTTTGCTGCTAAGCTTTGCGTTCTTTGTGCCCTTTGCGGTGTTCAACCGTTACTAGAATTCTACTCAGTGGCATCAACTTCAGCCGCAGGCGCTGCTTTTGGAGGATTCTCCTCAATCTGCGGTCTCTCTTTCCTGTAGTCCTTAAGCCTCCTGACAACTACTTCGGCTAAGAACAATCCAAGGGCTGCAAGAAGGAACGGTTCTTTCTCGCTCTGCGGCTCCTCCACCGTCCTGATGGCATTATTTTTAATGTCCAGGAGCAACAGGCCCTCGACCTCATTTTCATTATACACGCGCCCGCCGTTTGAGTCAATAGCGCTTTTCAGATCTTCATTAAAACCTATTTCCCTGTACTCAAGCGGGTAGTTCACGGCTATCCCGTATCCTGAGAGGTCATGGAATCCGTCTTTTTCGAGGTTTATCTGAGCCTCGTATGTATTCGGTCCTGTGCGGGTAAGGTCAAGCGGCTTTCCGTCAAGCACGACCTGGGGCAGGGTATTTGAGGTAATAACCGCCTTTCCCGGCGTACCGCCCCAGATATCCTCTGCCTGTATTACCACATCTCCTTTCGGCCTTGGGTCCCCGATAGCCCAGTTTATCATCGATGAGATAAGGCGCGAGTTCTCACCGCTATAGACCGCACTTGCCCAGAGAGTATTGCCGCCACCATTGTCTGTTGTGAAAGATGCTACTCTCCCAAGCCCGAGGTTCCAGGTAGTCAGAATGGGTTTGCCCCTTGTTGTAGCAACAAGCAGATCAGAGCCGAGTTTGGGCGTTACATCATTATATCCGGTCACTGAAGCCGAGAGATTGACGTACTTCGTGATGAAATGTTCTGAATCGACTGTGGAGAGTGGATACTCATGGCTCACCTCAGGTGTGGCTGTGGGGGTTGGAGCGGGCGTGCCAGAAGGTCCCTGTTCGATTAAAGTGCTTGCACGCTCATCAGGATTTAGAACTATAGCCTGGCCATCGGCTGCCTGTGCAAGATCATTGTATAATTTATATGGCTCTTTAAGCGTTTCAGGGGATGTTAGTACCTGTACAAATTGCATTTTAATACCTTTATTTTTTAAATCAATAGCAGTATTTTTTTCCTGGTCAAACCCATCTGGGTGTATCTGACCATCCGATATTACTATAATCTCTTTAGAACCGCTGACAGAATCTAATAGTTTCTCCGAGGCACGGAGACCTAAATCAAGATCTGTAGGATTCTCCCCACCTTTTGGTCCGATCTCTTTTATGAAACTTACAAGTTTTTGTCTGTTAGCTTCACTGCCCATCGGAAGTATATCTGTCTGGTTTGTGATTCCGCTAAAAGCCACAACACCTACGCGTGTATCCGATGCAACGTTCTGGATGAGATTTATGGCGTTCGCATCGATAAGGCTGATGAAAGTAAGACCCGTCGTCGCGTCTCCCAAAGCCGTGCTCCCCGAAGAATCAATCAGGATAATCAGGTTCCTTCCACCCTGATACTCAGCCGCCCTCGATATTACAGGCAGGACGCCTTCAACAGGTGAATTGTTGTAAAGACCATTATCATACGATGCGTCCCCTCCCACGACCACAAGCCCCCCGCCGCCGCTGACGTATGGATTTAAGGTATCCGCGCTCAACTGCGCAGCGCCTTTATTGTCTATTACGACAGCCTTGTAAGGCGAGAGGTCATCCGGGAGTGTATCAGTGGTCGTGACATCGTAAAGGCTGCTTACGATTGTGTAAAGAGGCGATGTTTTATCGTCCGTTACTGCCAGCACCTTTGGTTTTGGCACAACATACACTGACCTGTAGAAAACGTTGTTGATCTTGAACCAGTCCTCGCCGCTTGGCGTTATGGTGGCAGTTATCTGATGATTTCCCAATGAATTGAAGGTATACGAAACCGGGGTGATATTCACCTTTTTGGTCTGGGTTATACTTTCGCTATACGCAGACGCACCGTCTATCTGTACATCAAGCCGGTAGGTTGTTGAGTTCCCAGCCTGCCTTACCACGATATTAAACACGTTCCCATTACCCATGATAAGGTTCTTGGGGCTGTCTATCTCAACGCTGGCGTCATTATGTATGGGTTCCTGTCTCACCGCATACACGCGCGTGCCTGTGCGCGTAACAAAAGAGATAGCTTCTGACAGGTCCTTTCCGTAATTATTGTTCCCGTCGCTCACGAGCACCAGGTTGTTATTCTCAGCAGCGCTAATTACCTCATCCCCGATTGGCGAGGTGATGCCTGCAAACTGCTTGTAAGTCGTAGGGGTTTTGGATTTCAGGGAATCAAATATTTTCTGACCGGTATCCTTGTTAAATAAATCCATGCTCATAGTCTGGTCTGAAATGACCGTGACCTTGGGCGCTTCATCTTTTATCGTGCTCGTCCCGAGCGTGAAAGGCGAAGCAAGCGCAATTATCAAAAGGCTGAGTATTATCACACGCGATATCATCAGTGGCCTGGATATTCCTTTCCTGACTGCATACCAGCCTGCAAGGACTACAGGGCTTATGAGGAGAAGAGTAAACGGACTTGCAAAATCCATTACAGCTCACCCCTCCAGCGCAGGTAGTAGAGTTCAAGGAACACAAGGGACATGGCTGCGATTATAAGATAAATATCAAGATACTTGGGAGCCAGTATCGTCTGGGTAGTGGTCGGTATCCCGGCAGTAGAAAGGTTGGAAGTTAAGACTGTAGGACTGCCTGCAAGGTTCGACTCCGCTTCATCATAGAGATTTACTGCCACATCCTTATCAGATAATCCATAAATCCCGACTTCGTCGAGGAGTAAGAGGTCGGTTGTGATACTGCTGCCGCTCGGCGTTTTTATGGTCTGGCTCGCAGGGAGTTTGATAAACTGCCCCGTCTTTCCGTTGAATTCACTCACGTCAAGGCTCCCACTTACCCATTCTATCACCTGTTTCCAGAAAAGTGGGTATTCGGGAAGCGCATGGAAATCGTTCCAGATATTCTCGTTAAGTGGGTCGAAGATGTTACTCCCCTGCGGGTCTGCCAGTCCCGAATATATCACAGTGCCGCTCCCGAACTTCCAGTAAGCGAGCATTGCGGATTCATCTCCTCCTTTTACAAGCGCCACAGCGCCGTTTTTTAACGTGGCTTTAAAATGCGTCTTGACATCAACTTTATCAATGCTTATACCATCGGTCATCCCGCCTGCCTGCACGACATTGAGTGATGTTTTATTCGTGATAGAATCAAGCACAACAGGCAGCAGGTCCATGTCCTGTAAACCGGGAGATGCGATTATCACGGCATTTCCCCCTCCTTTGACATAGTCGGACAGGCTCTTTGCTGCATCGGACGATAACGGGGAGTTCACAAAGACGATCGAATACCCTGAGAGTGAAGGGATGCTTTTCGTATCCACCGTCTTAACCGTTGTATACGGAACAAGATTAAGCGCGACCAGTGAAGGCGATTTTGCATTATCCGTGATATAAAGTATGTTACGTTCTATAGTTTTTGGTATTATGACATAGGCATTGTTATCCACGGAAAGGGCATCATCGACGTTCAGTGAGATTTTAGTTGTTCCGGGGCTTAATTTACTGACCGTGAAGTACCCGTTTGACTGGCCATCAAGGCTAAGGGTACTTGAAAGTGCGTTCACGTTGTTAGTGGTCACATCGATTTTTACATTCTGCGCATCTTTGTTAAAGTTCCGGATGACAAGCTTGTAATCGCTGCCTTCAAACCAACCGTCTATGATTCCGACGTTATCCGTCCTTCCGCTCACAGTAACAAAATCAACAATGATACCGTTTGCCTGCGCCACTTCCCTTGCTACATTGGGGTCATCCCCGCTCCAGCTTGTAAAATCAGAGAAAACCACGATCCTTCCTCCTTCAGGAAGCAGCCGCCTGCCAAGAAGAATGGCACCTGACAGGTCGGAGGACGTGGCTTTTGGCTTAAGTTTTTTCAGCGCATCCGATGCGCTTCCTGAGGAGGTTTCTTTTATCACCATCACAGGCACGCTTTCTGCAAGGATTATCGTGTTCTTTGCACCGAGGAACTTATCCGCCTGCCCGACCGCGCTTTCAAACTTGGTATCGCCCAGCGTGGTTTTAGCCTGCATGCTCGCAGAGGCATCAAGTATTATCACGGTTGAGCCGCCTCCTGCTTCCTCATTTGCCATTATGAACGGCGCTGCAACAGCCAGGGAAGTCAGTATCAGTACGAACAGTTGAATAAGGAATAGAGGGTCCTTCAGGAATTTCCTGAAAACATTAAGCCTCTTTTTCCGCTCGATGTCCATAAGGAACATTAACGAAGGTATCTTTACCTTGAGAGGTCTCGGGCGCAGCAAATAGATTATTATAAGAGGGATTATGGAGAGAAGCGCGTACAGCCCTGCCTGGTTCGCGAATTGTAACGAGCTTCCGTACAGCGTGCTTAATAGATCAAGTGCCATTTTTTATCCTCTATTTCTTTACCTCTCTCTGGCTTATGACCTCGAATATGGCATCAAATACCGGTTTATCCGTGGTCACGGTATAAAAATCAGCGCCTACCTGCAAACAGGTCTCTTTTATTTTCGCGATGTGGTCGTTCAGCCTTTTCTGGTACTCAGCGCGCAGCCTTGGGCTTGTATAGATATCCAGTTTGGTGTCGGTCTCAAGATCGATGAGCCGCGCTTCTCCGCCCAGGTCAAGGTTTTTCTCCACGGGGTCAAGCACCTGGATGAGCACAAGCTCGTTATCCCCGAGCCTGAATATCGCGTTCCTGATCGCACCGGCATCAGCCATGAAGTCTGAAATGATTATCACAAGCGACCTTGATTTAATAATACTGGCATATTTTTCCATGCAGTAGTCGAAATTTGTTTTTCCCAGCAGTTCGGTACTGTTAAGATTGTCGATAGTCTGCGAGAGGTACTTCCTTCCTCGTCTGGGTTTTGTGATGTTTATTTCCTCAGCGAATGTGGATACCCCGAACTTCTCGTTATCCTTGGTGACAAGGTACGCAAACCCCAGGGCAAGCATCGCAGCATATTCGAATTTATTGCGAAAATCCATGCTCTTGCTTGTATCGAGGAGGATATGCGTGGTCAGGCTCTTTTCTTCCTCAAATTCCTTGACGTAAAGCTTCTCGGTACGCCCGTACACCTTCCAGTCAATGATCTTGAAATCATCCCCCTGCGTATATTCACGGTAGCTCACAGGCTCCATTCCCCTGCCTTTCAGGATTGAGCGGCGGCCTCCGCTGTAGGCTGTGGACACGCGCTTTCGCACCATGAACGAGAAGCGGTCAAGCTCTTTGAAAAATGAGGTATCTATCATCAATTTCACTATTCATTTCACAGTTTTCAGAATTTCTGAAATCACCTGGTCGGTTGTCATGCCCTTGCGTTCTGATTCGAACGTGAGAATAACGCGGTGGCGCAGCACAGGATAAGCCATCGTATCGATATCTTCTTCGCTTACGTAATTACGCCCATTCATCAGCGCCCTGGCTTTGGCTGCGAGGATTATACCAATGGACGCGCGCGGCGAGGCGCCGTACTCGATATTCTCGCTCTTGGCGCGTGTTGCAGCCACTATCTTGATAGCGCGGTTCTTGATATCCTCTGCTATGGGAACATCGCGTGTGAGCCTCTGGAGTTCAAGCACTTCGCTCTTTGAGACCACGCGGTTCACGGTAGGCGTTATATTGCGCGTGTACCTGTTAACGATCTCGTTCTCCTCTTCCATCGTGGGATAATCCATTAAAATCTTGAGCAAGAACCTGTCGAGTTGTGCCTCTGGCAGCGGGTATGTGCCCTCCATCTCTATCGGGTTCTGGGTTGCAAGAACAAAAAAGGGCTTGTCCAGGGGATAGGTCTTATTGCCAACTGTCACCTGTTTTTCCTGCATAGACTCAAGCATTGCGCTCTGCGTCTTGGGCGAAGCCCTGTTTATTTCATCCGCCAGCACTATGTTCGCAAACACAGGTCCGGGCTCGAAGCGATACTGCTTCTTTCCGCCCACGTCCTCGATGATATACGTGCCTGTGATGTCCGAGGGCATGAGGTCGGGCGTGCACTGTATCCTGTTGAACTTAAGGTCAAGCGCTTTTGAAATCGTACTTATGGTGAGCGTCTTTGCAAGACCGGGGTTGCTTTCAACAAGCGCGTGGCTGTTGCAGAGAATCGCGATCATCATATGCTCAACAGCCTCATGTTGCCCTACGATGACCTTCCCTATCTCATCAAAAAGCTCCTTAAAAATCCTGTTTGAGCTTGAATATGTTTCGTTGCTCATTTTTTAACCTCTCTAAATCTTACTCCTTTGCACTGCATACTTATTAATTAGCTCCTTCTCGGTCTGGGTTTTCCCCATAATTGTACTGTATCCTCCGTCAGAAACATTAGAACCCAGAACATCCACCGGGAATGCTGCCGATTTGATGAACTGGTTCTGGTCAGGTTTATACTCGCTCGGCGTATTACCAAGCCCTTCGCCCTGTTTAAGGGACAGGTCTACAGGCTTGCCCTGGATGGGCGCAATGTCGGGTTTTCCAAAAATATCCCCCTGACCTGTTGTCCCGGCTTTAGTGGTATCAACAGGCGGACCTGTGACAAAAACCCCGCCTGTTACATTTCCTATGGTTCCGCTGACTGCGGTGGAAATATTTGTCAAAGTTTCAGGTGGGATTCTAATATCAGGGTTAAATGAAACGAAAGTTGCACCAGAAATAAATACAATCACTAGTATGATTTTTGTGATAACTACACTTGATGCTAAAAGTTGAGAAGCTGAAACAATTGTCAGCCCGCTTAGGACGAGGCTTTTTAATGCATCAACAATCACATTTGATTCATTTCTATTATCATAAGCAGTTCTTAGTTTCTCCTTTAACTCAGGATACTTTTTTTCAATCAGTAAAGTGACATTTTTTTTATGGTCGTTTCTATGTAGCAAGAAAGCGCTAATCAGGGCTATAATAAACGCAGAAATAGGCGGGATAATTTTAATCGGAAATTGTGAAGATAGAGAAGACTTTTGCAAAAAAAACTCAACTGGAAAGATGACAAAAATTGCGTAAAAAATGCTGAAAATCGCGATTAAATCCAGAATAAAAAGTAACTGCATGCGCTTGAAATACTCTGATTGGATTTTTAATAGTTGCTCCAGAAAATCTTCCATTCAGTCACCTTCGCTGACTTTATTGGTATTATTTATATTAAGCCTTGGGGATTATCTCTCCCCATCCGAAAGGTTTTTCTATTCTTAACCTTATTTCGGACTCAATCCTGACACAGTATGCTAAGATTTCCGAAGAATAGATATATGATGCCAGCGATTAGCTCCCTGTATGCCCAGATAGCTCAGCCCGGGAGAGCGCGCGGCTGAAGACCGCGATGTCCCCGGTTCAAGTCCGGGTCTGGGCATGCTACTATTTTAATCATTTTTGCAGCTTTCATGAATTTTGCATCTTCTCTTCTATGGACTGGTAACCACAGTGCAGGAAAGGTTATTAGCCCTTAGAGCCTATCCCAATAGGTTCATATCATATGACGCTCAAATAATTACAAGTCAGAACTTGAATTGGGGGAGTAAACATGGGACTTGTAGTAAAAGATGATAGTTGGCGTATTCCAGACGAACTTTGGAAGCAAATGGAGCCGTTGTTACCGCCAGGAAAGCCGCATCCTCTGGGCTGCCACAATCCACGTGTGCCAAATCGCAATGCAATGAATGCCA
>CABMIB010000090.1 GCA_902386135.1 uncultured archaeon
CAAGGATATGATAGCCGTTCATTGAACTGTAGCGCAGTACAGAGTCCTTGATAATCTTGTTCCAGGCTGTTCACAGGTGGATCCTGCCTGTCGTGTAGGGCGGTCCATCCACAAAAAAGATCTTATTTCCGTTCTTTCTGGATTCCCTTACACGTGAATAAGCATCCATATCCTCCCAGAATTTCTGGATATTCTGCTCAACGACTTTTGCATCGTACTGCGAAGCCTCTTTTAACATAAAATAATCTCCAAAGAATGGGGGTAGTAAGGCGATGATGCAATTAAAAGCTTATGGTTTTAAAAATATAATAGAGTGCACTGAATTTCAGAATTAAAGGTAAAAAATAACAAAAGAGTTAATAACTTCCTTGTGTAAGAGTTAGCGGTGGTTACAATGGACGCAAAAGAAGCAACAATGGTAGTTAGAGAGTATTTCACAAGTATTAAAAAAATCAAATTTATGTTTGAGGTCAGAAGCGTTGAAAAAAAATCTGAAATACTTTCAGATGACATGTGGATAGTTAAATGTGATATCCAAAATGTCTTTGAAGAAGAACCAATATCATATGAGGTAGGAGTAGCAGATAACAGTGGGGACATTCTTTATGTCAAAGAAATTACTTGATAAAGGAAAAGTAATAGTCATAGATACAAGCCCACTATTATTACTTTTGATGGGGTTGTATGACAAAAATGCGATAAATAATTTTAAAA
The DNA here is from genome assembly GCA_902386135.1 of uncultured archaeon. Taxonomy (GTDB): domain Archaea; phylum Halobacteriota; class Methanosarcinia; order Methanosarcinales; family Methanoperedenaceae; genus Methanoperedens. Next base: position 715 of record CABMIB010000090.1, read on the forward strand.
GGCTTTCAGAATATGATTCTGATGATTATGATTTACTCTATCAATTCGTTGCAAAAAGAAAAATTATAGTTACTCCACAAGTTTTATCTGAAGTATCAAATTTTGCAGATCAATTAAAAAGTAAATTCTCTGAATTTATAGAAGAAAATAGACCAATACTTGAGAAAATAGATGAAAAATATATACCCAAGATAGATATTCTTGCATCTCAGGACGTTGTTAAGTTTGGATTTACGGATACTTCGATCATTTTAGCTGCGAAAGAAAATAATGCATTGGTTCTTACAGATGACTTTCCACTCTGCAACATATGTAAAAGAAACGGATTAGACGCAAAACATATGAAAACGGAAATTCTCAGCCTGAAAGAGATTTTTAAAGTGTAATAAAATCTTATCCAATAATATAAAAATAAAAAAGGAGGCTTAGGTTGTTACCTTAACAACCTGCCTATCCGCCCTTGGTGAGATACCAGAGCAGGATCAATATTATCAGGAGAATCAAACCGATCCAGATATAAGAACTGCTGCCCTTTTCTTCTTTCTTGATCTCTTGTTTCGGTGTTTCAATTTTTACAACAGGCTTCGGTTTTGGAGGCTCTACCCTCGGTCTTACAGGTTCAGGTTCGGGTGCCGGCTCTTCCTCTTTTTTAGCCCGGCTATCCTCTCCACCAATGAATGGGCTCTCCACACCTGTCAATACCGCCATTACGCGGACCTTGCCTGTCAGGGAGTTATCTACTTTCGCGCCCCAGATGATTCTCTTTGTATTCGGTACCTTATCCATTATCATCTCGCCTGCGACCGCGACTTCCTCCAGCGTCAGGTCCTCGCCTCCGACGATGTGGACAAGAACGCCGTAGCTTGCCGAGATATCCCGGACATCAAGCAGTGGTGTGCTGATAGCCTGCGCAACAGCCTTTCCGACCCTGTCCTGGCCATCGCCTTCGCCTATTCCGATCGACGACACTCCGCCGCGCTCCATTACTGCGCGAAGATCTGCGTAGTCGAGGTTAACAAGGCTTGGCTGGGTTATGGTATCGGTGAGGTTCTTTACGAACGCTCCGACGAGCGCATTTGCAACATTGAGTGCCTCTTTTAACGGGAGGTTCCCAGCTACTTCCCTTAATTTTGAGTTATCGATAATTACAACAGAGTCGCAGGATGAAGCAAGCAGGTTTATAGCTTCTCTCGCTTTCTCCCTTCTTGCCATCTCGATCGTGAACGGGATAGTAACGCATCCTATTGTGAGGGCGCCCATCTCGCGTGTAATCTCTGCAGCCACAGGTATGGCACCTGTTCCGGTTCCTCCGCCCAGTCCTGCTACAAGGAACACGAGGTTCGTACCTTCAAGTTCAGCCCTCAGTTCAGTAACATTTTCCCTGGTAGCCTGGGCTCCCATCTCAGGGTAGCCTCCGCATCCGTGCCCTTTGCACAGTTTTTCACCAAGCAGAATAAGCTTATCGGCTTTCTGGACATGAAGATGATTAACATCGGTGTTTGCGGCAATAATCCTGCCACCGGTCATTCCTTTTTCAGCAATCCAAGTCGTTATATTACAACCAGCGCCACCCAGCCCGACCACAGCAACAGAGGGTTTAGCGGTTTTCGCAAATTCTTTTAAATCCGTAACCAATTTTTAAGCCTCCTTCAAAATTAGGCCTGTATATTTTAATAGATGTTTTAGTATATAACTTTTTTCAAGTACGACAACTTACATTCCGAATTTTTTCATCATTTTTTGAACGTTGAATTTTCCTCCCTTAAGACCTTTCATGGTTTTTTGCATCATTTTATGGTATTTCAGGAGTTCTCTTACTTCCTCGTACTCTGTTCCGGAACCACGCGCAATCCGTGTGATTCTTGAACTATTTATATGTTTCGGGTCTTCCAGTTCCTTATCGGTCATGGAATCCATGATATACTTGTACCTGTTCAATTTTTCCTGCGTGACATTATACGTGTCATCGGAAATGTTCGTTCCAAGCCCGAGTTTGCCCATGGGTAACATCTGCATTACCTGCTTGAGAGGACCCATCTTGTTCACAGCTTCCAGTTGCTTATACATATCCTTCAGTGTGAACCTGCCGCTCAGCATGGCTTCCATGTCCAGCTCTTCGCCTTTCAGGGTCTCTTCGGCTTTCTCGATAAGGGATTTGATATCCCCCATGCCCAGTAAACGGGAGATGAACCTGTCAGCTTCGAATCTTTCAAAATCATCAGGTGTTTCTCCTATTCCGATGAAAGCAATAGCCGAATCAGTTTCTGAAACGGCAGATAACGCTCCCCCGCCTTTGGCAGTACCGTCAAGTTTTGTTATGACCACGCCTGTTATCCCGATAGAGGCATTGAAAGCCTTTGCCTGTTCGCTTGCGAGCTGTCCCATAGCGGCATCAAGGACAAGCAGTTTATGATCGGGATGAGCTATCTGATGGATATCTTCCATCTCTTTTATCAGGTCTTTTTCAAGGGCGTGCCTTCCAGCGGTATCGATTATCTTCACGTCGTATTTCTCTATCGCGGCAAGTCCCCGCTGCGTGATAGCCACGGCATCTTTCACATCCTTTTCGCCATAGAAAAAGACTCCCAGCCTGTCGCACAGGGTTTTTAACTGGTCATAGGCTCCCGGCCTGAACGTATCCGCGCATACTACTGCTGCTTTTAATCCTTTCCTCTGGAAATAACGCGCCAGTTTTGCAGTCGTTGTCGTCTTGCCGCTTCCCTGCAAGCCCACCATCATTATGGTCTGCGGGGCCAGCCTGACGTTCGCGCTCTTTCCGAGTATGTTTATCAGTTCCTGGTAAACAATGCGTATTACGTGTTCCCTCGGGCTCATCCCGCCGGGCGGGGGCTCTTTGAGGGAGCGCTGCTTTATTTTCTGGGATAGAGTCATTACAAGCTTTACGTTCACATCAGCCTGCAACAGGGCCCGCTGGATATCCCTGACTACCTCGTCCACTATCTTCTCATCTATCCTGCTTGCTCCCACGAGCTTCTTGAGGGCGTCCTGGAGAGAATCGCCCAGTTTATCCAGTACCATAAAGTCTGCCGTTAGTTTCTGATTAATTATTGTCCTGGTTAATGATTCTACTTTTAGTTAAAGCTTATGCTTAAACTTAATCAAATTTGTAATCTCATAATAAAAAAGGAAATCCGATATCGGTTCTCAACATCAAAAATATCTAAAAATATGATGTCTGCACCGCAGGTAAGAGGAATCGGAAACCCGACCCCTCTATACTCTGCTAATACTTACTTTTCTGCTCAAAGGATATTAGATGTCTTCATGCGGCTACTCTTCATGGACCTCTTCAGCAGGAGCCGGGTAAGGCACCACTCTCTCTCTTTCAATAATACGCTCCCTTTCAATCTGCTCTCTTTCGGTACTCTCTCTTTCAGCACGCTCCTTTTCAGCACGCTCTCTTTCGATACGCTCCTTTTCACCATGCTCAGCTTTAGCCTCTGTGGTTGAAGAGATATGCTGCGCACCGGTACGCTCCAGGATCTCTTTAGCGCGCTTTGTTTCACCTGAACTATCCGAGTGAACGGAGAGCAATATCCCGCCTTTATTGACCAGCCCTTCATACCTTTTTGCTTCATACTCAGGAACGCCCATGCCAATAAGAGCCCCCGCAATCCCGCCGACCGTAGCGCCCGCACCGGCACCAGCCAGCATTGACATAATCGGACCCGCAGCTATGAACGGACCGGCACCCGGAATTGCCAGTGCGCCAATTCCTGCCAGCCATCCCAGAACCCCTCCGATGACAATTCCGGCTCCAGCACCTTCGGCAGCGCCCTCAGGGGCCTTTGTATGTTTCTCAGTTGCGAATTCTTTTGTACTCACCTTTTCAGACATGAGTACTGAGATATCATCGCTCTGAAAACCTGCTGCTTTCAGGGCATCAACAGCCGCTTCAACCCCTGCCCTTGTGGTATATATTCCAAATACCGCTTTATTTTTTGCCATACTGTTCTCCCCCCTAAACTTACTGTCTGTTCTCAGTTAATATTCATTTTACTATTTTTTTATCTCTTAACATGTTTTGGTTTATATTCGATTTGATAAACCGTTCTCTTTCCTATTCTAAGTTTATCATCTCTCACCTGTATTTACCATTGCCCGTGTGCTTATCCGGTGTTGTTTTTAATGGTCTCTTAGACGTTCAAACATGAGCGACTATACCGACTATACCGGCTGACGCCCTCGAATGATTCTGACCAGTATCAGGACGATAGCTACGACCAGCAGCACATAGATCAAACCCCCGATTGTGTTAGAGCTGACAACTCCTAATAGCCAGAGAATCAAGAGGATTACGACTATAGTTGTTAATAAGTCCATTATCTAACCTCCCATACTTATGTTTGGTACTGAGTATTGATAAGCTTTGCTATAACTATATAAAAAATTTAGTTACCTGCCGCAATAGTAACAGGTAACTAATATCTACACCGCTACTCAGGTACTGCTCCCGGTCTTCTGGCAGGTCTTGAAACAGGCTCAGGCTGGGCAGTCTCTTCTATCTTCTGTAACTTTTGTTTTGCCTCTGCTCCTGTCACGCTCTCCAGCAACCGCGGCATTTTATCCTTCAGACCGAAGCCAAAGGCTACTCCAAGACCCACGCCAGCACCTATTGCAACTCCCCAGGCAAGAGCAGTTGCGAATACATAAATAATGCTGGTGTTGATCCTCAACTGATCAAGTGCGATGATTATTACTATAAAGTACAGGAATACCTCTATTGCCGTAGAGAAAATGCCCATATACGGAACTTCCGAGGCGGTCCCAGTTTTTCTGATCAGGTCACCGACTATATCAGCGAATATGAACCCAACTACCAGTACGATCAAAGCTGCTATCAGGTTCGGAATATAAAGCACCACGCTCTGAGTGAAGGCCGTTAGCATTGGAATTCCCAGAACATTCACGGCAGCCATAATCCCGATAATATATATGAACCATCTTACTATCAGATCAAATACATGACGTATCGAGGTTCCTGAGGATTCAATTGATTTTCCAATGACTGTTCTTCTTAATGCATCATCAACGCCGACCCTGTCCAGCGCGCCACTTACTACTTTACCAAGTGCTCTTCCTATGATCCATGCAATAATTAGAATAATTATTGCTGCAATCAAGCTCGGCAGAAATGCTATTATGCTGCCAACAGCAGCATTGAATGAGTCAACAACTCCCATATATAATTACACCCCATTTATGTTATTGTTATATGGGATATTAAACCTTGTTGTGTTCGGTTAATCGCGGGGGACTGTACTTTACAGCCAAAATAATCGGATTCTAATTAAACACCATTTAATTAATTGATTTACTTATTTATATTGTTTTTTTGCGATATGATAATTAATTCTTCTCTCCAATAAAAATTAAAATCGATACGCTCTGAAGCGATAAGGTATATATGCTATGAGGACAATTACGATGCAATATATTTAGCAAGTCGAAGGCATTGAGTACGATTTTAGATATATGGGCTCGTAATGAAAAAACAAAACTGAAATAATTTTATTTTTATTAATCAA
>CABMIB010000091.1 GCA_902386135.1 uncultured archaeon
CTCATCTATAGAAAAGTTTGGAAGAAATGATTCACCTCTCGGTGTTATTGTCATTTAAACTCCCCCATTAAAGAATACACTTGATGATTCTTAAAAATTACGGAGGCCTTAGAATCATGCTATAGAATATAAATGATGGTTATCTGCCAACAGTACGCGCGATGAAAAGAGAGAAATCGTTCTTGACCAACCTGTAATTGTATATACAGATAAAGATGGAAACACCATAGATTATCCCGCAGGGAGGCAGATTATTTTATTCGGGGATGATATAAAATCTATTACACTTCTTGAAGAAAATGAAAATAAACATACTGACTAAATCGTACTTTTGCGCCTGAAAAGAACTGCATAATCCCAGTAAACCAACTGAATGTAAACCATGAGCATCTACGCCGATGCTCTGTTTTTCAAAACGAAGTCCGTGACCGCAACATGCGCTCGTTCTCATGCCCGGTGAGGCTAAACAATTTGAGCCAACATCGGATTCAAATTACAACGAAATTAAAGCCTTATGAATTGATGGTGTAATATGATTTAATAAATTAACATCTTCAACCGCCGGAATATCTAACCTGCACAGGTCATCCGCAGGCATTTTAGTATTAAGATGGCTTACAATTTCAGATTTGCCCGCCCATGTAAAAAACTGCTTTAGCTTGACTTTGGAAATTTCAACTGTTCCGATCAGACATTCGCTATGCTTTTCCATAATGTACTTATTCACATCGGTTTTATCCCATTTTTCAAGCGACTTAACCTTATTGATGTTCTTTAAAAATTTACTATAATCCGTTAAAGTTTTCTCTGCCGTGCCATTGACTTTGAGTTCCTGAAGGAATTTATCGATTATATTAGCCATACTCTTAATATGTAATTACTACGTAATAAAGCCATTATCTAAAAAAACCCCGTAATGTGATTTTTTAAAATAAAAAATGATTTATAGGTAGATTCTTGCAAAATATTAATTTATAAACAATTAAGCGCCACAGTGTCTTTAATAAGCTATTAATACACAAAATAAATCTTTAAAATAATACCCGATAAAACCCGTATTTTACTACTGATTTTGCCAACAATACTTATTCTTTTGTGTCGGGATACCGGTGATTGAGGTTTGTACTATGCAAAGCAAGGGAAAAACGACCTCTAATGGATCACATAAGGGACGGAATAAATGCGCCTGGTGCAATGCCAGCCTCCCGCTCGACGTAGCCTTTCAGAGGTTCCATATGTTGAAAGTGCACGGGCTGGTTGTGTGATTTGCTTGACCGCATCTCTTACCCAATCCTCCTCATCACAATCCCCTCCGCCACCTTCGGCAAAAAAAGCGTAGACTTCTGAGGAAAATTCCGCCGCTCGACGAACGCTTTTCTCTCAACGTCCTTAATAGATATCTTATTTAACAGAAAAGCCACATCGAACTCCTTGCTATCCACGCGCGCCACAGCCTCAGCCGGGCTTGCATTGAACGACACATCCTCCTCAGGTCTACCCCTTATCACCGGGTTGATAAGCCAGTCGTGCAGGACTATAAGGTCAAGCCCTGCCACCTCGCCGCGCCTTTTTGAGAGTTCGAGCACCGATTTCTCATCAGCCTTCAGGACACTGAACTTTTCCCCGTCGTACATCCCGAGCCTTACATCGAACTCATCGCTGCGCTGTCTCAACTGCGAATAGAACTCTTCGCTGTTCTTATCGCTATCCCATACGATCTCAAATTTCTCGTCTATCTTCTGCGCAAGGTTCTCTTTACTGATATTCCTCACAGCCCTGTGCCAGGGGAGTAGCAGGAGAGCCCTGTCTCCGCCCTCCATCAACATCATCATAGTATATTCAATGCCGTCTTTTTCCCGCATCATGTTCGAGGCTGTATACCTGTGGTGCCCATCGAGTATGAGGAGCTTTAGTCTTGAAACGAGCTTCGTAATCTTATCGAGAATAGTCCTGTCAGTGATTTCCCACAGCAAATGCCTGCTGCCGTTAAGAGTTACGTCCACCAGCGGCAGCTTTTCGGGATTGGGCACGAAATCCGGGCGCCGAAACCCCAGGTATTCTTCGAAAAGGTTGTTCAATGCATGATCGGGCATGCTGTATTCTGCTGCGATTGGCGAGAAGTTCATCATGCAGGCTTTCATCAGCCTGTAACGCTCCCTGGTATTTATCTCAAATATGTTCTCATGCCCCGCGATATTCCCCTTCCCGAGATCCTCGACCCTGGCAAGGGTGACAAGCCCGAAGGCAAAATACCGGCTTCTCCTGTCCGTCTCCGGAAGCTGGGCAAGGACTTCCTGTCCCAGAGTGTACTGGATGCCGTAGATATAAAATGCAGGTTCCTCTCTCTCCTGAAGGACTCCGGAATCAATAAAACGGTCGAGGTTCTTTTTAGCATGCTCGATGAACTCATCCCTGTCCATGTCTTTTCTTCTCGCTGTTATATGGATTATGTTGTTTTTTTCCCTGGCAAACCTCTGGTATTGAGCGGCATCTATTGTGTCATAGACCGGGCATACAAGTTTATCTATCGCAAGTCCCGGGTTGAGTATCATTGCCTTAAAAGGCCGGATGTCTACCATTTTTCAGCGCCCTGCATATTTTTAAATAAATTTTGGTACTCTCAAAGGTCAATAAGGGACATGAATGTTTCGAATATCAGGGTTTGAGCGTGAAAATTATCTTCCCGTCCTTGAATATCCTGATAATCCCGCCGCTCTGGGAAACCACGACCCCGAGAGCGTATGTCACCGAAGTAATGGCCGCAACAGAAGAATGCCTTGTCCCGAGCCCTCTTTGTAACTTTACTATTCCCGTATCTATGGTAATATACCTGCCTGCAGCCTCTACCACGCCGTCAGCAGCTATTACGAAAACACCATCCAGTTGTGCGAACTCTTTGATGGCATCGCTGGTCTCGGAGTCAGTGATCATCCTTTTTTCCCTGCTGTGGCCCTCAAAAGGGTTCAATACGAGCTGCCTGGATTTAGCCATGACATTTGCCGCATCGCCGACAAGAAAGGCTGTACCAATGGCATGTCCTTCCCTGCCCTCGCGGCTTATTTCGATCGCTATGGTGAGCACAGTCTTAAAAACCTGCTCCGAAACCCCGCTTCCCCTGAGCAGTTCTTTTACATCCGATGAAGTCGTCTCTTTTTCCAGAGGTTTCAAAGCCAGCCGGGAATCCTGAACATTATCATTGCAAGTCTCATTTTCAAGCACGCTTAAACGGTCAGTATAATAACTTACAAGGCTCCTGAGGACGCCGATCTCTTTGAAATCCTGGCTTATCTCGGACGCTTCCCTTAACTTTGCAATAGCCCTGAGGTAGAGTTCTCTTGCAAGACCATAATCCCCTGCTTCCAGGGCTCTCTCCGCCCGTTTTGCGATATTCCGCCCTTCATCAGATAGAATATTTCTCCACATCGTTAATCACCTCCTCAGTACAGGTGAATAATAGCCTGTCGATAATGCCGTCTACTAATATAAGGCTGAAGGTCGATAAATATATATTTCAAACCATTATCAAAAATGGACCGGTCGGGATTTGAACCCGAGGCCTCTCCCATGCCAAGGGAGCGATCTACCCCTGAGCTACCGGCCCGAGAGAATGTGCTGCATAGTGCATGGATTCAGATAAAGGTATCGATTAATTATTCCTTTTTAAGTTTATTTGAACGCTTCTGCAGTTTAAAGACAAGATTTAAATCACATGCCGTTATATTGGCGTTGGTTCCGGGCCCGTAGCTTAGCCAGGTGGAGCGCTCGGCTGATAACCGAGAGGTCCTGCGTTCAAATCGCAGCGGGCCCATTACATGACCTGCTTTTTGGAAGTTAGAGTACCTTCATAATATTTATATGTGCAAACCGCGTTACCAGACAAAGATTTATGAGCGTCAATGTAAATCGTTATAAATGCGGATACTGTGGTGCGTGTGTCGGCGTCTGTCCTGAGGGTGCGCTTGAACTTGTCGAGACATGGATCGAGGTCGATAATACCTGCACCGGTTGCGGCATCTGTGCAAAGATATGCCCCGTGGGCGCGCTGGTGGTTGTTAAATGAAAGAAAGATACGATGTGATCGTCGTAGGAGCCGGACCTGGCGGTTCGATAACTGCGAAAACATGCGCCCAGGGAGGGCTTGATGTCCTGCTGATCGAAAAAAGGCAGGAGATAGGCGACCCTGTGAGGTGTGCCGAAGGTGTCGGAAGGGACGCCCTGAAAAAGCACATCGCACCTGATAAAAGATGGATAGCAGCCGAGGTAAAAGGCTCCGTATTAATCGCCCCCGATGGGACGCAGGTCAAAATGTCCGAGGATGCATCCAACCCAAAAGCCGGTTACACTCTTGAGCGAAAAGTCTTTGACCGTGCCCTGGCGCAGCAGGCTGCCATGGCAGGCGCCGAGGTCATGGTAAAAACAAGAGCCACTGAGCTATTAAGATCGAACGGGAAAATCACAGGAATAAAGGCCATGTACATGGGTGAGACCCGCGACATCAAGGCTGATATAGTCATCGGGGCCGACGGCGTCGAATCGAAAGTGGGAAGATGGGGAGGAATAAATACTGTATTAAAACCCGTTGATATCGAGACCTGCGCGCAGTTCCTGGTTTCAAACATCGATCCAGGCGATTACAGCAAATTCTATCTCGGGAGTAATTACGCCCCGGGCGGATACGTATGGGTGTTCCCGAAAGGGGAGCATACGGCGAACGTTGGAATCGGCATACTCGGAAGCAGATCCGGTGACGTGAGGGCGATTTCACTGATCCAGAGGTTCGTAGACATATATATGCCGCAGGCTAAAATCGTTGAAATCGTGGTCGGCGGCGTTCCGGTGAGCGGACCGATCAAACAGACCGTGAGCGACGGGCTGATACTTGTAGGCGATGCCGCAAGGCAATCCGATCCCCTTACCGGCGGAGGCATCACCAATGCTATGGATGCAGGGGAAATGGCAGGGAATATTTGCATAAAAGCGAAAGAAAAAGGAGATTATTCCGTTAAGACCTTAAAAGAATACGAGGATAAATGGCGCGCTACCATCGGAAAAGAGATAAGTAAATCCCTTCAGGTAAAGAACCTGCTCATAAAACTCTCGGATGAGCAGTTAAACCAGCTTGCACATTCACTCGATGGAGTAGATGTCAGCAAGATGGCGCTGCCGGTTTTTTTGCTTGCTTTGTTCAAGAAGAATCCGAAGCTTTTGTGGGAGTTAAGAGAGCTGTTTAAGTGATTTTCAAAGGAAGAACAGTCACAGGATAAATATCAACAAAAATTTGAGTGCACCATAGCACCATATCTCAAGCTTCAATCAGGTTCTGATATACCTTATCCATAAGTTTAGAATAGCCCTTAATTTTCCGGTATATTTCTTCCGCTACCTCTTCATGGTATGTATGAGATGTCAGGTTCCTGTCATCCGTCATCTCAAGGGCAGTTACAGTTTCTTCCTCTGTGAGCAATTTCACATTAAAAGCTTCCCTGAAGCATGATTTTGGAGAATTGCATATTATCCCTTCTTTAACTCTCAAATATTCCTTTACAAATTTCCAGAATATCTCAAAGCTGTACTCAAACCTCTGTATGGTTGCATCCCGGACTATTACGGAGTAGGGAGTATTTATTATTTCTTTTAAAGTCCCTAATGCCTTTTTTGTATCTTCTGCTATTATTGTCAGCTTTTCCATATCTTCCCTTCTTTCAGTACTTTATCTCTGAAAACCTCTGAAACCTTGGAAATATCCACCACATCTATTTTATATGGAATATTCATATTCTCAAGTTTTTCTTTTAAAAGAATTAATTTTCTTTGATCATATTTTTTCTTAGGTATTATCCCGATGTCTATATCAGACCGCCTGTCGAAGTCTCCCCTTGCTCTTGAACCAAAAAGAATTATCATAACATCTTCTCCCCTTAAGGCATCAAGGATCACAGATTTTAGACGTTCAAGGCTTTTTTCGTAGATGGATTCTGACGCCGTTTTCATGATATTTCTACGTCCTCTGTAATGATATTAGCATAAATCATAGTATTATGCACTGTTCCACTGTAATAAACTAATTATTTCAATATTATAAAGAGTTACTGGAAGTATCGCCGCTTATACCACAGCCATCTCCACCAGCTCATTCACCACCGCCACCGCCACCGGCGTCCCTCCTCTCGTCCCAACACATGTAACGGACGGCACATCCAGCCCCCTCACGCGCTCCTTTGATTCAGCCGCGTTCACGAAACCCACAGGCGTAGCCACAAGCAGCGCCGGTCTTAGTCCGCGCTCAATCATCCTGCATACAGTCAGCGCAGCCGAGGGTGCGTTCCCGATAACGATTATTGCGCCTTCAAGCTCTTTTTCCAGCGCCATGAAGCCTGCCGATGTTCTCGTTGCACCGGTTTTCTCTGCAATTTCGCCTCCGGTATCAAGCACACATCTCACGTCGCAGTTGTGTCCGCGCTTCATTATCCCGACCTGCGCCATTCTTATGTCCGTGAATATAACCGCGCCTCTCCTGATTGCCTCGATCCCTGTTTTTATTGGCTCGTTATTGAACCTCATCAAATCGGCAAATGCAGGGTCGCCCGTAGCTATCACGCAGCGCTGCCTTATCCTGTCCTCACGCGTATCGCCTTTTACAATCTTGCGTACTATTGCCCGGCTTTTTTCGTTGATTTCTTTTGCTTCTCTGGTGCGCGCGCCAAAATCAATACTCATATTTCCTCTGGTATCCCCGCGGCGTTATTATCCTGTTGTCCCACAGTCTTGACTCGCTGTTCCCGATAAGAACAAGAGTGCTCATATCGATAGTCTCATTATAGTCCATGATTTTCCCAAGAGTGGTAGCAATAACCGTCTCCCCTTCCCGCGTTGCATTTTTCACAATTCCCACCGGAGTATCGTCGCTCCTGTATTTTCGTATAATCTCTACCGCTTTCCCGAAATTCTGCCTGCGGTTCCTGCTCTTCGGGTTATATACGGCGATCACAAAATCCGATTCTGCTGCACTGTTCAGCCTGCGCTCTATCACATCTGTCGGCGTCAGGAGGTCACTCAGGCTGATTACAGCAAAGTCGGAAACTACAGGCGCCCCAAGGAGCGAAGCAGCAGCGCTGAACGCAGTTACGCCAGGGATTATCTCCACCTCTACATCTCCTTCCTTCTCCGCCACCTCAAGCACCAGTCCTGCCATGCCGTATACATTGGCATCCCCGCCGCTGATGATAGAAACAACATGCTCTCTTGATAGTTCGACAGCCTTCCTTGCGCGTTCGACCTCGCCGCCCATCCCGCTTCTTATGACCTTTGCGCCTTTAATCACTTCAGCCACCTGGTCAAGATATGTGCCGTTACCGACGACATATTCAGATCCAAGCAGCGTCCTCTCCGCTTTCTTCGTGAGATGCTCGACAGCACCCGGACCTATGCCCACTATGTACAGCTTACCTTGCGACCGCGATCGTGACATTCCCATATATCCTCTTTTTAAGCAGCAGTTTCTTTTCTTCTGAGAGCGCAAGCGCTGCGGGTTCGCATACCCCGTTCAATCCGAGAGCTTTCGCCTTTGAATGTGTCGGGGCCTTGATCGAGTTAATGAGTTCATGGGGTACGAACTTCAATTCTTTCCCGAACGAGGCTGCCGCATCAATGATGCCCTGCTCGTTCTCCTTGATCATCGCTGATGCAAAGTATTTTACATCATCAATGCTGGCATTGATCTCAACCAGTCCGCTCCTGACCGCCTCCATGATTTCATTTTGGCTGACGCCGCGGTTTGCACCGATACCCACCACAAGCCCGTATCTTTTCAGCACGCTTACATCATCGTCCACAAGAACGATTTTCGGACCTTTTACGCACAGGACTTCAACATCCGTGTCCAGCAAGGCAGTATTAACCTTTTTTGTTGATTCCCTGTTGACTATCCTGCTTCCGAGAGCTTGTGCAATACTCTCAACCGATTCTTTTCCACTTGCTTCGGTAGCTGTTGTTATTACAGGAACTATCCCCATGCCTGCCAGTTTTTTTGCCAGTTCATTTCCCCCGTGGTGCCCGCCAAGTATGGGTATGGCAAAGCTCAATCTGCAATCAACAACAACAACAGCAGGGTCTTCCCATTTATTGCGTATAAGAGGGGCAATGTTCCTGACAGCTATTCCCGCTGCCATTATGGCTATTATCGAATCATACTCAAAAGCCTGTCTGAAAGCATCTTTCGAGTATGGGATTAACTCTCCGCCGAGGAAATCCTGTATCTTTTCAGCGATGACCAGATTGCGTGGAAAAGTGATAATTGCCAGTTCACCCATACAGATGCGACCTCTTGTAGTTCTCCGGTGACAGCACGTTCCCTATAATTATCATTGCAGACTTATCAATCCCCCGAGCCTCTGCCCTATCGGCAACATCACCCACAGTACCAAGCACCACTTTCTCATCGCCCCATGAGGCATGGTACACAACGGCAACTGGCGTTTCCCTGGGATATGCAACTTTGTCCATTATTTCCCGCAGTTTGTGTGTGCCAAGATATATCGCCATTGTGGCGTTATGCCGTGAAAGTTCACGGATGGAATCTATCTCAAGCGTCTCTCCGGCGGGTCTAGTGATTATCAACGTCTCTGTTATCCCGTTTAACGTAAGCTGGGTCTGAAGAGTAGCGGTTGCGGCGAAAAGTGAAGTCACGCCAGGGATAATCTCTATGTCTATTCTGCGTTTTTTCAAGCCGTCTATCTGCTCGATGATCGCCCCGTACAATGAAGGGTCGCCGCTGTGCAGCCTTACAACCGTCCTTCCTGCTTCCACATTTTTTGCAAGTATATCTACAATATCTTCGAGCTTCATTCCATGGCTGTCGATTTTTTCTCCCTGCGTATAATTCAAAATCTCCCGGTTGATCAGCGAACCTGTGTACATTACAAGGTCTGCCGATTCAAGAAGCTCTTGTCCCTTTACTGTGATGTACTTAGGATTGCCAGGACCTGCACCCACAAAATATACGACTTTTTTGTTCGTTGGTTTTTTGCTTTTCCTTGCTACCAGGATGCTGAAATAATCGCCATCCTGCGGGATATCCGGCGTTACCTTTTCATTTTTCATGAACAGGCGCTCTGCATAGATTAACTCATCAAATCCTTCTGCGGTTAATTTTTCCCTGGTATTTTCAGGATGCTTTGTTTTCAGGATTATTTTTGTCCGCACAGGTGAGCCGTCGCTTACAATAAATGAGCCTTCGATGCTTGTACCGGTCTTAGCTGCCTGGGCTGTTATTGCGCTTACGCCTGGAATGGTGGTGATCTCTATGTCCGGGTATTTCTCTTTGATAGTCCTTCGCAGGTGCGAGAACGTAGAAAAAAAATTGGGGTCGCCGATGACAGCAAAAGAGACAGTACCTTTCCCGGCTTCATTCGCCACAGTTTTGGCATTGTTCTCCCACATTTTTGAGAGTTCTGCTTTATCCTGTATCATGGGAAAGTCCATGAGTTCAGCTTTTGTATAAGGCGCCACAAGTTCGGCAGCAAGTTTCCCGGGGACGAATACTTTCCTGCTGTTTTTCAGGGCTTTTATTGCAGCCAGTGTCAGGAGGTCGGGACTGCCGGGACCAAGACCTACCCCGATCAGCATGAGCCACCTACGATCAGGAAAACAGGATTTTCAGGTTTTAGCATTGTGCCTCCTGCAAGCTCGTTCCCTCTTGATAATTGTATGTGTAACAGCTCTTTGAAAACATTATTCTTTTTCATTATCTCAAGCGCGGAAAAAACAGTTTCCATCCTTACCGCGCTGATTACGAATCGTGGGACTTTTTCCGCCAGTATTTCAAGGACTTGCTCCATATTTTTACTGCCACCCACAAACGCACAGTCGATTTTCATATCGGCAAGCAGTTGCGAAGCCTCGCCATTTAAAACCTGTATGTTTGTCAGGCCGCATTCCCTGATATTCTCAGTTGCTGCGCGAATAGCCTCTTCCCTGTTGTCTATGGCATACACATGTTTTGCCAGAAGCGCAGCGCTTATCGATACCGAGCCGCTCCCGCAGCCGATATCCACAAATACATCGGCAGGTTTGATATTTAGTTTGGATAAAGCTACGGCGATTACCTCGGGCTGTGTTGGTGTTCCAGTTGGATATATCATAGTCTTGAACAAATTTAATCGTGTTTAATCCATTTGACTTGATATAATGCTTGCTATGGCTGGAACGCCCAGGATTTAGAGAAAGTCAAGACGAATCTTATGAGGTTCTAGATATACTTAAATAGATAAATAACATAAAGAGGAGACTGGAGGAAACTCCCGGAGGATACTGAAATGAAGCTGAGTAAACAGAGTTTAATTATTGCAACAATTGTACCGTTAGTATTTGGAGTAATAATACTTTACAATTTCATGGGCGCAATAAATATATTGCAGCCGCTGGGACAGTCTACAGCGTTGATATACGGTCAACTGGTGGTTATCGGAATAGTCTCTTTCCTGGCTCTCGCAGTGTACTGGTGCATTATGATGTACCTGATATATCTGCTTCAGGAGAACCTGCTTGTGCTTGATGCTAATCTTGATAAAGCCGCAGACATCGGTGCCAAACACCTTTCGGATTCAAAGAACCTGTTGAACCAGGTCATAAGCATTCTGAAGAGATACGAGTCACACCAGTAATAAGTCTCAGACTTATTACTGTTTTTTAATTTTTTATATCAAGCTTTTTTATTGTATTTGTTTTTTTGCAAATCCTATCAGACCGCCGGCATCCACGATACCGCGCACGAAATCCGGCAGCGGCGTTGCCTGATATGTCTGGTTCTTTGTGTTGTTGGTGATGAGCCCGGATTCAAAATCAACTTCTATATTGTCCTCTTCTTCGATCTTATCAGTGTCTGGGCACTCAAGGAGCGGAAGGCCGATATTGATGGCGTTCCTGAAAAAGATGCGCGCAAAAGATTTTGCGATTATGCATTTCACCTTAGCCCCTTTGAGCGCTAACGGCGCGTGTTCCCTTGATGAGCCGCATCCGAAATTAAATCCTGCAACAATGATATCCCCTTCTTTGATGCTCCGGGCGAATTCCGGGCGCACGCCTTCAAAAGCATGTTTCGCAAGCTCCTCAGGCTTATTTATTGTAAGGTACTTGCCAGGGATGATGGCATCTGTATCTATGTCATCCCCGAATTTCCAGACGTTTGATGGTAGTTTTATATCTTCCTCAAGGTTTACAGTGAGTTTCTGTTTCATGAGTGGCTGAATTGGCTGGATTGGTTATAATCTTTATTCCAGTAAACTCTTTATATATCCATAATCTATAATTCACCGGAGACTGAACTTCTTGTTAGAGGAAAAAACTCGAGTTTTTAAAAACGTTTTACCAAAAACAAAAAAGCATTATATAATTTTAATCATAGCAATATTGATACTGACATCTATCTCAGGCGCGGCTCTTCTCTTGCATAAGGATAAAGCGCCTCAGGAAAAACCGGCGCCATCAGTCTCTATCGGATGCGACCGCGTGCTCTGGAAGAATACCGGAATTGAACTCGCGGCTTCAACACAGAATATCAACAAGCCGTTATTCGAATGGACTGTGGATGGTAAAATCGCAGGCAGAAGCCAGAAACTAAGTCAAAAATTCGACATGGGAGAACACCGGGTGGTATTGAATGTAAGTTTTAATAACATGACGCTTACTGCAAATCAATCCGTAATCGTAGTAGATTCGGTGAATGGCATATCTTTGCGCGACTCTGCAGCATCAAAGAATCAATGGGGATTCCAGACTATGTACAGAGATAAGACGGCCGGTGTAAAAGGAGTCATGATCTCAGTAGATTCTTTACCGGCGGCTGAGGTGAATCCATGCGGCTCCCTTTCCACAAAATCCCTTTTTGCGGGGGAGCATACATGGCGGGCGCAGCTTCAGGGATCCACCATAGGTTCCGGTACTTTCAATATAAAAAAAGTAAGCGAGATAAAAATTGCCAGGGTCGATGTTGCACCAAGCTATTCTGCAGGCAGCACGGTTAATGGAAAGATAGTCCTGAAGAACATGGGGTCAACAACGGTTACAGGGTTTGATATCAAAACGGTTGCAGTCAATAATAACTACGCGTGGATGGGAGATAAGGCAAAAAGAGAATTTTCCGACCAGTATAACGCAGATATCAAGCCAGGTGAGACATATGATATCCCGGTCAGGGTAGCAATACCTGAAAAGGTGAGTGGGATAAGACCTTCGGGAAAATACACCATAACCGTTACTCTCATAATGAACGGGCAGACAATAGATACAAAAGCAGTAAATACCGAGGTCAAATAGAGTCTGCTGAATTTAAGTACGCAGACTGATTTTGATTGCCTGGAAGCTACCTGCCAAGAATGTCTGTGTGTCTGATATCTACTCCAGTTTCTTTCGTCCACTGCTTTACAGTATCAATATCTTCCGGGAAGAGCCTGAAATAGTTGTATGGCAGGTAGGTTTTCCCGGGATCATCGAACATCTCCCCATATTTGAAGTCACTCACAATAGCAGGCGCCATTGGATCGATAATGTAGTATCTTACTCCTTTGATATTAACTGTCGGAAAAGGAGTGTCGCCCCATGAGGGCTCCTTGACTGCAATAGCCGTATCGAGTTCTTTAGGGCTGCCAAAGACTATTTTTGCATCAATATCATAGGTCGTTTTTAAGTAGTACCACAATAAAGTTGTCGCTCTCTGTCGCCCGATATGTTCTGCAAGTTTCGTCCACTCTTTTGATTTAAGATTATTAAGTCCACCTGATACATTCACCATGATATTTTTTTTGACTATTTCATTTTGTACCGGCGTTTGTTGTACCTGGTTGCTTTGAGCTGCTGTTGCAAAATTATTCTGGAGATAAATACTTATTATCATAACCATGATGATGGTTACTGCTATAAAGACCAAGTCTATTACTAGTCTATCCTTTTTTCCAGTTACCCTCGTTGCCATGCTTCGACCGATTTCGGAATGCCGCATTCACTTGCGGAGTCTCTGTTAAACTAATGACCGTCAAAGTATAAATATGTAATGAATTTATAAAGTTTATTACAAAACATCTGGATAGTAAGATTTACTTTTAAGAAAATCATAATGTCACAAAAGTTGGATTCTATGTTCAAAATAATTCCCGCAATCGATCTGAAGAATAAAAAATGCGTCTCCTTAGTACAGGGTATCCCTGGAACCGAGCGCGTCTCACTCGATGACCCGCTTGGCGTTGCGGCGCGCTGGGTTAACGAGGGCGCTGGCATACTCCACCTCATCGACCTTGATGGTGCTATAGAAGGAAAGCGGTTGAACAGCGCCATTATACAGTCAATAATCGAAAACTTCAATGTGGAAACGCAGGTCGGCGGAGGTATAAGATCAAAGGAGGATGCCGCTGCTCTTCTTAACCTAGGCGTAGATAGAGTAATCCTGGGGACTGCTGCCATAAGTAACCCTCCCCTCGTGAGTGAACTAAGTAATGAGTTCGAAAGCGAGCGCATCATCGTAGCGCTTGATTCAAAAAACGGCGTAGTGACAACGCACGGCTGGACAAAGCATTCTACGTTCAGCGCAGTTGAGCTTGGCAAAAAGTTCCAGGAATTAGGTGCCGGGAGCATCCTTTTCACTGATATAAATACCGAAGGGCTGCTAAAAGGCGTGAATCCGGAACCAACAAAGGAACTTGCTCATGCGCTCGATATTCCTGTGATAGCCTCAGGCGGGATCACCACACTTTCTGATATAGAACTAATCAAAAAAACAGGTGCTTCCGGTATAGTTGTGGGCGCTGCCCTTTACGTGGGGAACTTCACTCTGCGAGAGGCACTGGCACTGGAAGAGATTTAATTTTCATTCCTGGTCCGACTGGGCTATTGTCTTCAGCCTGTTAACACCGTCGATTTCCTTTATGATCGCTACAACTTTTTCCGGGATAAAATGCTCCCATTTATCGCCCGCGAGCATTCTCCGCCTTATCTCTGTGCCTGAATAATTGTTCCGCTTGAACAGGGGCGATTGCTTCACGCGAATCCCTGCTTCGCTCAGGAGTTCAATTACAAGCGGATTGTTGGTGTACGCTATCTCATAAGGCGGCACCATGGAATTCACATGTGACACCCATAAGGAGTTTCGCTGGATATCCTCTATCGGTATGACATAATGTTTTATATTGAACTCTTCAAGCGCGCTTGATACCATGAGCACGCGCTCACCTGCGGTAAAAGGGTTCTCGATTTCATGGCTTTTCTGGGCGCTGCCGATGCCGATGATGATCTCATCTACTTCCTTCGCGATCTGCTTTAAAACCTCATGATGCCCTAAATGGTACGGCTGGAATCTTCCAAGGTAAAGTCCGCGGCGCATATCATTCTTTCGGCTGGGCAGGCTTTGCTGCTTTTTCAGCTTTATCCCCTTTTTCTGTTTTTTCGACTTTTTCCACTTCAGGCGGCGGGATTTTCTCAAGCCTCTCCCTGCCCCATGGTCTTGGCGGGATATCCCGGCTCCAGATTTCTTTCATAAACCCGCGCCAGTCCCATCTATTGTTCTTGTGCTTCATGGCAGCGAGTTTCTTGACTATATCCAGAACTATGGGTTTATCCGAATACTCGATATCTTTGACCTTATTGAGGTATTGATCACCTTTCTCCGTCCTTACGAATATCGTGCTCCATCCGTCATCCGAGCCAACTGAGCCAACGGATATATCAGCATAATACGATGTATAATCCTGGCAGAAATGGCATCCATGGCGTGCCATCGGAGCCACGTCCTTGATGGGGACTTCCTTTGTTTCTTTGGTGGTTTCAACGATAAATTTCCCTTTATGGAAGTTCATCTTGACCACGTCCCTGATGTCCACGCCCATGATCTTCGGGATGACCTCGGAGAACATTATCTCTTCAGAGAAGCTTTCCATGCAGATGAGCCCGATTATCAATTCGATCCTGTCGAAATTCTCCCTGAAAAGACTGGCGCCGTGCACCTGGCATGGTACTCCTACAAGGGCCACTTTCTTATATTTTTTCAGGATGTTTTTTATCGGTTCGATGTATGTCCTGGGTTCTTCCCGCATGACGCCATCAGGTGAGAGGAGCGGTGATTCGGCACTGTCAACATATGCCCTGTGTATATCCCGCATGGTTGTCACAGCGGGTTGATACGTATATTTCGTCCCGCTGGCTTTGACGACATCTTCAGGTTTGGTGAATGTGAATATTTTTGTAGACCACTTATCGTTCCTGACAATGCCGACGGCACAGTCGATCTCTCCCTGCTCAAGCAGTGACTTCAATATCTGCGATACAACAGCGCCGTCCTGGCCATGCAGCGTTTTGCTCTTCCCTGCTTTCATGTACCGGATATTGTTAAATTCATCAACAGGGAAGCCGTCAAGGATCGGGCACACGCGTTCGCATGCATAGCACTGGACGCACGGGTTCACCTCGGTTTTGAAGGGATTGACTCCCTGGAAGAGATTTTCGGTCTTCAACTCCATCTTGCGGTAGTTGTTCTTTTCCTTTGAGACATCAACAGGTTCCCTTCGCACGACAGGTGCGTTCACCGGGCATATCGCTTCGCATGTGCCGCACGAGGAACAGTAATTGTATTCCCCAACATCTGCTATTTTCGGGAGCCCCACGTCCGGGGCACACATATTTCCCAGTCTTGTAAGCACCTGGGTCTGGTTCGATTTAAGGATCCCTCTGCATATTGGGGTACTACTGTCCGGTTTTGCCTCCAATTTATTTTCCTCCGATTATCTCTTTGCCAATTAACTTGATAGCTGATTCCTTATCAGGTCCGATCGGAGAGCCGGCAACGATCTGTGTTACACCTATCTTCTTCAATGCCTCTACTTTTGCCTTGCAGTCCGCGGGTGTTCCGCATATCGAGAATGCATCGATCATATTATCGGTCACAAGATTGTTCAATCCGGCAAAGTCTCCTTTGGCTATCGCATCACCAATAGATTTCTTTGCGCCTATATCAATATTATGTCTCTGGAGGACCGTATCCGGCGAGCCTGCAACGATGAATGCCACGACTACCTTGGCTGCCCCTTTAGCCTTTTCCGCATCCTTGTGGATGGAGAAGCATGCATATGCGCCTACGTCAACGCTCTTGGGGTCCCTTCCTGCTGCTTTAGCTCCTGCCGCTATCTGCTTTATCGCAAACTCGAAGTCCTTTGGATGGGATGCGTTTATGAGTACGCCGTCCGCTATCTTGCCTGCAAGTTCAAGCATCTTCGGACCCTGGGCTCCCATGTAGATTGGGATATTCCCTGTCTTGAAGGCTAACTTCGCACCGCCTATCTTTACCCGTTTCCCTTCCTGCGAGACCTTCTTTGCCGAAAAGAATCCGCGAAGCGCGGTTATACTTTCGTTAATGGTGGTCATGGGCTCGACCCACTCGATACCCATGGCATCAAATGTGGCCTTGTCGCCCGGACCGATGCCCAGCACGGCTCTGCCGCCGGATATCTCATTGATCGCCCCGATGCTCTGGGCTGTTATCGCAATGTTCCTTGTATAAGGATTCGTTACCCCCGTCCCGAGTTTAATCCTGTTGGTGTTCAACGCCAGTATAGCGAGAGTGGTGTACACATCCCTGTTGTTATAGTGGTCCGTTATCCATACGTTATCGAACCCGTTCTCTTCTGCGAGCTTGGTATAGTATGCAAGCTTCAGTACCGGGTCTGCCGGTACAAATTCAATGCCAAACATATCTTTCCTCCTATATTCTTTTAAATGTCAATCGTCTTTTCTTATTTAAAAGCATATTGGTTTTGTTCGGCGCGCAATGCCCGGCGAGCGGACAGGATTTTCGCATTATGTTAAAATCTCCAGTCGTATTACAGTTTAAGAAAGGAGAGCATTTTATAAATAATAAAGTCCAAAGTATACAAGGGGTTAGACAGTTATACTATGAACTCACCGACATCTCTTGGTAGAGCACTTGAACTGATAAAACAGTTGAAAAGCAAATTTTATTTCAGGCGCGGTTCCGAGCCGGTCGCTCTGGAACACTCGGTAGGCAGGGAACTCAGCGAGACGGTTTTCGCCCATGCCACATCGCCCGAATTTGATATAGCTGCAATGGACGGGTTCACTGTTCGAAGCGAAGATGGCTACCCTCTGAGAATATCAGGAAGTGTTTACGCGGGGGATAAGATGATACAAATGAAAGAGGGCGAAGCTGTGGCAATAGCAACGGGTGCGCTCCTGCCGCATGGTGCCGATGCAGTTCTGAGAATGGAAGATGCAAGGGTAAAGAGGGAAATCCTTTACGGCAAAAGCTTAAAAAAATGGGAGAATGTGTTCCGCTCAGGCTCTGATTATAAGGCTGGCGATAGGATATTCGAGAAAAACCACAGGATTATGCCGCAGAGCGCCGCGCTTCTGTACAGTCTGGGCATTGGGAGCGTACCTGTTTACAAAAAGATAAGGGCAGGCATAATATCCACAGGTACCGAGATACATAACGGGATGATAAAAAACACGAACGCGGTACTGATACAGGGCTTCATGAAGGAGCTTGGCTGCGAATCCACGTTCACGGGCACGGTGCCTGATGACTATGAGAGAACAAAAAAGATGCTGCTGCAAGCCTGTGAGAAATACGATGTCGTATTCACGACAGGTGGCGTCTCAGTGGGAGAGCGGGACTATGTTGCAGATATTATAGCTGAGACAGGGGAACTTGTATTTCACAGGGTGGCTATCAGGCCCGGAAAACCGATCGCGGTCGGTGTTATTAACGGTACGCCGGTCTTTGCGCTGCCGGGCAAGCCGACAGGTGCTTTTGCCGCGCTTGAGATGGTGGTTCGCAGCTATTTTACGGAAATACCCAGGGCGGCGCGTGGATTTGTAATAAATGAAGATGTTGCGGTGCAGGAAAAGGGTTTCAGCTATATCCTGTTCGTGAAACTGGCACAGAACACAGCGAAAACTATGGGGTATGAAGGCTCGGATATGAAGCTGTTTGAGAAGGAATATGAGACGGCAATAATCTCAGCCTCGCCGCGTTCTACTATAGTTGACGGGTATGTCATAACGGACAGGGACATATATAAAGGTGAAACCGTAAATGTGCACCTGTTCAGTTGAGGTGGAAATGGACAAAAGAACAATTGAACTTGCTGTCGCTCTTCATGGGCATCTTGCGCCGGGCATTGCCCTGGGACTCCGGATGAGCGAGCTTGCGTTGCTGCATCTTAATACAAAAAAAGGAGACAGGCATCTTATCGGAATATCCGAGACCGCGCGCTGTCTTGCTGATGCCGTACAGGCGGCAACGGGCTGCACACCCGGACACGGGAACGCATATGTTGAGGATTACGGGAAGCTTGCGATAACCATCGGCGACTCCAGAACAAAGAAAGGCGTGCGCGTGGCACTCAGAGATAATGCCGGCAATTTTTCACCGCTCATGAACAAATGGGCAATGCGCCTGGGTAAACTCTCGCACGAGGAAGAAAATGAACTGAGCAAACGGCTGCTGGATATGGACAAACAATATTTTTTAATCCAGGATATCGCAATAGAAAGGAGCCAGGATTTTGAGAACTCAGCTATAGCAAGATGTTCGGTATGCGGTGAATATATACCTGAGAGCCTGGTTGAGAAAAAGAACGATGGGGTTTACTGTAAAGCCTGCGGCGGGAACAGGTACTATAAGGTGCTGTAGATTTTCTATGCGTTGGCCACCCGTATATATGAGTATAATAGTGAGCATAATAATTATATATATTATCAAGAAAATATATATATAGTTCTAAGGCATTTAGTTGCATAGGATAAGACAAAAACGCCCTTTCCTGTATCAGTACAATGGATAGGAAATAGAGAATTTCAGCAGAAGTGGTACACGCTTCAGTATCACCCTGCTGTCAGTTCAATAATTCAAAGAGGCATGGAGGAACTGATATGAAAACAGGTGGTAATTTGGTATTAGGTACTCCCCAGGAGCGAGTAAGACTACTGAGAGCAGGAGTTGACGGCAAATTAATAGAGAAGCTGTATATTGAACGTAATAATTTCAAAATAGTAGGCAATCATCTGCTTTTTAGTCAGGTTGATGAGACAAATAAAAAAATTAAGGCCCCGACCGTAAGTTTTGACCACAGCGTTATAAAAAACTCCCGGCGATATACTCACTATCAGGGAATATTAGCGGATTGGGCTGTTTATATTTAACCCGTCCATTTTCCCATACTACCCACATCTATTGTAAGAATCCAATGTTTCTTGGCGACTTCTAATACTGGATATGGGTTTATGAATATAAAGAGAATACACACGAAAAGCCGGTTTTACAGGAAAACAGCCTTGATTTTTAAAGTAAAAAAGAAAAAGAGAAATGGGAAAAACCCATTTCATTTACGGTGCTGTTAATGCTGACGAATTGTCGGTGGTTGTATCCTTGAGACCATTGACTTGTGCGCCCTGTGTGCCGTTAGAGTTTACGAGGTACAGAGGTGTGGTTGCAGACCAGTTATAGTCCTTGGCGCTTGTTGCAAATGCATCACCGGTACCGTTGCCGAATTCCACGACGTTAACTGTACCCTTGGAATCGAAGTTTCCAACGCTCCAATTACCATGGTTACCGCTCCCGCCGGCTCCACCAGTGAATGCATTGGCATCGAGTGTCAGCATGTACTTCTTCTGGAAGTTGATGCTTACTGCAACATGTGTATGACATCCAACGCAGGCATCGTTAGCTGCACCATAGCCAAATCTCAGGACTCCTTTACCGGCTCCTACGAAGTCTTTGTGTGCTTCCGTATTACCCGTATCGTTGCCATATGTGGTCAAACCGAATCCACCTGCTTCAAGGTTCCGCTCTCTTAATGCACCTGAACCATAGTGGCAGTCATTACAACTGTGTGTGGTATCTGTGGGGTCAAGTAACCAGCTCTCATGTTTATATGGTGGTGCACTTTGGATCTCATATCCTGCAATACCGGTTTCCTTTTCTCCACCATGGCATTCCATGCATGAGACTAGCGATGCTGCATGGTACTGTGAACCTGGTGTGACTTCTCTTGAGCCTGAGAAATCATAGTTTGGAGTATTTCCAGTCCAGTTAACTGCTCTTGGATTGAAAGCGGCGTCCTTTGTGGACTGTGTATCTTTCGGTACTCCACTTGGCCGGAGTGCTACTTCGGTGCTGCTGGAATAGTTGTATAGTATGCCAGCGGTACCATTAGTCGATAGGCTGCCCCGATAATTACCCTGGTAATCCCGGTATGCAAGTTGATCTACGAAATTTGTGCCATCCAGATTTTGTACATCCGAGGCTGTCGCATTCCAGTTGCTTACATTCATACCAGTCCTGTATGTGATAGCCTTCGGGAAGTTTCCTCTCTCGAAATTCTGCACTGTAGTTACGAGTTTAAGGGGACCATTGGATACACTCGTGTATGTGAGTTCTGCTGATGCATCGTCACCGCTTGCGGCGCCTGCCTCAGCCCTGTGGCAGTACTCGCACTTGAAGTTAGCGTGTGGTCCAGACGTATTTGTTGTTGCTGAATAACCACTTCTTAATTCAGATTGCACATCACCGTGGCATTTAACGCACGGTACCTGGTTGCCTGTTGCATCTATGTTGTAGAAGGAGTGCTGCCCCGCGAACAATGCCATCGTAGATGGCAGAGCGAACACGCCTACGCCAACAAGTGCAATTAAGGCTAACGTAAATTTCGAATTCATTTGATTTCTCTCCTAATTGCTTGTTTTCTATTTCGAAGAGATTCGTTGATGAAGAACAATTGAGTTCCCACGAATCCTATCTATCCAAGCCCAAAATGGGCATATTGTTAATTTCAATTGCAGATTATATAACCTTAATTTATAAAATATTTCAATTAATTGGTTTTTAATTGAAATAAAATTCAATAATGGGTTTTATTGTAAAATAGTTCAATTGATACGTTTTTATTTGAGGAAAAACCAGATATGTAAGCTTATTAAAATTTTTTTCAACTAAACTACTTAATAAGAATTTTGTTTCAAAAAAAAGTTTTAATATTATTAACCTAAAATTAGGTTTAGCCTTTGCAAGCAATCACCCAACTATCCTATTCCATTACGATGATTTTTTTGCAAGGGCATTACTCTTCATTATAATCCAGGGCTGCAAAGATAATTTATAAACACTATTACAATCCATACCACCGGATCTATACTATCTGTATTTTTTTTGCAAAAACACCACTTGCTTTATATAGCCAGGGTGATAAATCTTTATACCAGATGTTTCTACATAATACTTTTACTAAAAGCAATTGTAATAAGCCGGAATAAACGGAACCTGACCGAGTTTGCATGAACCCTGGAAAAAACGTAATTGAAAGAATTTCTACTTATATTTTAACTAAAGGGTAACCAGAGATGCTAAAAGATAAATTAACTAAAATGACAGGCGGGGGAATAGGCAGGAAAATTATCATCTGGACTGTTGTAATCATTATGCTCCTTGATATCCTTGCAGCTATTTTTATGGAAATAGACCTGAATAGGACATTATCGGAAGATCTAAACGAAAGGGGACAGACACTGTCAAGACATCTGGCTATAGAAAGCGGCGGCGGTGAACTATTATCAACCCAGGATAAGGTAAACCTTCAGCAAATTATAGAGAATATAAAGATTACAGAAAAAGATGTTAAATATGCATATATAACCGACTCAGCAGGTAATGTGGTGGCGCATACTTTTGGCAGCACTTTCCCAAGAGAACTTCTCACTGCCGGTACTGATAGCGGCAATAGCCCAAAGATTCTCGATCTCGATTTGGGGCACGTCATTGAGTTTAAAGCACCTATACCGGGCGAAAGAGGGGGCTTTGTCTATATTGGGATTGATAGAACACCTATAAACGAAAAGATTAACCGTACAACCTATATCGTAATCGCCAATATCCTGTTGGAGGGGGGACTGGGCATCATAATGGCGTTCATAGCCGGGAATTATCTGGCAAGACCGATACGCTCTCTGGTAAAAGGGGCTGAAGAGATCGGCAAGGGTAACCTGGGGTATCAAATAAAGGTAAGCTCGACAGACGATGAGATTTATACTCTTTCAAACGCTTTCAACCTGATGTCATATAACCTGAATAAGAGTGTGAGCGATCTCAGGCAGCTCTCGACTGCCGTGGAAGAGGCTCCTGACGGGATTCAAATCACTGACCTGGATGGCTACATTCTCTATTCCAACAAAGCAGCAGAGGGGATATTCGGTTTCTCTGCAGGTGAGTTCAAAGGAAAGCACGTTAAAGAAATACACGCCGACCCTGAGTTTGTTAGCAGCGTGATAATCCCGCACATAAAGGAGACAGGTCGCTGGGTCGGTGAGCTTGTGGCAAGGAACAGAGAAGGGAGAGAATTTCCTATCTGGCTGAACACATCAATGGTCAAGGACAGTCAGGGAAATCCGATAGCCATGGTGGGAGTAACCAGAGACCTCACTGAGCGCAAGGAAATGGAAAAACTTGAAAAACAAATATTGCAGTCAGATAAACTGGCCACTATCGGTCTGCTGGCTGCAGGGATAGCACACGAGATAAATAACCCGCTTGGCAATATCTCCATTTATGCCCAGATGCTGCAAAAAAAAGTGACTGATGAGAATACAAGGAGCAAGCTTGCTATCATAAACGAAGAAGCAAACAGGGCAGCGCTTATCGTGAAAGAACTGCTTGATTTCTCAAGACCGTCAGAGCCGGACAAGAGTCCAATAGATATAAATAAGGAGATAGGTAAAGTACTTAGCATCCTGAGCCTTCAGTTAAAGGATCTCAGCGTCTGGAACCCCCTGCTCAAGGATATCAGGATAACCACCGACCTTGGACATCTTCCCCTGATCCAAGCTGATAGCGGGCAGATAAAACAGGTCATGATGAACATACTGACGAACTCGGTTCAATCTGTAGCAAAAAACGGAGAGATAATGGTCAGGACAGTAGCAAAAGAAGGTTTTGTTGAGATAATCATATCGGATAACGGCTGCGGCATCCCTGAGGAAAACCTTAATAAAATATTCGATCCCTTTTTCACAACAAAGGAGCACGGTAGAGGTACAGGTCTTGGCCTCTCCATCAGTCACGGGATTATCAAACGGCATAATGGCTCGATAGAAGTGGAAAGTGAGACCGGAAAAGGCACAACGTTCACAATAAAATTACCGGCATGATATTTATGAAAAACATTCTGATAATAGAAGATGATAGTAAAATGAGGGAAGGATTGGCAGAACTGCTGAAGGAAGAGGGATATCATGTAGAGTCTGCTGAGGACGGGAAGAAAGGGATTGATAAGCTGATAGATAAGGTTTTTGATGTTGTCCTGACCGATCTCATCATGCCTGTTATGGGAGGAATGGATGTTCTGCGGGAAACAAAGCGTATTAGACCGGCCACCCATGTGATATTAATCACGGCCTATGCGACTGTTGAGAACGCAGTTGAAGCAATGAAAAGCGGGGCTTCGGACTATATAACAAAACCATTTAAGATAGACGAAGTGCAGACAAAGATCAGGAAAGTTCTTGCGGAGGCAGATTTTGAGAAATATCCCGAGATCATCGATTCTGACATTATCAAGGCTATCTCGAACCCGATAAGGAAAGATACGGTAAAACTTCTCGATAAAGCGGGAAAACTCAAATTCACCGAGATAAAGAACATTCTCAAGATAGACGATGCTACGAAGCTCAGTTTTCACCTGCGTGTCTTGAGAGAACATAATGTTATCAAGCAGGACAGCGACAGGGTTTACATGCTTACCCGTGCAGGAAAAGATCTGATAGAAAGCTTAAAAAAGATCGATAAGGCTGCATAGGTATTATAGCCTGTTTTATTTTAAGAAATAAAAAAGTTTAAAAGTAATAGCTTACATCAAGCCCTGTTCACCCAGAGTTATGATGCAGAAAGAAGAAAAAATCGTAGTTGTATTGCTGGTAATGGCTGCGCTATCCCTTATCATAGGATATTTTGGTTTTTCTTCCCAGCCTGCCGCTTATTCAAAAGATTCAAAGGTTGGCGAGCGCGTGCAGGTTGAAGGAACTGTGCTTTCCAGGCAGATGACAAAGAACGGCGATAATCTTATAATCACACTCTCAAACCTCGATGTCAAGGTGTTCGTAGCTGAAAATAATGGTGCCAGGGAAGTGTACGGGTCTGTAAAGAACGGGGAGAAGGTGAGGATAACCGGCAAAGTCCAGGAATATAGGAATGCAAGGGAGATTACGGTAGAGAGCGTGAAGGATGTTGTGAGATTATAAACACGGCAGATTTTTATGCTTTTCATTTCATAACTGGTAATTATGTTAATCAAAACCGAAGTTCCCTGTACCAGCCCTGAAGGCAGCGGTGCAGTTATAAAAACCGAATCCCTCACTAAAAAATACGGGAAACTGACAGCAGTGGACAACTTAAGCATGGAGGTCAAAGAAGGTGAGATCTTCGGTCTTCTCGGTCCCAATGGCGCGGGAAAAACAACGCTGCTCTCAATGCTCTGCACCATTTTGAAGCCCACCTCCGGCAAAGCCTGGGTGAGCGGCTTCGATATCGTCAGAGAGTCTGCGAAGGTGAGGAAATCCATTGGCATAGTCTTCCAGCAGCCGAGCGTGGACGACCTGCTTACAGGAAGGGAGAACCTCGAGATGCACAACCTTCTCTTTGGAGTGCCGCGGGAGATAAGAAAGCAGCGCATAGATGAAGTCCTGTCTATTGTTAACCTGGAAAAGCGCGCCGATGACCTTGTGAATACTTACTCAGGCGGCATGCGGCGTAGGCTTGAACTTGCGCGTGGCATAATGCACCATCCCAAGATCCTGTTCCTTGATGAACCGACGCTCGGTCTTGACCCGCAGACAAGGGAGCATATCTGGGAATACATACAGGAGCTTGCAAGAACAGAATGCATGACGGTCATGCTGACGACGCATTACATGGAAGAGGCAGAGCAGTTATGCGACAGGATCGCGATCATAGATTACGGAAAAATAGTGGCTCTTGATTCACCGGATGCGCTTAAAAGCCAGATAGCCGGGGACATTGTCAGGCTGAAACAGAAGAACCCTGATATCGAGGCGATAAGAAAGCTTGATTATGTCAAGAAAGTAGAAGAAAAGGAAGGTCTTCTCTACATATCGATCAAAGATGCGAGCATGCACCTGCAGGACCTTCTGACCCATACGGGTCCTATCGATTTTGTGGAAGTGAGAAGCGGAACGCTTAACGACGTGTTCCTGCATTACACTGGGAGAGAGATACGTGAGGCTGAGGCCGAGGGCGGTTTCTGGGAAAGGATGATGAAAAGATGAGTCGGCTTATGAATGAACTTGAAGGAATGTACGCAGTCTGGCTTCGCGAGGCTAAGATTTATGTCCGGGAGAAGGAACGGCTCATATCTTCAGGAGTCTCACCGCTTCTCTGGATATTCGGTTTCGGAACAGGTATAGGTGCGAACCTGAAATCTATCGAGGGGTATCCTTACCAGGTTTTTATCTATCCGGGGATAGCGGTCATGGCGGTATTATTTACATCATTGTTCTACGGGATATACATAATCTGGGACAGGAAACTTGATTTTTTAAAAGAAGTACTCGTTGCGCCCGTTTCAAGAGCCAGCGTATTTGCGGGAAAGGTGCTCGGCGGCGTAACTGACGCGATGGTGCAGGTGATATATCTTCTGATAATCGGTCTTTTTATAAATATCCCCCTGAAACCGCTCATCGTAATCGAGGCGTTTTTAATGCTTATGTTGATATCAGTTGCCATGGTAAGCATCGGACTGGTGATAGGCGCAAACCTGAAGAGTCCCGAAGGTTTTGGTCTTGTGATTAACTTTGTCATGTGGCCCATGTTTTTCTTCAGCAACGCCTTGTTCACACTGGTAAATATACCCGCATGGCTTACTA